>CAIWRU010000089.1 GCA_903915155.1 uncultured Mucilaginibacter sp.
CATCATCATATTTTTCGGTTTTTAAATATGACGACCATTTAATTTTACTCCAAAAGCATCCAGCAGAAAAGCCACTTCTGCTAACAAAATTAACTTCGGTATAATTTGTAACAGTTGTTGGAAATATTTTAGCAGATATAATTTTTATTGATTTTATTAGCCCATCCAACTCATCGGCATCGATAACTCCGATTTTATCTCCTTTTTCAAATCTCACAGCTGATGCTTTTTTGCCGGTAATTAAATCGGTAAATATTGCAACTTGAATTAAGGTTGAATTTATTCTTCCTATATCAATAAACTCCTTTTGGATTAATGTCCCTGATGTTTCAGAAAACTTTTCAGCGTTGCTTTTTTGTGTTTCAATTTTAGCAGATGTTTGACCTTTTGCATAAATGAAAGCAAAAGGAATAATTAAAATAAATAATAGTTTTTTCATTTTTTTATGATTTGGATTAATAATAAGCAATAGGTCTTTTGTGACCTAATTTATTTTAAGTTATTAAGTCAGTTTCGTAGCGTGGATCAAAAGCGTTATGATACTTTTCTTAAATGTGTAGGAACGAATATACGCCGTATCCGCAATGAGAAAGGTTTAACTATGGAAGCCCTTGCTCACGAAACGGAGATCGAATATAGACAAATTGGCCGTATTGAAAGAGGGGAAATAAATACTACAATAATTTCTTTGGTTAGGATTGCAGAAGTTTTGAAAGTTGATATAAGTGAGTTTTTTAATTCTATTACCTAAAACAAGTTCTCCTAAAATGTATTTAATAGATTGAGTAAGCTAAGGGTAACATAATTAGTTATTTATTCCTTTCAAAAGATAGCTTGATTCTATTTATATGCCGGGTTAACGCAAATTGATTTATGGTTAGCCTCAATACCTCACTGAAACCTATGCAGCACTTTAAAGAATTTCTAACCCGCATTCAAACATTTACCCTGCAATTAACCAATCAGAAAGTATCTGTTAAAGCGGCTTCAAATGAAATGCGGGAAATGTCAGTCTATGACATCACCCGCGAAACACAATACTATGATTCATTTTCTTATAAAAGCGAACTACGGGTATTAAAAGACATGGCGTTTATTGATGTATTGGCTTTGGATAAGGAGCGTATTGGTTTGCAGTTGGTAGAATTAAACAAGGTAAAAAATCGCTTTAAGGAATTATGGCATAATTATCACCAGCATTACCATGATTATCACCAGGACTATAAATCATCTTATCCCTTTACAATACGGCTGGATACATTATTTATCGTTCATAATTTGCAAGGTGATAGTGCAGATGTTTTTGTAAGCGCACAGTTTGTAGAAGATCTTGCGGATTCTATTAAGCTCCGGGAATTGTTTTTAAAAGAATTAATACAGGATATCGGGGCAACATTAAAGAAAACAGAACCGGTAACTAATGAAATAAGTAGCCAACCGGAAGATACACAGCTTTCACTACAAGAAACAATTAAGCCAATTGTTAGGTATCCTATCTTTACAGATGGAACAACAGAGCAATTTTTTAACGTATTGAAACCTTATTTTGCGCAGGAAGATCATTCAAATTTATCCGACTTATTATTTAAAAATATTGAACCGGATACCCCGCTGATATTCCGGGGTAACGGTAATCAGTTGGCAGATGCTTTCAAACAGCTATTCGATAACAATATAATTGTTGGTTGTTTGCAAACCGATCTGGAAAAATGGATAGCCCCAAAGTTCTTGTATCTTTCAGGTCAGGGTCATCCACGCGAACTAACAGAGGACTATCTGAACAGTTTAATATCAACTAAGACCAGGCCCTGCAAATCACCCATATTAAAAATTGAACAAAAAGAAGCGCATTTTTTAATCCTGCCAGTTCCCCGTAACAAAAAATAACAAAAAAATGGGTAGGTAACAGTGGGGTTACTGTTTACCTACTTGTAACCGCACAAAGCAAGCCCTTACCATTGCAGCATAAAACAAAATATGCGTTATGGAAATACTAACATTTGACAAATTACCGGAAGCAATAAGTAAGCTTCTTGAAAAAGTGAACCACATTGAAGCCCTGCTTGCCGGGCAGAAACAGCAACAACCAGGGCAAGACGACCTGTTTACCATTACACAAGCCGCCAAATTTTTAAATCTTGCAGTACCTACTTTATACAGTAAGGTAAGCCGAAAAGAAATCCCCGTTAATAAGCAAGGGAAGCGGCTGTATTTCTACAAATCAGAATTGGAAGAATGGATTAAACGGGGCCGCAAACATACGTTTAGCGAACTGCGTGAAAATATCCAATTACCCCGCAAGAACTTTTCTTTACGGCGCAAATAAATCACAAGTTTTTATTTTTTGACAGTAAAGCCAGGATATACAGATGTGTGGTTTAGCGGCATTGCCGCCATTAAAATTCCCGCTTGCGGGGAGCCATCCAATCTATCCGATAACAAAGAGCAAGTTTGTGTTTTTGTTGCCACAAAAACATCCCGGATGCCTACGGCACCGGGCAAACTTGCCTTTTGCGCCCGTTGGTTGCAAAAGGAATAAAGCGCAGAAAAATCAAGGAGTTAACCGATGGAAACAACAGTAAAGACGACTAATAAACAGCAGGTAACCCAACCAAAAAACAAGGGAGGTGCGCCGAAAAAAAGGGTTAAACGGGAGCTGATTATCCGTATTAGGATGACAGCGACCGAGCGCTTTTATATAAGCAGTAAAGCGAAAGATGCCCGGATGCCTCTAAGTAGTTGGATAAGGACATCCGCTAAAAGCGCAAAAGTCATACCCCGGTTAACCGCCGATGAGCGGCGTATCCTTTGGATGCTTGCAGAGCTTGCCAACAACCTTAACCAGTTGACTAAACTGGCACATCAGCTTGGGCTATTAAAGGTAGTCCGTCAATGCCAGGAAGTCTTGAAACAAATTGATAATACTTTAACACAGCTCAACAAAGATGATCGGGAAAGTGATAACGGGTAGAAGTTTCGGCGGTTGTATCCGCTATGTAATACAAAAGCAAGATGCCTTAATACTGGAGGGAGCAGGTGTGCGAGTACAAGAAACCAACCAAACGATAAATGATTTTAACCTGCAAAGAAAGTACAATCCTAATTTAGGACAGGCAGTTGGACACATTGCTTTAAGCTGGAGTATTAACGACTTGTCAAAGCTTAATGATGAAGTAATGGTAAATATGGCTAAAGAGTATTTGCAAAAAATGAAAATACAGGAAACGCAGTATTTAATAGTTAAACATCAGGACAGGGATCACCCGCATATACACATAGTTTACAACCGGGTTGATAATAACGGTAAAACTATAGCTGATAATTTTCAAAAGCAACGGAATGTCAAAGTATGCAAGGATATGACTTTAAAGCATGGCCTTTACATGTCACCGGGAAAAGAACAGGTAAACCGGAAGCAGCTTAAAGGCAAGGATAAAATAAAATATGAATTATTCGATGCCATTAAGTCCGCCAGCAAAAAAGTAAAAACCCTTAATGAACTTAAACAAGTATTGGCAAAACAGGGAATTGGTATGCTTTACAAATACAAAAGCGGCACTAATGAGATACAGGGTATTAGTTTCAGCAAAGGGGAATATAAGTTTAAGGGGTCAGAGATTGACCGTAGTTTAAGTTATGCAAAACTTAGCCACGCAATAGCACAGCAGGCCAAGCCGGAAAAGAATTTAGCAGATCAGTTAAGGGAAGCTATGAAAAATCCTGAACAGGAAAAAAGCAATCTGCAAAGGCCGGAGCAAACTACTTACCTGAAGCCGGCACCGGAAACACATTACCTAAAGCAAGTGCTATCAACAGGAACTCAATTGTTAGGCGGCCTGCTTGAAAGTATGCCGGAAGATGATAGTACGCCGGAAATAAAAAGGAAAAAGAAACAGGAACATGAACAAAGCATGGGAATATCAAGATGAAAGAATTAAATGAACTTACCGAAAGGATGGACGGGGTAGATGAATTAATGGATAGCATTGTTAAAAAAGTGACCGAAATTGATAAACGAGAAATAAAAATTACCGATTATACACCTCAATTTGAAGCATTAAAACAGATTTTTGAAACCTTTTTACTTAAATACAATAAGGAGAGTGAAGCATTAAAGACGGTCGTTGGGCAGCTAAATATCAGCTACCCGGCAGGGCAAGTCCAAAATACATTAGCTGAATCAAAGGGTATATTGGAGGCCATACGAAAAGCGTTACCCTTAAAAGTTAAACACCAGTTTGATTTTAAAACTAAGGGCTGGATTATTGCCGGGATGATATTGTTAATTGTAACGGCTATCAGTACAGGGTTATTCGGTCATTTATGGGCAGAGAGCAACCGTTTACAAGCAGTTGATATAAAGTACCGTTTGCTGCGGCAAGTTGATACAAGTTCTACAAAATGGGCTGATAGCATTTATACAAACAATCCTGATGAAGCGGAGAAAATAGTTATTAGGATGGAAAACGGGAAGATTACGAAAGATAAAGACAACGATATACAAAATGTCAAGCGGGGGAAAAAATCAAGAAAGCGACCCAAATAGAAAACCCCTACGTGGTGGTGCAGCCCCCTTGCAGAAAGGCAAACTGTTTCATTGCACCACACGCTAACGCTCCGGGTTTCATTACACAGTCAGCCTTTCTGCCCCGCTGGCAGGAATGAAATTCGTGCCTCATAACATACCGTGCCATTTCCAACCACTTAGGGCTATATTATAAGTTGGAGTAATAATTTATTCAGCATGGTTATAGGACATTAGTTTACTCATTTCACCACAAACGGCAAAATTACCGCCGCCCGTTAAAATGTCAAGCCTATATAAACGGCCCAGTTTTGTTTGTTTTCATCGGCTTGCACCGGGCTTGACACTTTAACTGGCTTGCGCTTTTGGTGCCTAAGCGGTAAAATGAGTTGGTTTGTTCAATAGTTGGCATACAATACCCAACCTGGCATTTTAGCCAACAACCATAAACTTTTCTATTTTTACATTATATTTAATTACAATTATCCGTTTTATGTGACTCAAATCCGGAATTTTATTGTAATGTGCTAATAATCAATTGTTTTATGAATGATTTAAACCCGACAAGAAAGAACTGGATAAATAAAGCTTTGGCAATGCTCGATAATAGCCTTTTCCCAATACCTCAAGAACTAAATGAGATTGACTGGAAGCTTGAACTTACCACAAAGCCGGAAAAACTGTCAAAGCATCTTTCAGCAATGGCCAACCTGCCGGGAGGTGGTTATTTAGTTTTTGGAATTGAAGATAAAACAGGTCAGGTAGTTGGTATATCAAAGCTAAATATTGATTCTATTGTTGAGCGAATTTCAAATATATCAAGGGATTCTTTAAACCCGGTTGTAAAAATTGATCATTCTATTGAACTGTATCAAAGTAAGCCTTTGTTGTTTATTCACATACATGAAAGTTCGGTAAAGCCTGTTCATATAGCAAATGGCACCTTAGAGGATACTTTTATCAGAACCGGGGGAAGTACCCGTAAAGCTTCCAGGCAAGAGGTTGGCGCATTAATGCTCAACTCAAAAAACCCACAATTCGAGGAACTTCATTCCTCTAAGATAAAGTCAGAAACAGAAGTGCTGGCTTTATTAGACTATGCCGCAATTTATAAATTATTAAAAACTCCTATCCCTCAATCCACAGATGAAATAATGCGGTTTTTGGAAAGTGAACGAATGATTGAAAATTTTGATGGTGCAGGTTACTACATTACAAATTTAGGGGCATTATCTGCTGCACATAGTCTAAATGATTTTGATGGATTGACAAGAAAATCAATTAGAGTAATTAAGTATAAAGGGAAAAACAAACTTGTTACTGAAAAAGAATACCCCATAAGTAAAGGTTATGCTATCGCATTTGAGGAGTTAATGGGATTGTTAGATGCCTTGCTTCCGGGTAGCGAAATAATTAAAAGGGCGCTTAGAGAGGAAACTACTATTTACCCTGAAATTGCCTTACGTGAATTAATAGCTAACGCTTTAATACATCAAGATTTTGCTGTTAAGGGAAGTGGGCCAATGATAGAAATTTTCCCTGATAGAGTTGAAATTTCTAACCCCGGTAAACTTTTACCTACTAAAAAAATAGATCGCCTTATTCGAACTACTCCAGAATCAAGAAATGAATTACTTGCGTCAGTGTTCAGAAGATTTAATATTTGTGAGGAGCGCGGGTCCGGTTTTGAAAAAGCAGTAGCCCATATTGAGTTATATGGCTTACCACCTCTTAAGTTTGAGGAATTGGAAAATTCCTTTCGGGTTACTATGTATTCTCCTAAGACCTTTGCTGAAATGACCGTATCAGAGAGAATTGAAGCAAGCTATCAACATAGCATCATACAATATTACGCGAGGGGTGGTATGACAAATACCAGTTTAAGAGAACGGTTTAAAATGCATGAGAAACAACGCTCACAAGTTTCAAGGGTTATTAAAGATTCTGTTGAGATGAACAGAATAAAACCTAAAGATCCTAATAATCCTTCATCTAAATTTACTGAATATGTACCTTATTGGGTATAAAATCTTGTGTGCCTGAAAGAACACAAATTAGTATAATCTATTGATTATCAATTTGTTTTTACGTGACTGGAATCGGGAAAATATAATTTTACAGTTTTGTTTATTTGATTTCAGCCCGGAACAAATATTTAAAGAGGTTTTTTGTATGCAAATTGTATGCAAATAAAAAAGCACTTATGGTTTTTATACCGTAAGTGCCTGATTAGTAAGTGGGAGTTACTGGGTTCGAACCAGTGACCCTCTGCTTGTAAGGCAGATGCTCTGAACCAGCTGAGCTAAACTCCCTTTTATTTTTTTGTTTATCCCCTCCTGCCAGTGATCCTCCCGATTATAAATCGGGATGCTCTGAACCAGCTGAGCTAAACTCCCTTGTTTTGGGACTGCAAATATAGGGTTATCAGCTTATTCTTCAAAAAATAATTTTCATTTTTTTTCAGGGCAGTCTTTGGTGCCATTTTTCCTATTCTTTTTTCCCGTTTAAGTGCCTGGTTGTGTAACCTTTACACTATTCGTACGTAAAAAGTGAAAACACATTAACCCGTACAACAAATGAGATCACGCATTTACACTTTTCTGGTACTTTCTTTCGCCTTAGCTGTGTTAAATACCTCACAGGTAAAGGCTGATGCAAAGTGCAAACCAAGTCCTCCCAAGGATAATAAGGATCATAAAAGCGATAAAAACCTCCCAATAAACACCGCAATAGGAGCATTATTGGTAGCGGGCGCAGGCATTGGCGTAATGGCCATTAAAAAAGCAAAAGCGGTTAACAAAGCTATATAATTTAGTTTTTAAATAAGTGAGAGGGCCTGCAGATGAATTTCTGCGGGCTTTTTTTGTATTTGGAATTTTATATTACATAGTTGTTAATCATCAAATAACAGCTAAATTACATCGCTATTATTAAACCTGTAAATGTCTGTCCCTTTACCTGGCGCAAAAAACCGGAACCATACTATCGATCTGTTACGTTTTGTATCAGCTGCGTACGTGGCGCTTTTCCATTTTAATGCGCCAATGCAATTTACCACCAGCTGGTACGCCGACTTTTGCAACCGGGGCAAATTAGGCGTGCCTGTTTTTTTTATTATCAGCGGTTATTGCATACGCCTTGCCCACAAACACATCAAAACGCCCCGCGAGTTTATTATTCGGCGGCTTTTCAGAATATTTCCCCCATATTGGTTTAGCGTATGTATGGTATTGCTGTGTATTTTAATTCTTAAAATCACTACAGGCTATAATTCCGTCGCCACACTGCCCAAAAAGCCCGATGAAATACTGTCTACAATATTTCTATATACCTACCCGCTGTCAAACATTAAATTAATTAACCTGGTATATTGGACGCTGCCCTACGAGTTGTTTTTTTATATTATTATTTTTCTGGCGATAATACCAAAGGCAAAATGGAAGATAGTTCTACCGTTGGTATTAACTGCCACAGCTATAGCAGTACCGTTACAGCAAACCGGCATATTGTTCTTTTTTAACGAACTGCCAACTTTTATGCTGGGCTACGCATTATGTATTTTAATTGATGAGGGACTGCAATGGCCAGGCATATTACTGTTTGTTTTATCGGCTGCGGGGATAGGCATAAAGCACCCAGAGATAGGTTACCTGATGGCTGTAGCCATAGCCGTGGGAGCCATATTTATTGATAGCCGAAAACCGCTTGGCAATAATATTTTAAGCCGCCTGGGCGATGTTTCATATTCCATATACCTGCTGCATGTACCGGTATGCGTATATCTGCTGGGCTTTTTGTATAAAATAAAAGCTGTGCAACATTATCTTATTTTAAATATTTTGGTCGATACTTTTTTAATGGTGGTCGTCATTTTCGTTTCAATGTTTGCCTATAAATACGTTGAGGCGCCTTCCATCGAATGGGGTAAAAAGTTTGCCCGCAGGAGTGCGAAAATTTAGTTTTTGAACGACTTTATTTTATCGATAACCATCCCCAGCCTATACCCTTTGGGGCCCACTCCATATTTCTTTTTAAAAAATTTGGAAAAGTAAAACGGCGATTCGAAACCTGTTTTATGGGCTATCTCCTTAAAATTAAGATTAGTAGTGCGCATTAGCTCGATAGCCTTTTTAAGGCGGATATCGAGGTAATACTGGTTGGGCGATAAATCGGTTAGTTTTTTGAACGACTTACGGAACGCCGAGTAACCCATAGGCAGCGCTTTGGCTATATCCTCCATATCAAGTGGTTTTTCAATATTTTCCTGCATCAAAAACTTCGCCTTTTCAATAAGGGTAAGCTCGGGGTTGGCCGCTAATATTTTACCGCTCGATACCGTGCTTAACAGGCCAAGTAGCTGCATGGTAATACCCGATATGATCTGCTGGTAATTGAACCCCGATGAACTTACGGTTGAAATAATTTGCTGGAAAAGATGCAGCACAGATTCGTTAACCGCTACATTAATAAACGGCGATATAGGCTTAAAGAAGCTGTTCTTTATTAACTCATCGGGATAAAAGCCTTTAAAGCCCACCCAATACTCCTCCCAGCCCGATGCCTCATCTGGCCTGTACCGGTGCCATACGCCGGGAAACAGAAAAAAACAGGTACCCGCGGTAATTTTAACCGGTGCGGTCTCGGACGACTCAAACACGCCCTGCCCCTTCGTTATAAATACAATGTAATATGCATCAAGCACACGGCCGGTGTTCCAGGTAAAGGAATGGCTTATCGGGTGTTCGCTGTTTTTAGGATAATCTTCGTTAGGCTGAATTTTGCTGCGGCCAACCGCGGTCACATAAAATCCCCATTGCTTATCGGCCTCGGTAATGGTTAAATATTTGCTTAGATTCGACATAAAAACTAAAGGTACAATAACCTATTTGAAATATCAAAAAACACAAAAATGGAATTAAAAGTATTTGCACCCGGCTGGGGGTATGAACATTTAGATCAGCTTGCTTTTTTAGATAAGATGCGCCATGCCGGTTACGATGGTTTCGACATGTGGTTACCAACCGACCCTATCCGCAGAAAGGAGCTTTTTGACTACCTGCAACACCACCAAATGCCCATCGTTGTACAACAACACCAAGCCGCCGGCGATACTTTTAAAGAGTTTAAAACAGCCTTTTTAAATAACCTGCGTAACTGTGCCGAAGCGGGGCCGCTGCGTATAAACTCACACACCGGGCGCGATTATTTTACCTTTGAACAGAACCTTGAACTGTTTGATATTGCCTTTGAATTTACCGCCAAAACCGGCGTTGAAGTGGTACACGAAACGCACCGAAAGCGGGCCCTTTACAGCCCCGGGGTAGCGAATGAATACTTTAAAGCCCGCCAGGACCTGCAAATAACCGCAGATTTTTCGCACTGGACGTGCGTGACAGAGAGCATGTTAGATAATTTTACAGCTATAGTACACGAAGCTATCTGGCGTACCGCCCACATCCATTCGCGCGTGGGTTTTGAGGAGGGGCCACAGGTAGGTCATCCCGGCGCACCCGAATGGGATTATGCCCTGCAAAAGTTTACAGGCTGGTGGGACAGGATAGCAGAACTGCACCAACAACGCAACAGTAAATACTTAACCATTACCACCGAATTTGGTCCGCAGCCCTACATGCCATCCATACCATTTACCAACCAACCGGTTGCCGGTCAGTTTGAGGTGAACTGTTTTATGAAAGACCTGGTGAGGGCGAGATATGCTCCCTCTATCTCCTAAACGGAGTTTTTCGCCCTCCTTGTGCGCAGCAAAGGGAGGGCCGACCAACGTAGCGCAGTCGGGGTGGGTAAACGAAGCGCGACAGGTTACGCCATAATACCATATATCAAAAAATACAAATATTTAGCCATTTAATGCATTTTTATTGCCCGTTCGTAACAAGACATTTACATTCAACTCATTAACACTATTAACTATGAAAAACGAACTAACAACCGAACAGGTAAACCAATACCAGGAAAATGGCTTTTTGGTAATTGAAGACTTTTTGTCGGCAGATGAATTGGCGTCCTGGCGCAGTGCTTTGACCGAAGCCGTTTCCAAACGCGGCGGTGATAAACTCCCCGGCAGGAAAGATATACCCGACCAAAACGATCCCGAAGATAAATCATACTACAACAACGTTTTCGACCAGCTGATAAACCTTTGGCAGGACAACGAAAAAATGCGCGAGATTATGCTCGATGAACGCCTTGGCAAAATGGCCGCCACTTTAGCGGGCGTTAACGGCATACGCATATGGCACGACCAGGCACTGATAAAAAAGCCCTGGGCCAACCCTACCAGCTGGCACCTGGACACGCCCTATTGGTCGTTTTCCGACCGAAACGCCATATCCATATGGGTAGCGCTGGATGATGCCACCTATGAAAATGGCTGCTTATTCTTCATCCCCGGGTCGCACAAAAAAACCACTTATGAAAACCCCGGCATAGGCAAAAACATGGGCGTTATATTTGATGTATACCCCGAGTTTAAAAACACCAAGTCGGTGGCAGCACCAATGAAGGCCGGCAGCTGCTCGTTCCATAACGGCCTAACCATACACGGCGCGCACGCCAATATGACACCCGGTTTCCGCCGCGCCATGACCTGCGCCTATATGCCCGATGGCAACGTGTTCAACGGCACCCAAAACATCCTCACCGACGCCCAGTTTGCCAAACTAAAGGTCGGCGACCCGATGAATGATGATGCGCAAAATCCTTTGCTATATAGCAGCAAGTAGTCGCTTTTTTATCCCCTCCCCTCGGAGCTACCGTGTACCCACATCTTTTGCGATAAAGTATCGTTTACAAATCCACTCCGTTAGGAGTGAAATATTGGTAGAAAGCATGGAAAAGGAGATTTTTTCGCTCCGTTAGGTGCGATACTAATCAACTATACGCTAACAAATGCGGTATGAATCGCGATATAAGCAGGCTATGTTATGTACCTACGGCACACATATATATCTTTTAAACCTGTTTCTACCAATATTTAACCCCTAACGGGGTTTAAGACACCAAGAGGTGGGTACACGGTAGCCTAAGGAGGGGTGCGGCCGACAGTGAAGGGGCAGGGAGGGGTTTATACGTTTCAATTATATTCAAACCAGCCCCTCCCCAGGGAGGGAATCGCGCAATCCCTGCTTCTTTTTTTACCTTCCGAATTATCCAACTTCCCAATTATTCGCGTTTCTCTTCCGAAAAAAACACTCATCCCACAGCAATAATGATGGGTACCTGATAATTTGTACAGGGAAATGTATCATTTGTATATACATATTGTAATTGCCATAAATAATTACTAAATATGCAATCGATTTAATTACTAAATATGCAATCGATTGCAAGCTTAATCGTTTTTTACCAATCCTATCCTAAATTTCAATTATGAGAAAAACCCAGTTTTTTAATATAAAAAATGCGATGGGCTTTTTTTGCCTCCTCGCGTTTATACCCATAAGCAGCCGGGCACAAAATGCTGCTTACACCCAGTTACCGCTTACAGATCTGTCGGCTTTTAAAACACCTCCCCAAAACTGGAGCATAGCAGGGTCGGTTAAAGGGAACTTGGATAAACCTTTTGAAAAACAAGCCGGCCAGGGCATTTTGGTAAACCAACCCAACCAGAAAAAGAATGAAGATATTTTTACCAACCTGGAGCATGGCGACATAAACCTTGATATTGATTTTATGATGCCACCGGGATCAAACTCGGGCATATACCTGCAAGGTCGTTACGAGATACAATTGCTGGATAGCTGGGCAAAAGACACATTAACATCGCAGGACCTGGGCTCGGTTTATGAGCGCTGGGATGAAACGCGGCCCAATGGAGATTTTGGCTATGAAGGCATTGCACCACGCGTGAATGTAAGCCGGGCACCGGGGTTATGGCAAAATATCAAGATCAGCTTTTTAGCGCCAAAGTTTGACGCGTCGGGTAAAAAAATTGCCAACGCACGCGTTATACGCATCGTTTTAAACGGAGTTACTATAATTGAAAATGCGGAGCTGACCGGCCCAACCCGCGGCTCGGCATTCCCAACTGAAGCTGCAATGGGGCCATTACGTTTACAGGGCGACCACGGCGCGGTAGCTTTCCGCAGTATAAAATATAATACCGCAGTTACAAGCACTCAATATGATCCGGATGCACCTAAACATGCCAATATAGTTGAAACTCCCGTATTTGTGGAGGTAAAGGCCGAACCTGTAATACAGCGCAGCTTTGTAAATTTTAGCGGGAAAATGATAAGCCACGCGGCAAGCATAGGCTACCCGCACCACCTAAATTTTGGGTACGACCTTGAGAATGGCGCGATGTTCCAAACATGGCGAGGCGGCTTTGTGGATGCCACGCCCATGTGGTGGTTCAGGGGCGATGGTACATCGAGAGCTTTGGGAAGCGTGGTTAAGTTAAATGATGCGCCGCCGTTGGCTGTGTTAAATGCTGACAACGCCGCATGGCCAGATAGCCTGAACATTGATTATCGCCCAAAAGGATATGAACTGGATAAACAAGGCTACCCTACTTTTAAATATATAGCGGCAGGCTTAACGGTTAATGATAAAGTTAGCCTATCGCCCGATGGAAAGGATCTTACCCGCCGCGTAACTTTTAATGGTACTGCGCAGGCCAATTTATACTATCGCGTTGCAGTTGCAAAAAGTATCGATGCCATAGGCAATGGCATGTACAGTATCAACAATTATGAATATTACCTGCAGTTACCCAAGGGCGATGTAAAACCGGTATTGCGAACAACCGCAACCAGCCAGGAGCTGCTGTTGCCAGTAAAGGATACCGACAAAGGCGCAACACTTGAATATTCGATGATATGGTAATTCACATTATTAAAACGCGTAGAATGAAAGCTATTTTAACAACGATATTTATTTGTTTTATCCTGATTGGCGGCTGCTTGCAAAGCAACGTTTTTGCGCAGGGTAAGGCCGATACCTTAAAGCATACTGAAAAAGATTATTACCAGATAATAAGTCTGCCCATACCCGAGGATATTAAACTGGAAGTAGGCGGTGTTTGCACGTTGCCCAACGGCAGCATTGCGGCAAGTACCCGCAGGGGCGAAATATGGATAATCGACAACCCTTACATGCTAAACGGCAGTGCGCCGTATTACCACAAATTTGCATCGGGGTTGCATGAGGTTTTGGGGTTGCTGTACAAAGATGGCGCATTGTATTGCGCACAGCGCGGCGAGTTAACCAAACTGGTCGACAAGGATGGCGATGGTAAAGCAGATATTTACGAAACTGTTTGCTCATGGCCATTATCGAGCGGGTATCATGAATATTCATACGGACCGGTGTTGCTGCCCAACGGCAATTTTATGGTCACGCTAAATGTAATGTTCCCCAATGAACATTGGTGGCGCGGTGCAAGCCTGGTGCCATGGCGCGGCTGGACTGTTGAAATAACCCCCGACGGCAAACTCATGCCTTATGCTACGGGTATGCGCTCGCCGGCCGGTTTGGGTGTGATCAACGGGAAATTCTTTTTTACCGAGAACCAGGGCGACTGGGAAGCCTCGGGCGGATTGATAGAACTGGACAAAGGCGATTTTACTGGCAACCCCGCGGGGTTGGTTTGGGCCAACAGGCCGGAATCTCCTGTTAAAGTAAGGGTGAGTGATATTGCCTCAAGGGTTGATTTCAGGAATGACGCTACAGGGAAAATAGAGGATGATGATCCCAAGCGCCCATACAAAACGTTATTTGAAGTTGCTGCCGAAGTACCCGGCGTTAAAATACCATCGGTTTATATACCGCATTATATTATGGGCAACTCCACTTCAGGCTTCCTGCAAATACCCGATGATAATAAATTCGGCCCTTACGCCGGGCAAATACTGGTGGGCGATCAAAGCCAGAGTTTAATAAACCGCGTATTTTTAGAAGTAGTGAAAGGCCAGTACCAGGGCGCGGCATTTCCATTCAGAAGCGGGTTTGAATCGGGGGTGCTACGCTTATGTTGGGGAACGGATGGTTCATTATTCGTAGGGCAAACCAGCAGGGGCTGGGATTCAAAAGGCCCAAAATCATACGGCTTGGAAAGATTGGTGTGGCTTGGCAAAACGCCGTTTGATATGAAAGCCGTTCGTGCTATGCCCGATGGTTTTGAGGTAGAATTTACCAAACCTGTCGACAAAAAGTTCGCATCCAACCCGGATAATTACACCATAAACAATTTCACTTACAAATACCACCCGGTTTATGGCAGTGATATTGTGAGACAGAAAAAAAATAACATCGATGCCGCAATTGTATCAGCCGATGGCTTAAAAGTGCGCTTGGTGGTCGACAGTCTGCGCGAAAAATATATCCATGAAATAAAAATAGCTGATAACGTAGTATCGGAAGAAGGGACAGCATTACTTCACCCCACCGCGTATTATACGCTGAACTTTATCCCCGATGGTGAAAAATTAAATGTGCCGCACCGCTTACAAAAAGTGGCGGCTCCCGAACATCATATGGATATGAATATGGCAATGGGCGCAGCAAAAGGCCCGGCCCTGAAGAAAAATCAAACCACACTGCCAACTTCATGGAAACATATAGATCAAACCATTTATATGGCGACAAAACCGGGGTTGAAGTTCGATAAAGCTGAATTCACCCTAAAATCAGGCAGTAAAATAAAGCTGGTTTTTAGCAATAAGGATGATATGCCGCACAACTTTGTGGTTACACAAAAAGGGCAAGCTGTAGCGGTTGGCGAACTGGCCATGAAAATGGGTTTGGATGCGGTAAAACACAGCCATATACCCAACACGCCCAAGCTGTTGTTTAACACTACGCTGGTAGGTCCCGGATCATCGCAAACTATATATTTTGTTGCCCCGGCACCCGGCCAGTACACTTATGTATGTACTGTTCCTGGTCATTTTTATGTGATGCAGGGCACGCTTACCGTTGAAAAATAATTGGATGAAAATGAAATACGGTATAATACTAAGTTGTTTGCTGGCCGGAAGCCTTGTTACAGCGAAAGCGCAAACAAAGCCTAATGCCGACAACGAAATATTTGAACCCGAACCCAAAGTGGTCACCCCGGGCAAGGCGTTCATTGATCCGCCGTCGGATGCTATTGTTTTGTTTGATGGCAAGGACCTCGACCGTTGGGTATCAGGTGTGGACAGGAGCAAACCTGCGCTGTGGGAGGTGCATGATGGAATAGTCACCGTAAAAAAGAGTGTAGGCGATATCCAAAGCAAACAGCTATTTACCAATTACCAGTTACATATTGAATGGCAAATACCCGAAAATATTAGTGGCGAAGGGCAGGAACGCGGTAACAGCGGCGTGTTTTTGGCATCGCTGGGGAATGGATTAGGCTATGAATTACAGGTTTTAGATTCGTACAAAAACAAAACCTACATTAATGGTATGGCCGGGAGCATTTACAAGCAATTTATTCCGCTGGCAAACCCGGCACGTAAACCCGGCGAATGGGAAAGCTATGATGTGATATGGATAGCGCCAACCTTTAATAAGAACGGTTCATTAAAATCACCGGCTAAAGCTACGGTGTTTTTTAACGGCGTGCTGGTGCAATATAATGTCGCGCTACAAGGTCCTACCTGGTATGAAGGGCATCCCAAGTATCACAAACATGGCCCGGCGCCTATTGGTTTACAGGCCCATGGCGACGGTAGTTTGCCCATAAGTTATCGCAACATCTGGATAAGAGAATTAAAATAAATACATATATCAACACAAAAAACAATAGTGCACAAAAATGAACACAAGGTTAAAGTTTACAGTATATTTAATTACTACTATGGTTGGGGCTCAATGCCTGGCCGTTACTAAAGCATCGGCACAAACAAAAAAAACAGCGGTTCATCACACCGTTACAAAAACCGTAACGCACAAACCATCAGCGGCTGATTTGGCACAGGGAAAAGCATTGTTCACCAAATCAGATTGCCTTACCTGCCATAAAATGGATGTAAAACTGGTAGGCCCCGCCTATTACGATGTAGCCAAAAAGTATCCGGCTACTGATGCTAATTATGAAATGCTGGCCAATAAAGTTATAGCCGGTGGTAGCGGCGTATGGGGGCAGGTTGCTATGGCGCCACATCCGGCACTGGCGCACGCCGATGCAAAAAAGATAGTAGAATATATATTATCGCTCAAACCCGTTAAATCCTGAATTAAAGTATAAACCAAATATCAAACAATATGAAAACCGAGAAGAATGTGAACCGTTTAACCAACTTTTTAGCCTTTATGGTATTGGTTATTGTACTAATGTTTAATACCAATTGTGTTTCGGCAAAAGGTAAACCCAAAGTATTAGTATTTTGTAAAACCGCCGGTTTTCATCATGAGTCGATAGCTGTTGGGAAAATAGCAATAATGAAACTGGGTGCCGAGAATGGCTTTGATGTGGACACAACCATCGATGCAAGCAAGTTTACCATTGATAACCTGAAGCAATATGCCGCAGTTATATTTTTAAGCACTACGCACGATGTATTGGACGAAGCCCAGCAGAAAGCGTTCATTCATTATATTGAAGCGGGCGGTGGCTTTGTAGGCATACATGCCGCTACCGATTGCGAGTACAACTGGCAATGGTACGGCAATTTGGTCGGCGCTTATTTTGACAGTCACCCTGCCCAGCAAAACGCGGTATTTGACGTGGTTGATTCAACCAGCATCGCTACCAAACACCTGCCAACCAAATGGAAAAGATTCGACGAGCTGTACAACTTTAAATGGATAGAACCAAACCTGCATATACTTTTAATGATTGATGAAACTACCTACACCGGCGGCAAAAACCCGGCTTATCACCCAATGGCCTGGTACCATGAATATGACGGCGGTCGCGCTTTTTATACCGAGCTTGGCCACACCAATGAGTCATATGCCGACCCTTTGTATTTGCAGCACCTGTTGGGCGGCATAAAATATGCCATGGGCGTAGCCAAAATGCACTAAACAAGCATCTATAACTTTTCTATATATAAATGAGAAATAAGAAAATTTGGATACCAAGCCTTGTGGCCTTATCAATGTTTGTTTATACCTGTAAGGTTACGCAATACCCGGTAAAGAGGGATGCTGAGGGCAGGATACTGGTTAATCCACACCCGTCGAAGGAGTATCTGTCGCCAGAGGAAAGCATGAAGCACATCTACCTGCAAAAGGGGTATCACCTGGAGTTGGTTGCCAGCGAGCCTATGGTTAGTCAGCCGGTGGCTATTGCGTGGGATGGCGACGGCAGGATGTATGTTGCCGAAATGAACACTTATATGCAGGATGTGAATGGTTCGGGTGAAGGGAAATCGACCTGTAAGATAGTAAGAATGGAAGATACCAATGGCGATGGGGTGCTGGATAAGGAAACTGTATTTATCGACAGCCTGGTTTTACCCCGTATGATATTGCCGCTTGATGGGCGTTTATTGGTAAATGAAACCTATTCGAACAATATTTATAGTTATGAAGATACCAATGGCGATGGCGTAGCCGATGTTAAGAAGCTGGTTTACTCAAATGATTCGCGCGACGGCAAGAATTTAGAACACCAGAAAAGTGGTTTGATTTGGAATTTGGACAACCGCATTTATGTGACCGTTGATCCGGTTCGTTATCGTTTTACCGGCGATAAATTAGTGGCCGATTCTATGCAGGAATCGCCCGGTGGGCAATGGGGGTTAACGCATGACGATTTCGGGCGCTTATATTTTTCATCTGCCGGGGGCGAAACACCGGCTGTTAACTTCCAGCAAAACCCGTATTATGGTTATCTCGATCTCTGGGGAGAGTTACCGGGCAACTTTATTGAACCCTGGCCAATCAGCGCGACGCCCGATGTACAAGGTGGCCTGCCGCGCCTGCGCCCCGATAGCACGCTTAACCATTTTACCGCCTGTACCGGCCAATCAGTTTATACCGGCGACAGGCTACCTGCTGATATGAAAGGCGACCTGTTGATATGCGAGCCTGTGGGTCGCCTCATCCGCCGCGCAAAAGTGATCGACAGCGCAGGCATGATCATGCTTAAAAATGCATACGACAGGCAGGAATTCTTAGCCTCATCGGATATGAACTTCCGCCCTGTAAATACTGTGACCGGTCCCGATGGCTGTTTATACATAGTTGATATGTACCACGGTATTATACAGGAAAGCGCCTGGACGGCTAAGGGCAGTTACCTTCGCCCGCAAATATTAAGGGCGGGGCTCGACAGGAACATCGGCCGGGGCCGCATATATCGCGTAGTAGCCAATAAGATAAAGCCTAATAAAGAAAAGCCGCACATGTTGGAGCAAAGCAGTGCCGAACTGGTGCAGTATTTATCGAACCCGAATAGCTGGTGGCGCGAAACTGCCCAAAAGCTGATCGTACTGCGGGGCGATAAGTCGGTGGTTCCCGCTTTGGAGAATCTGGCAAACACTTCGCCAAATCCGTTGGCACGCATACATGCTTTGTGGACGCTTAATGGCTTAGGTGCGTTGAACGAAAATTTGCTATTTAAAGCGCTGAAAGATGAAAACGCGCAGGTGCGCAAAACAGCGGTATGGATAAGCGAGGATTTTATGAGCAATAACAACCCTGTGCTCTTAGATAAACTTGATGCGCTAAAAGACGATACCAGCGCCGATGTACGTTTGCAGTTAGGATTATCATTACGTTATAATAAGAACGACAAGGCGCAGGGTATAGTTACTTACCTGGCAAATAATCCAGCCAATGGAACGCTGGCAAAATCGCAAAAGAAATATGATGATGTAATGGCTGCTAGGGAATTAATTGCCGCAAAGGAACGCATGATGCGCGAAGCCGACCGTTTGCTGGTTACCAACGGCGCAGTAATATTTAAGAGCTTATGCGCCAGTTGCCACGGCGAGGATGGCAAAGGGATAAACAACGGCGGTAAAACACCACCTGCGCCGCCACTTGCCAATAACAAGGATGTTAACGGCAACCCCGATAAGCTGATACGGATATTACTTTACGGCTTAACCGGCCCGCTTGACGGTAAGATATACGCCAACATCATGCCTGCGCTTAATGGTAACGATGATAATTATATAGCATCAGCCATAAGCTATATACGCAGCGATTTTGGGAATAAGGCACATACAGTTACTGCCGAACAGGTAAAAAAGATAAGGGAAGAAAACGCGGCCCGCACCAAAAGCTGGACGATGGATGAGCTGAACGCGATAAAAAAATAAAGGCAAAGAATGCCGATTTATGTTACATTGGAATAAGCAAACAATAATTATATTGCGTAACCATTTATAATAAACAAACGCTGAATTTAAATGAAGAACATTCAAACCAATAAACTATTTGTGGCAAGTTGTTTGTCGCTTTTAGTAACATCATTATCCTTTGGCATACGTGCCGGTATGTTAGGGCAGCAAGCGGCACATTTTCAGTTAGATGCTTCCGAACTGGCCACTATAGCAGCTACAGCCTTTTGGGGTTTCCCGCTTGCTGTAATAGTTGGGGGCTTTGTTGTCGACATAATAGGAATGAAACGCCTGTTGGTTTTGGCTTTTATTTTTCACCTCGTGGGTATCGTTCTCACCATTTTTGCAACGGGATATTGGACGCTATTCTTCTCAACCCTGTTAATAGGTATTGCAAACGGTACGGTTGAAGCATCCTGTAATCCATTGGTTGCCTCGTTGTTTACTGATAATAAGACAACTAAATTAAATCACTTCCATCTTTGGTTCCCTGCGGGACTGGTTATAGGTACGCTGGTTGTTTTTGGGTTAAATAGTGTGTTGGGGCATGGGGTAACACCGCTTCCTTATTGGATATCGCAGGTTGAAATAGCTGTAATGATCATCCCTACATTAATTTATGGCTGGCTGTTTTTAAAGTTAGATTTCCCGGTAACAGAAAGGGTTGCCAGCGGGGTATCAACAAGCGATATGTATAAGGCGCTTGTTAACCCCCTATTTATATTTATGATCTTTTGTATGTTCGGAACCGCCATCACCGAACTCTTTACTAATCAATGGACAGGTGTGTTGTTCAGCAAGATGATAGATAACCCTATTCTGATCCTAACATTTGTGGCGTCAATACAGGTTTTGGGCAGGGCATTTGCCGCTCCGATAGTTCATAGGCTGGCCCCACAGGGTGTGTTGCTTATTTCCGCCATTTTGTCGGCCATAGGTATTTACCTGTTCCTTCATTTAGATGGTAACGCTATATTTTTAGCTGCCATAGTTTTTGGATTGGGTATAGCTTTCTTCTGGCCGTGTATGATTGGCTTTGTTGCCGAAAATTTACCACGTACTGGTGCAGTGGGGCTAAACCTAATGGGTGGTGCAGGTATGCTGGCGGTATCGCTCTATATGATCTTTATGGGTGGCCATTTTGATGCGCTAACCCTTAAACATTTGCCTCCGGGATCGAATCTTACCGAGTATGTAAAGGCAGCGCCCGGCACACCCATGGCACAGGCGCTCGATCAGGCAAAAAATGCTTCGGCACCGGATGTATTACACACAACCTCTATTATACCTATTATTTTAATAGTGGCATTTGCAGGCTTAGTGATTTATATGAAAAACCGCAAAAAAGCTGCTTTGGCTAATTGATATCCAACAAAAGCTTAAGCTAACAAAAAGCGGGTGATATTTAATCACCCGCTTTTTTGTTAATACTATTTTTTAATATTAACGTTGCAACACCTTTCTAAAAAATGTTTGTTATTTTTACAGTTAAATAAAACCCTAAGTACTACCAATTAACTAATGGACAGGCCTGATAAAAAGATTGTCATTTTTGATGATGATGAAGATATACTTTCTATATGTATTTATATTTTAGAAGAGCAGGGCTGGGAAGTACACGCATTTACTAATTGTAACGATATAGTTGAGCGCATAACTTCTATTATGCCCGATGTGATCCTGATGGATAACTGGATACCTGATGATGGCGGTATAATTGCAACCCAAAAACTTAAGAAAGAAGAAAAGCTTAAACAGATACCTGTTATTTATTTTTCGGCTAACAGCGATATACAACTGCTTGCCGGCCATGCCGGGGCCGAAGGCTACCTTGCTAAACCTTTCGACCTCGAAGAACTCGACCGTGTGATAAACCAGGTATTGTAAATAAAAACTATAAAATAATAAGCCCCGTATCAAAGTTTTGATACTGGGCTTATTTATATGATGCCAGGGCCATTAAAACCCAGGGCCACCACCCGGAGGACCTCCGGGACCGGGGCCGCCGCCAGGGCCACCAGGACCGCCACCATCTTTGTTTCTTCTGAATCCATTATCAGGCGCAGGGGCCTTGCCTGCAAACTTTTTCAGCCTGAGGGTGAAGGTTGCCAAATAGTAACGGCCAAGCCTGTTAACATTTGAAGAGGTAACAGAATTTGACGATGTAAGCGTTGAAACCCCGCTATTTTGGTTGAAAAGGTCGAAAGCTGAAAGCCTTATGGTTGCTATATTGTCTTTCAGGAACCTGCGTTCAACATATACGTTTAAAATATTAGGGTTGGTTACGTTCAGGTTGTTGGCGTAGCCATAATTAACCTGCCTTGTAAAATCATAAAACAGGGTCCAATCTTTCCAGAAATAATTCTTACCATTCAAAGCCAGGGTTAGCGTGCGAAAATTGCTGTTATTATCAAAAGCGGCCTCATTTACCGAATTGGTAGTTTTTGCTACCGAATAGCTTACGTTAGCCTGCGCATCCATTATATCTGTCATCGCGACCTGGAAACGTGCAGTTGGCGTAAATACCAGGTTCTTGGCAATGTTTCTTTCAAGAGCCGACATCGTGTTGTTAGAATCGACCGATGCCGAATAACCAATGTTGTTAGTATAGGCTACATTGCCGGTGAACGATAAGGTATATTTACGTTCGTCCCATGGTTTTGAGATATTAAAAAAGGCCGAACCGGTATAGTACCCATTAGCATTTATATAGGTAATGAGATTGGTATTTCTTAATTTATTCAAAGTAGGATTAGCAGTGAGGGCGGCGGCTGAAAAGTTTGCCGGGTAGCTGATGGTATTGGTTACAACCTGGTTGTTGGTTTGTGTAAAAAATGCACCCACAAAAATTATGTTACCGGTAGCAAAGCTGAATTTATTGTATCTTAAAGTAATATTGTTGCTAAACGATGGCTTAAGATCAGCATTGCCCTGTACGGGATATAAAGCGTTTGAAAAATCTGTTACAGGCTGCAATTGATTAAAACTTGGCTGCGACGGGCTTCCACTATAATTAAAGCTAAATGATTGGCCACGATTGAAATTATATACAAAACGGGCTGTTGGCGATATATTAAAAGTGGTTTCGTGGGTTGCTGGTGTCACCGGTAATGTTGATTGCCCGTCCAGTATTGACGGAACAGCCGCCAGGCCTAAAGTATAATTATATTTTTTCTCAACAAACCGGTAGTTAAGCCCAATGCGGTGAGTGATAAACGAAAAAGCGTAATTGTTGCTGAGTGAATCGTCCTGTATGGGTGGAAATGCCACAAAATCTGTATCAGCAGCTAATGTATCGGTTGATTTATTGCTCGAAGTATGTGAGTGGCTGTAACTATAATTTAATTCAAGGTATGAACGCTTGCCAAGGGGTTCAAGGTATGATAAAGTGGTTGAGTAGGTTGTTGTATGGCTATCAGTATTTATTTGCTGATAGGCCGGCGTATTCAATACCCCCCCGTGGTATATGGGATTATCATACGACGAACTTTTAGAAGTATTGGCATTAAAATTTATGCTGAAATTCCGGCCACGGGTTTTAAACCTGTGATTGTATAAAGCAATTATCCCATAATTTGGCGACGACGAATTACTGACAGACGATGAATTATAAGCCAGGTTAGATGCACCCTGGTAAATAACATTTTCATTTTCAGATGTATTTGTGCTGGCATATGAAAATGTTGGGGTGATTTTTAAATAGTTAAGCGTATCGGGCTTGTATTCAATATTAAAATTGAAACGATGGTTTATAGGATTATCATTTTCTGTTGAATTTTGGTAGGACGAACTTGGCCTTTGAAAATAATTAGTTTGATTGATGATGGATTTTGTGAAAACCGAATTATCATTAAAACTATAACTGCCATACACTGATACATCCTTGCCCCATTGATCGCGGAAGTTTGCCCCTATTGAGCGGGCATCGGTAATGCCATTAGATGTAGTAGCCAGCCCAGATGACGTTGTAGCCCTTAATGCGTTGCCACGACCACCGCCCCCTCCGCCAAAACCACCACCGCCAACACTTGCGCCTGCAGCATTAAAATTAAATAAATTAGCGTTGGTATTATTAATACTCCCTAAAACAGAGATCTGCTGGTCACCATTAAATGTAAATGCATTTATATTACCCAGGTAACGGTTTTCGTTGGTTACGCCTGGTTTTGAAGGCAGCCAGTCTGCGCCATCGCCGCCGGTTCCCTGTGCCGAGTAACCATAGTTTTTATCCTTCCGGATGGTGATATTCATGATCTTGCTTGGTTCGCCGGTTTTAACGCCGGTTAAATTCGCCTGGTCGCCATAATCATCAATCATTTGTATACTTTCTATCACATCAGCCGGCAGGTTTTTGGTAGCCGTTTGCACATCACCCCCAAAAAAGTCTTTTCCATTTACCCTTACTTTCGTAACCTGCTTACCCTGCGCTGTAATATTACCGTTGGCGTCAACATCAACACCGGGCAGCTTTTTTATAACATCTTCAACCGGCGCGTTCGCCCGTACAGGATACGCACTGGCCTTATATTCAACGGTATCCTCCTTCATGGTAACCGGGTTAACGCCAACAATATTAACCGTGCTCAATACGTTTGATTCCACTTTTAATATAATAGGATCGAGTATTACAGGCTTTGTATCGTTATCCAAAGTAAAATGGCGTATTAAGCCCTGGTAGCCTAATGATGTTACCACCAGGGTAAATTTAGGCCCTTTAACGAATGCAAAAACAAATTTACCATCGGCATCAGTAGCTGTTAAAACACTGTCGCCGGTAGCATTAATACATTTTACAATAGCACCCGGAACCGTTTGTTTCGTTGAATCAATAACAGTACCATGTACTTCGCGACTGGTTTGCGCATGAACAGATGCAATAGAAAGCAGTATAACCGAACAAATTATTAAAAATGATCTCATAGATATATATCGAAGTAAGCTTATTAAAATTTTTATAATATATGCTGATAATATATAATACCATGCAAATAATGTGTAAAGGTTGTATTTATAAATGTTAAATGATTAATAATCATATCATTGTTACATAATATATTTGTTACATATTAAAACTAAAAAAGGCCCCCCGGAAACCGGGAAGCCTTATATATTGAACCAAACTAACTAACTATTAATTACCTAAACGTAAGGCTGATGCCAACTGACCGTAGTCGTTTACATTTATACCAGGGTGTTGCAGTGAAAGTGTTGTAAGCGAAGTACCGTCAATTACAACTACCCTCAGATCAAGGCCGCTTTGGGTGGTACTGGCTTGTAAACTAATGGTTCCAACACCATAATTGGTCATGTTTATAGTTAAGCCAGGAGCGCTATATGGCAACGGATAATAAGCACCGGTATTACCTGTGGTCCTGAAATAAACTAATACAACGCCTTCGTTAACAACATTCTGTGTTATGGCAGGTATGCTAAAGGAAGAACCTGTTACTGATATGCTTTGATTTACAAGCAAGAAGCTTTGAGCACCAGGTCCGGCAGGGCCTGTAGCACCAGTTGCACCTGTAGCGCCGGTTGCACCAGTTGGGCCGGCAGGACCAGCAGGGCCTGTAGCACCAGTTGCTCCCGTAGCACCTGTAGCGCCAACGGCACCAGTAGCACCGGTTGCACCATCTTTACCATTCGCTCCGGCAGGGCCAGTAGCACCAGTTGCGCCGGTAGCTCCAACAGCGCCAGTAGCACCAGCGGGGCCGGTAGCTCCAACAGCACCTGTAGCGCCGGTTGCACCTGTAGCGCCAGCTGCGCCTGTGTCACCTTTTGGTCCGGCAGGGCCTTGTGGGCCAACAGGACCACCAGCAGGGCCAGCGGGGCCTTGCGGGCCAGCTGCACCGGTTGCGCCTGTGGCACCGGTAGCTCCGGTTGCACCCGTAGCACCAGTTGCTCCGGTAGGGCCGGGAGTTTTGTCTTTACGGCATGCACCCAATGTGAATGTCAATAAGAATAAGGTTGGTAGTATAAGTTTTAGTCTTTTCATAACAATAATTTATATCGTAATGGGGTGTTTTACGAAAACTTATTTGTCGTTCACCCAAACTTTTACCGATCCTGATACGCCTATGCGCAGTTGTGCTTCGGTATTATCGGTCGAGTTAACGAATGTTTGAGAAAAAATAACCGAATTTTCGGCACTGGAATAATACGTAAAATCCATCCATTTGTCGCGCCTTACATCGGTAACGTCATGCCACCCTGTTTTTGCACCATACTTCCCGGCAAACAAAGCATCGGCTTCGGGATGATCAATAACCGGGTAAGTCCTGTCGAACCCGCTTGTAGAGATATTTTCAAACTCTCCGGTTATCTGCCAGTTTTCAATGGAGTGTATATTTTTAAAAAAAGCATCGGCCTCTGATAGCTGGTTGCCGGCTTCATAATGCGCACCGATCATGGAGCTTGCCATAGCCGGTATCATACCATCCCATGTGGTATTGGCTGCGATTTGCTTTAAAAGCGCCAGTTGCTGTGGCGAATGTTTACCAAAAGATGAGTTTATACAGGGCGTGGTCCATAATGCATAAACATAAGGCGCAGGGCTTTTGCTTTGTGCATAAAATTTTTGAAAATAATCAAATGCCCGTGAAGGCGCCTGGTCGGCTTCGGCAATAAGGCTAAGGCCTAATAGGGCATCGCCGGCATGATTGTTTTGTTGTATGGCCTGGTTAAATAGCGCCGAGGCGCTATCGGGTTTATTGTTGAAAAAGGCTTGCCAGGCATTTTGTAAATTACTTTGAGCAAATGTATTGCTACTGAAAAAAAGAAACAGGAATAGGACAAAGGTTTTTTGTAAGGCAATAGGTTTAAGCATGTTTTTAAATTAACGATGGGAAACAATGAGCAAGTCGAGGTCTTTGGTAGGGATAGCGAATCTTTCGCCAATATATTTACTGGTTAAATGGCCCTGGTAAATGTATACTGCATTACGCACACCTGCATTTTGCCATATTACATTTTTTAGCCCGCCCTGTTCGCCAATATCCAGCAGAATAGGTGCAAAAATGTTGGTTAACGCATAAGTAGCGGTACGCGCGACGCGCGACGCGATGTTGGGCACACAATAATGTATAACATCGTACTTGCGGAAAACGGGGTGGGTATGATTGGTAATTTCGGATGTTTCAAAACAACCGCCCTGGTCAATACTTACATCAATAATAACCGAGTCGCGCTTCATTCTGCTTACCGTTTCTTCGGATATGATGCAGGGGCTGCGGCCATCTTCAGCACGCATAGCGCCAATGGCTACATCGCAGGTGGTAACAGCTTTTTCCAACACGATAGGCTGCACAACAGATGTAAATACTCGCGAGCCAATATTATTTTGCAAGCGGCGCAGTTTATAAATGGAGGGATCGAACACTTTTACTTCCGCACCTAATGATATTGCAGTACGTGCGGCATATTCGCCTACGGTACCCGCGCCCAATATTACTATTTCGGTTGGGGGTACACCCGTTATGCCGCCCAGCATTAAGCCTTTGCCATCAAAAACATTGCTTAAGTATTCGGCAGCTATTAGTATTGATGTAGCACCTACGATCTCGCTCATGGCACGCACAACAGTTAACGAGCCGCCTTCATCCTGCAAATGCTCAAAACAAAGCGCGGTTATCTTTTTGTGCAACAGTGCCTGCAGGCAATCATGTTTAAGGGTTGATATTTGCAAGGCGGATATCAATATCTGCCCGGGCTTCATCAATTCTATTTCGGCCAAAGTAGGCGGAGCTATTTTTATTATGATATCAGCTTCGTAAACAGTTTTATGATCATAAACTATCTGCGCGCCCTGTTCGCTGTAATCCTTGTCAGAAAAATTGGCAGCCTGGCCCGCATTGCTTTCCAGCATTACCTGGTGCCCGTTATTCACGAGCAGCGCCACCGATAAAGGTGTTAGCGGTATTCGGTTTTCCTGGAAGGAAACCTCTTTGGGGATACCTATGTAAAGCTTGTTTTTTTTGGTCTTAACCTCCAGCATCGACTCCTGCGGCTGCATCATTGCCTGCTTCGCAATGTCAGAAAACCCACTGTATTTCCCTGAACTCATTTTATGTATTTTTCCGGATGATGAAGATAGGAAAAAAAAGGATTTTTATTAAATTAAATCTGGCCCACAATTATTTGCCGCTCATTATTACTTTCAACCGATATTTTTATGCTGATATAGTGCAGCGGCAACAGGTCGGGGATTTTTTCCGGCCATTCAATAAAGCAATAATTGCCCGAATAAAGGTATTCTTCAAAGCCCATATCCAGCGCTTCGGTCTGAGTTTTCAGCCGATAAAAATCGAAATGGT
Organism: uncultured Mucilaginibacter sp.; assembly: GCA_903915155.1. Lineage (GTDB taxonomy): Bacteria > Bacteroidota > Bacteroidia > Sphingobacteriales > Sphingobacteriaceae > Mucilaginibacter. Next base: position 28,080 of record CAIWRU010000089.1, read on the forward strand.
AGATATTTCTGCCGGGGGCATTGTATTCGTTTACAATGGAAAAGGTTGGGCTGGCCACATTATCATTGGTGCCTAATTGCTTACATAATGACTTTATAAGCGTGGTTTTGCCTGCGCCCATTTCGCCGTAGAAAAGAAAGATGCGGTTTTTGGATGCGAAGGTTATGATCTCGGAAGCGACGGTGGAAAGTTGAGAGGTAGATGAGGCGGTTAAAAGCATATTATTTCCATTCATCTCTCAAGCGTTTTTGAATTAGCAAGCATCTTTATCAACTTTCAAAACGCCATTAAACCTTTTTGCATCAAAGCTCTTTTTAGTATTGCCCGAATCTAATTGCTTGGAAACTTCGTCCCAATATAACATACTGTTTGGGTTTTCCCTTGCTTCTTTCAACCTTGCCAATACCAAATCTTTATGCTCTTGTGGTATTTCTTTCATCTCATTATCAATTTCAATCAAAAATAATAATCTCAATCATAATTTTGAGAATAAATGAAACAGACTTGCGAAGTTTTTAAAACTTCGCAAGTCAATATCTGGTCAACAAATTAAAAAAAATGTTTATTTATTACTTCGGCCCGTAAGTAGCAATAGGTATTATCATTTCTTCTAATGATATACCGCCATGCTGGAAGGTTTCGTTATAAAAGTTAACAAAGTGGTTGTAGTTGTTTGGGTAAACAAAATAACCGTCCTCCTTAGCAAATACAAAGCTCGAGCTTACGTGCAATTTAGGCAGCATAGCATCGTGCGGGTTGCGGATGTGGAATACCTCTTTAGGGTTAAAATTTAAATTACGCCCCTGCTTGTAGCGCAGGTTGGTATTGGTGTTACGGTCGCCAATGATCTTGCTTTGTTTTTTTACGCGGATGGTACCGTGGTCGGTAGTAATTACTACGCGCACTTGTTTGGAAGCTAAAAACTTAAGCAGATCGAACAATGGCGAATGCTCGAACCATGATAGCGTTAATGAGCGATAGGCCGAATCATCACTGGCCAGTTCGCGTATCATTTGCATATCGGTACGGGCGTGCGACAGCATATCCACAAAGTTATAAACCACTACGTTCAGCGCATTTTTCATCAGGTTATTCACCGATTCATTCAGCGCTCGGCCCTCGTCGATATTTAAAATTTTATGGTACGAATGTTTTATGTCCTTGCGTAAAACCCGTTGGATCTGATCGGTAAGGAAATTTGACTCAAACAAATTCTTGCCACCCTCATCCTCATCATTCTGCCACATTTGCGGGTAGCGTTTTTCCATTTCCAGTGGCATCAAGCCTGAAAAAATGGAGTTACGGGCATATTGCGTTGCAGTTGGCAGGATACTGTAATAAGTATCTTCTTCTTCCAGCCTGAAGTATTCAGATATGATGGGGTTAATGATCTTGAACTGGTCGTACCGTAAATTATCTATCAAAATAAAAAATACGGGGCCCTTGCCATCCAGTTTCGGAAACACCTTCTTTTTAAACAACTGGGGCGAACTTGTTGGTGCGCCATCTGGGTTTTGTACCCAATCGATATAGTTCCTTTCCACAAACTTGCAGAACTGTGTGTTGGCTTCGGCTTTTTGCAGCGTTAAAATTTCATGCATGCCACTATCTTCCAATTGTTGCAGTTCAAGCTCCCAGTAAATCAGTTTTTTGTAAACGTCCACCCATTCCTGGTGAGTAAGGTTTTCGTTAAGTGTCATGCCCAGGTTACGAAAATCCTGCTGGTAGGCCATGGTAGTTTTTTCAGTAACCAGGCGTTTGTTATCAGTAAGCTTTTTTATGGTGAGCAATATTTGCTTTGGATGAACCGGCTTTATGAGGTAGTCATCGATCTTTGAACCGATGGCATCCTCCATCAAATACTCTTCCTCATTTTTAGTAATGAGTACGATGGGCACGTCATTGTTTATGTTCTTTATTTGTTGTAAAGTTTCCAAACCGGTTAGGCCCGGCATGTTTTCGTCTAAAAATACTAAATCAAAAAAATTACTTTTGAAGGAATCAACGGCATCATTACCGTTTGTTACGGTGGTAACATTGTATCCTTTTTCTTTAAGAAATAACACGTGGGGTCTTAAACGGTCGATCTCGTCGTCGGCCCATAATATGGTAGTTTCCTGCATGATAGTTAAAAATTAGGAACCAGGATTAAACGGATCTTCATGATCAACAGGATGTTAATGCACGCCGCAAATTCTAATTCAGACAGTTATAACCCCAAAGCACGGCATTTGTTGCCGCTTTTAAAGCTATTAACAAAATTTTAACAAATATAAGACACGCGTTGTACCTTTATTGCACATTTTTGTATCGAGAAAAAATACATTGAATAAAAAGAAAATTATAAACGACCCGGTTTACGGATTTATCAGTATCCCGACCGACCTGGTATTCGACCTGATAGAACACCCTTATTTTCAGCGGTTAAGGTATATAAAGCAATTAGGCATGACCCATTTGGTGTATCCCGGTGCTTTGCATACGCGTTTTCACCATGCCCTGGGCGCTTTGCACCTCATGAGCCTGGCCATTGAAACACTGCGCTATAAAGGCCAGGTAATAACCGAAGCTGAGGAAGAAGCGGTGAGCATAGCTATACTTTTGCATGATATTGGCCACGGGCCGTTCTCGCACGCGCTGGAGCAGGTGATTGTTGAGGGTGTATGGCACGAGGATATATCAAAACTGTTAATGCATAAACTGAATGAGCAGCTCGACGGACGTTTAACCATGGCCGTGGAAATATTCAATGGCACTTATCCTAAAAAGTTTTTGCATCAGCTGGTAAGCAGTCAACTGGATATGGACCGCATGGATTATTTGAACCGGGATAGTTTTTTTACCGGTGTATCAGAAGGTGTGATCAGTTCGGACAGGATAATAAAAATGCTGAATGTGGTTGATGACCATATTGTAGTTGAAGAAAAAGGCATTTATTCTATCGAGAAATTTTTGATAGCCCGCAGGCTGATGTACTGGCAGGTGTATTTGCATAAAACAGTAATATCGGCGGAGCAGCTATTATCAAACATATTAAAACGCGCCCGCGAAGTAGCGCTAAAGGGTGACGAATTAAATTGCACGCCGGCGTTAAACCATTTCCTGGTAAATAGCATCAATAATGAAATGTTTATGCTGGAGCGCAGGAACCTGGAAATACTTGCAGGGCTGGATGATACTGATATTATGGCCGCAGTAAAAATATGGGAAAACAGCAGCGATTTTGTGCTGGCCAAATTATGCCGCGACCTGATTACCCGCAACCTGTACCATGTGGATATAACCAATGAACTGCCCGACCCAAAACTGGTAAACGAATTGACTGAAAAAGCCGTTATAAAATATGGCATAACCAAAGAGGAAGCAGGATACTTTGTTTTCACCGACGCGGTACGCAATAACGCTTATAAAGTAGGTGATGGTAGCATACTTATTTTAATGAAGGATGGCACGGTAAAAGATATTACTGCTGCCAGCGACAACTCAAACCTTGAGGCGCTGGCTAAAACGGTAAAAAAATATATACTTTGCTACCCTAAAGATTTGGTTTAGAGACATTTTTAACCTTACGAATAATATTTGCTGCTTTAGTTTTAACATTTAAATTTGCCGGATGCAATTTACTGCACAACAAATAGGCGCATTGCTTAACGGAACTGTTGAAGGTGAGCCTTCGGTAGCGGTTGATCAGTTAGCCAAAATAGAGGAGGCCACTGCGGGTTCCCTAACATTTTTGGCGAACCCAAAGTATGAGCAATACCTGTATACCACCGGTGCATCAATTGTTATTGTAAATAACGATCAGCTGCTTTCAGGGCCGGTAAATGCTACGCTTATACGTGTTGAAAACGCTTATTCGGCCATCACGGTTTTATTGGAACTGTATAACAAAATAAAACTGGATAAAACCGGTATTGAGCAGCCCTGCTTCATCCACCCATCGGCACAAATTGGCGAAAATGTATATATAGGCGCATTTGCTTATATTGGGCCTAATGTAAAAATTGGGAACGATAGCCGGGTATACCCAAACACCTGGATAGCCGACAACGTAAGTATTGGCAATAACGTTACCCTTTTTAGCGGTGTTAAGGTTTATTTTGACTGCGTGATAGGTAATAACGTGATCATACATTCGGGCGCTATAATAGGCAGCGATGGTTTTGGGTTTGCACCTAATGCCGACGGCACCTACAGTAAAATAAGCCAGATAGGGAATGTGGTAATTGAAGATAACGTGGAGATAGGATCGAACACTACCATTGACCGTGCTACAATGGGGTCGACCATTATACGCAAAGGCGTCAAACTGGATAATTTAATACAGATAGCGCATAACGTAGAGATTGACGAAAACACGGTTGTAGCCGCGCAGGCGGGCATATCGGGCAGTACCAAAATAGGTAAAAATGTAATAATTGGCGGGCAGGCAGGTATTGTGGGGCATTTGAATATACCCAATGGCACGCAGTTGCAAGCCAAAACAGGTTTAAGCCGGTCGATAAAAGGCGAGAATGAAAAATGGGCCGGAGCGCCCGCAGCACCTTACAGCGCGCATATGCGCTCGCAGGTTGCTTTGAATCGCCTGCCCGAACTGGAAAAGAAAGTAATAGAATTAGAAAAAATAATTATTGAACTGCAAAAAGTAAAGGCTGAATAATCATTGCGGTTAATATTTTAGAATATGAATGTAAAACAACGAACTATTAAAGCGCCTGTTTCTGTTTCGGGCACTGGTCTGCATACCGGACAGCGTGTTACAATGACGTTTAATCCTGCTGAGGAAGATCATGGATATAAATTCAGGAGAGTTGACCTGCCCGGTTCACCGGTAATAGATGCCGATGTGGATAATGTTACCGATACTTCGCGTGGTACCACCATCACCCAAAACGGCGCCAGCGTTAGCACCATTGAACACGTTTTGGCGGCATTGGTAGGGCTTGAGGTTGACAACGTGCTGATAGATATGAACGGCCCCGAAACACCAATTATGGACGGCAGTTCGATACAATTTATTGATGCTTTAACCGCCACTGGTTTTATTGAGCAGGATGCCGACAGGGAATATTACCATATACCTTATAACATACATTATACCGAGCCTGATCGCAGGGTTGAAATGGTGGCCATGCCGTTGGATGATGATTACCGCTTTACCTGTATGGTTGATTATAATTCGCATGTATTGGGCAGCCAACACGCAAGTATATCAACCATAACCGAATTTGTGAAGGAAATAGCTTCATGCCGTACTTTTTGCTTTTTGCACGAGCTGGAAATGCTGCTACAGCACGACCTGATAAAAGGCGGAGACCTTAACAATGCAATTGTAGTGGTGGATAAAGAGGTTGATGATGCTGAATTGGCGCACCTTGCCAAAATATTTAACCGCAAGGATATTAAAGTTGCCCCGCAGGGGATATTGAATAATATCGAGTTGCGCCATCAGAATGAGCCGGCAAGGCACAAGCTGCTGGACATGATAGGCGACCTGGCATTGGTTGGCACACCACTTAAAGGGCATATTATGGCTGCAAGGCCGGGTCACGCTGCGAATGTTGCCTTCGCCAAAAAGATAAAGGCGCTAATAAAAAAAGATAAAGGCAAAAGAAAATACAAAGCCTACGACCCTAATGCCAAACCATTATTGGACACTGTTGATATAATGGCCATTTTGCCACACAGGCAGCCGTTTTTGATGATAGACAAAATAATGGAGCTATCAAAAACACACGTTATAGGCATAAAAAACGTTACCATGAACGAGGATCTGTTCAGGGGGCATTTCCCTGATCAGCCTATATTCCCGGGTGTATTGCAGATTGAAGGCATGGTACAAACAGGTGGTATACTGGTATTAAAAACAGTACCCGATCCTGAGAACTACCTCACCCTGTTTTTGAAGATTGAAAACGCCAGGTTCAAAAGCAAGGTTGTGCCGGGTGATACTATAATTTATTATTGCGACCTTACATCGCCCATACGCCGGGGCATTGCACAAATGAAGGGTGTGGGTATGGTTGGCGACCGTATTGTGGTAGAGGCCGAGCTGATGGCACAAATTATAAAAGTTAAAGGAATAGACGCATGATACAGCCGTTGGCATACATACACCCACAGGCAAAAATAGCCGACAATGTGGTAATTGAACCGTTTGTTACCATCCATAAGGATGTTGAGATAGGCGAAGGCACCTGGATAGGCTCCAACTCCGTAATTATGGATGGCGCACGGATAGGCAAAAACTGCAGGATATTCCCCGGTGCGGTAGTATCGGCGCCACCACAGGATCTGAAATACCGTGGCGAACCCAGTACAGTTACCGTAGGCGATAACACCGTGATACGCGAATGTGTTACCCTTAACCGCGGCACCGCGCTTGATAAAAATACTACTACCATTGGCAGCAACTGCCTGCTGATGGCTTATGTGCACGTTGCGCATGATTGCGTTATTGGCGACAATGTGATCATTGCCAACTCGGTACAGCTTGCCGGCCACATTAATGTGTATGATTATGCTTTTATAGGCGGAACATCGGCTGTACATCAGTTTGTGGAGATCGGCACGCACTGCATGATCTCGGGCGGCTCGCTGGTACGTAAGGATGTACCGCCGTTTACCAAGGCTGGTCGCGAACCGTTATCATATATAGGTATAAACTCTGTAGGCTTGCGCCGCAGGGGATATTCGGCTGAAACTATAAACGAGATACAGGAAATTTACCGTATCATCTTCCTTAAAAAATATAATATTACCAAAGCGCTGGATATCATCGAGGCTGAATTTGCCCCCACTGTTGAACGCGACGAGATCATTAATTTTGTATCGAACTCGCAAAGGGGTATTATGAAGGGGTTTGGGAATTCCTGAACTAGGATTTAACAGATTTACACGATTTTCAGGATCTTAGCATTTGTATATCTAAATTTAAAAATCTGGCGAATCCTTTAATCAGTTTAATCAAGGTTCAGACAACATGACCATCACCCTCCAAAACATAGGACGCCGCTTTAACCGCGACTGGATATTCAGGGGGGTTGACCACAAATTTACCAGCGGCGAAAGCTATGCCATCCTGGGGCCGAACGGATCGGGGAAATCAACATTATTACAGGTATTGAACGGGAGCTTATCGCCATCAATTGGCACCATAAGCTATGCTTATGAAGGTAAGCCGGTAGAGGTTGACCAGATATTTGAGCACCTTAGCCTGGCTGCGCCCTACCTGGAGCTGATAGAAGAATTTACGCTTGCCGAAATGATAGACCTGCATTTTAAATTCAAACCGTATAGAGCGGGGATGGATAGCAAGGCGGTTATGGATGTGTTGGGTTTGGAGGCCAGTAAAAATAAAATGATAAAATATTTTTCATCGGGTATGAAGCAAAGGCTTAAACTGGCGCTGGCCTTTTGTGCCGATACCCCCATACTAATGCTGGACGAACCTACCAGTAATTTAGATAAGCAGGGCGTGGAGTGGTACCTGGGCCTGGTGGAAAAATTTGCGCTGAACAGGCTGACAATTGTCTGCTCGAACCAGGAACATGAATACGGATTTTGCCGAGAGCAGTTAAATATTTCGGATTATAAGTAAGTAACTTTATTCAACTTTATATCTATATACTTCGCGGCCAATGTGGCCTTCGCCATCAATGCCTTCGATAATTATACGATAAGCACCAGGAGAACCTGCATTATAATATTCAAAAAACGCATGGCCATTCTTATCCGTATTAATATTGGGCTTCCAAAAAATTGTCGTTCTTAAATCCGCTACGGGTTGATTGGTTTTCGGGTCATCATATTGCGGTGAATAAAATTCACGTGCGCGATAGTAGCCTTTCGGTGAATAAACTAATGCACCGTTTTCCATTGCAACGTTTGCATCCAAATAATCCTCTGCCCGTTTAGTAGTTATAATGATAACACCGGTAATACCCCTTGACCCGTAAATAGCGATATAACCGGGATCTCTTAAAACTTCAATACTTGATACTTCGGATGGCTGGATTCTGCTTAAGTCTTGTTTGGTGTCATTGGTATCCTGTGGAACGCCGTCCACTACCAATAACATTGGAGTTGGTTTCCTTTCGGTATATGCTCCCCTTGTGCTATAAGGTAAGCCATCATGAAATACAACGCCTGTTAACCGGCCAGGTAAACAGTCAGCTAAATTGAGACAAAAGTTTTTATAGAGATCATCACCCGTAATTATTTGATTGGCATTTCCGGGTCCGTTCAGATTGCTTGAATGAGGAACTTTGGGTTTTGGTTGGGCTTTAATAACTACCTCTTTTAAAACCCTGGTATGATCACCCAGGCCATATTTAAGCTCTTCCTGGTACAATGTTTTAGCTGCCTTTAAATAAGAGCCCGGCACTTGTTCATTTTTAATGAAATTGATCGCAGACATGCCTTTACTTTTCACATCCAGATCTTCATTTTTATCCATTTTTATAACCACATTTTTTCCACCTTTCGCGGTAATTGCCTTTATGATAAAACGGATGCTGTCTTTTAAAAGCATTCCTTTAAAAGCAAAATTTCCCTGGTTATCTGCTATTGTATCTAACATAAACTGCCCTGCAGAGGCCGGGGCAAACAAAGTTACTTTGGCACCGGAGACCGGTTTGCCTCCTGTAGTTTTAACACTACCCGATACAACGATCAACTGTTCAGGCTGATAAACGGACGGGGCAAGGGTACCTGCCATTAATGGCTTCCATTCAAAACGGCGATAGCCTTGTGTAAGCATCAATACATCAAGATCAGAACGGGTTGTTTCATTGGGTTGATCGAAGTAATAATTAGGTTGCTCAACATAGCCGCGCAGATCGGCAGTAAGCAATATGTGCGACAGGATGGTTGTTTCGTCAGCCTCATTGTATTTAACTTTATTATCATCAACCACTGCAGCCGAAAATGTACCAAAAACCGGTTTGCCGTTGCTTTGGGCACTTAGGTCAATCCTTACCTTTTTACGCGGTGCTGAAACTGATGAAGACGAACTGATATTTAGCTTCAATAAACTATCTTCATGTTGTATAAAAGCCAGTCGTTCGTTCAACGGTTCTCCCGTTGATGAAAACAGGGTGAACTGAACAATCCCTGCAGGGAACCTGCTTTTTGCTATTGTTGCATTAAAATCCTCACCCGAAGTTCCGCTCTTGCCTACATAACATACTTCCCCACCCGACTGGCCAACCACGTAAAGGTTTCCCGCATTTGCAAGGTCATTGCTGCCGCTAACATTCAAGCTGATATTATTCGCGTCTTTATTATTAATACTTAATACGTACCCGGTATTCAATGCAGCAGGAAGTGTAACTGTATTGTTAGCGCCGTCGGCATAGGTAATTAGCGCTTTATAGCTTTTACCGTTTTGCGGCGTGAAATTAAAGGCACCCATTCCTAAATGTTGGGTATTAAACTCAGTTACTTTATTTCCCGCTTCATCGGTAACTATACCTTTAATGTTAACGCCGAGACCGTTGGGCCCAACGGCTTTAAAAGCGACAGTAGAGTTTAAACCATTGACCAGGTTCCCGCTTTCGGGGAAGAACTGTACATCAACCTTTCCTGGTAACTGATTTATAGGCGATGTTTTGGCTACCGTTTTATTGCCGGCTAATTTTGAGTGAGTAATAACGGAATCCCCGGCAGCGTTAACAATGGTTACTTCTTTATCAAAGTAATATTCTGGCCCGGAATTGCGCATCCAATTGGTATAAGCCCTAATCCGATAATTGCCTTGTGGTAAGGTATCTTGTAGTTTAAAATCTCCCCAGGTGGTACCGCGGACAACAGGCAGTTTTATCCATGCTTTAACGGAATCGTTTTCATCAATCAATTCCACATTTAAGGATCCGCTTAATGCGGACAACTGATGCCGCCCGCCTATGGTTACATAGGCTTTGAACCATATATTTTCGCCGGCAGCATAATAAGGCTTATCCAGTTGAAGATATACTTTCTCTATTGGGTAGTCATTTGTCCATTTACCTAACTGAGTTATAATTTTCGATATAATGGG
>CAIWRU010000090.1 GCA_903915155.1 uncultured Mucilaginibacter sp.
ACCTAATTCAAGTACAGAAACGTCATGTGTACCGCCACCGCAGTCAAACACAGCAATTTTCATATCCTTGTGTGCTTTATCAAGGCCATAAGCCAATGCAGCAGCAGTAGGTTCGTTTATAATACGACGTACTTTTAAGCCTGCAATTTCACCGGCTTCTTTAGTAGCCTGGCGCTGTGCATCGTTAAAATAAGCCGGAACGGTAATAACCGCTTCGGTAACTTCAGTACCTAAAAAATCCTCAGCAGTTTTCTTCATTTTCTGAAGTATCATTGCCGAAATTTCCTGTGGAGTATAATTACGGTCGCCAATTTCAACGCGGGGGGTGTTGTTGTCACCTTTAACCACTTTGTATGGAACACGTGAAGCTTCTTTGGTAACTTCGTTAAAGTTGTTACCCATGAAGCGTTTTATTGAGTATATAGTCCTGGTGGGATTGGTGATAGCCTGGCGCTTCGCCGGGTCACCCACTTTACGTTCGCCGTTGTCAACAAAAGCAACTACCGATGGTGTAGTACGCTTGCCCTCGCTGTTAGCAATAACTACAGGCTCGTTGCCTTCCATTACAGCTACGCATGAGTTTGTTGTCCCTAAGTCGATTCCAATTATTTTAGCCATGTATTTTGTTTTTTCGTTGATTGATCTATTGATTACTCCTACTATTTAACAAGGGTTGTGCCAATGTTGCTTTGGCAGTGAAAATTGTTGCAGATGCCCTAAAAGGCATATTAATTCGTCAGGAAGGGGGAAAATGGTGGTGACAGGTTGGCAGAAATGGATTGCGGGGCTAATGATATGTCATTGCGGATGATTGTCTGAACTCGAATCTTTTGAATTAAGGAATTTATAGAATTTCATCCTGCCAATTCTATAAATTCACCCAAATTCGGGCTCAGACAATTTTGGGCGTTACCTGAGGCCCGGGCTGTCCACTCATACGCCTTCAGGAATTAGGCGCTGGGCCGGTATCAGTTGCCATCCCTAACGCAAAAAGGCGGACATAGACTTAAGAAGTTTTTAAAAACATTACATTTTCCCCTTCAAACCCTTCAACTGATTTAAATATTGCTTCCCTATCTTAAACGAAAACTGACCGAAATCATAAGTCAGAACATCTCCATCGGCAGCACTTACTTTTTTATTGCCAGTCACTATTTGTGTATATGCGTTAGCCGCCGCTATCAGTTCTGTTGGCTTTACCATCGGCAGGTTATGCGCAGGAAGCACCCAAGTAGCATTGCATGCATATCGTGCTATCAGCGCTATGCTTGTGCCATAGTCGTGCAGGTTTGTAGCCTCATCGAACAAAAAGATCGGGCCGTGATAGAAACTGTCGCCGGTCCACAGGTAGCGGGCTTGTTCATCGTACAAGCAAATGGCGTCAGGCGTGTGGCCGGGAGTACGGATCACCTTTAATTGCCGGTTACCCAGGTTGATGATATAACCATTATTAATGTAGCGGGTTACGGTAAATGGATGTATATAGTAATGCGCTGTATCAAATCCAGGCAAACGGCTTAAGCAAATCGATCCGGGAGTAACTTCGTCCCGCACCTGCTGATGGCTGTACCCGTTCGCAGCACTGTGGTGTGTGTAGGCAGTATTCATGGCCATTATATGGCTAAACTCGTAGTTACCGCCTATATGGTCGGGGTGTGTATGCGAGTTTAATACCCAGATTGGCAGATGTGTAAGTTCTTTTATAACAGGTAAAACATGATCCATTCCCATACCGGTATCAAACAACAGGGCTTTATTGCTGCCGATGATAAGATAGCAGATGGTTTCCTCCCAGTTATATGGCTCGACTATGGCATAGGTATGGTGCCCTACATCGTATACCTTATACCATGGATGCGAGGTTTTAACCTCGTGCAGGTTTTTAAGCTCCGGCCGCAATTGATGATTGCACCAACTGGTATCGGTAACAGTACAAAATGCGCGGGTAGAAAGCGTGAGCAGTGCGAATAGGGATAAGATTACAGGTCTCATCATAAAAGATTTAATGAAACAATATAGCAAATTTTATTCTGCATTATTGATTCAAAGCAAACTGGTCGCAATTAACAATTTTAAACCATGGCCGGTGTTTTCATTATATTACCAATGCCTATTTCGCCCTAAAATAAGTATAACTACCAAGGCCGCGATAGTGTCTTATTCCACTTTTAACATCTCAACCCTAACCTGTTGTTTTCCCATCCGCCCAAGCAAAACTTTACTGTTTGCAAGCTTTCCGTCAACAACCTGCACAGCAAGCGTATCATTTTCCGCAGTAGGGTAGTGCCAAATAACCGTTAACTTTTTGTTCTTTTCATCATATTGGTAATCCCCGATAAACCGCCGCTGGTAATTATTATACTCCATCACAAAGTCGGTTTTGTCAATAAAAACTTTGGTCAATACACTGTCTTTGCCCGTAGTTGTATCATATGCAGTATTATTTACTGTGAAGCTGCTAACCTTGTATTTGCCATATATCTCGGGGTAATATTGCGGGAAGCGGTAAATTGCCATTAAAAGCAAGGGAATACCGATAACAGATAAACGCAACACATATTTTATCCATTTATGCTTAAACCTAACAGCTGGTAAATTATTTTTCGCCGCAAAAAAGAATTGTACCAGGCGGTCATAATCCAATAGCAATAGGTAAATAACCGCCAGCGTTAGCAGGCTGACATAAATATTTACCACTGTGCCCAGGTTATAAAAATAATCCAGCAGCATAATATTGAACAGCACCGGCAGCAATATTATAGTGCCGAACAGCCTTGTACGGCTAAATAAAAGCAGCAACGAGCCACCTATTTGCAGCGCCGCTATAATTACAGTGAAGGCGTAGAAATGCCCGAAGAACGCCCATACCATTTGCTCGCCTGTGAGGCTGCTGAACGGGTTGTTCAGTACCCCCAAAGGAATCATAAACTGCAAATGGAATATCTTTTGGAAACCTATGGTACACAGATCGAGCGCTATAAAATAACGCGTAATTCCCTGCCAGAATGCAAGCCTTGATGAAGAGTTAAAATCCGGCCGTTTGGCTTTCCTGTTCCAGATGAAAATGTAGATTACGGCGCTTAACAGGTAAATAACTGCTATCCCTATCAGTATAACAAAAGGAATAAATGGCAGGAAACGCCTGCCGATCCGCAGAAAAACTATTGCACCAATAATACTGGAGGTAATGCAAGCCAGCGCATTTTTAAAAGATTGCTTTGTTGTCATATTACTATTGTGATCATTTAACACAATAGTAAGTTTTGAATGGGTTGCTGTCGTTCGGGTTTATCCATCCGTATGTAATTGCTGTATTTATTGCAGGGCAGGAGGGGTATGGCGTTCTTTAGGCTGTTGGATGAATTGCGTTGGGGACAGGCCCGTTTCCTTTTTAAAAGAAATATTAAAGGTAGTTTTTGAATTGAATCCTGAGCTGTAAGCAATACCCAACAGGTTTAAATGCTTGTACTTATCAGACAGCATCAACTGTTTAGCTTCCTGAACCCGGTAGGAGTTCACAAACTGGAAGAAGTTTTTGTTAAAGCCCTGGTTCAATACGTACGACAGATCGTGCGATGAAACGTCCATTATTTTTGCCAGTTGTGGTAGGCTCAATTCATTATCAAGGTATATCTTTTCACTTTCCATTAGTAGAACTAACCTGCCTTTAAGGGTACTTAATTGCTCGTTGGTGAGCCGTTGTTTTATATCCGGGGCTTCTGTGCCGCTATTTATGATGGCGCTGATATCGCCTAGTTCTGCTTCTTCAAAAGGGTATATTTCTTTTTGTGCCAGTAAAAAATAGCTGATGAACAGGACGCCAATTACATAGGCATAAGGCGCAATAGCCGAAATGAAAGCGATTTTGAAGAACAACTCGTTAAACCAAAGCAGTATCATGCAAACTATGCCCAATAACAAATATTTGAGCCAGGTTAAATCAATGGGTTTTATGGTTGAATTTATCAGCCTGATATTTTGCTGGTGACGATTTAGCCGGTAATATGCCAATAGCCAGTATATCAGCAATTGTACCTTTACCGAGTAGAACACCAATTGCGGAAGAACGGTATGAAAAATCCCCGGGGTATTGTTAGCTGAAAGACTAACATTTGCGCCAAACATAGCCGGAGCCATGTAAACAAAGAACAACGCAAAAGGGATGAAATGTAAATAGTCGGCCTTTTCAAAAGCCTTATCAGGCGATGTAAAATGAACCACACTTAAATACAGGGCAGGCGCCATTAAAAAGCGCGAAAGTTCATTAAAAGCAATTAAGCCGTTATACTTTTCAGGGCTGCCAAACTGGTAAATAATGGCGTTCAGCACCATGCAGCCAAGTGAGAACAGGAATATGCCGAACCACTTATTAGCGGTTAGATTTACCTTAACCGGGTTAAAAAAGGCAATAAACGCCAACAGGAAAAACCCGGCACAAGTAAAGCCATAACAGATGAATGCCTGCATATTGGTTGATTTTAGCGGATGCTTCTACTACATGTAAAATAATTATGATGCCATAGCAAAAGGAACAACATGAATATTATCCGATTTCTTTTCAGCCACCCATAAGTCGTAACTCTGCTGCATATTCATCCATAACTGTGGTGTGGTATTTAATGCCTTTGATAACCTGATAGCCATCTCTGCACTTATACCCATGTGCCCGTTAATTAATTGCGATAACGTTTTACGCGCGACACCTAATTTTACTGCTGCCTGTGTAATATTTATTTCCAGCGGCTCTAAGTAAAGCCCTTTTAATATCTCTCCCGGATGTGCGGGAGCCATTCCTCTTTTTAACATAATTATTATATTTTAATGGTAATCAATATAATCAACGTCGTAAGCACCCTCATTTTCAAAACGAAATATCAGGCGAAAATTTCCATTAACTTTTACCGACCAAAATCCCGCTAAGTCGCCTTTTAGTGGATGTAAGTCAGATCCGGGGAAATTCATATCCTGAACATTCACCGCATTGTCAAGCAAAGTTAAGATCATCCTGATCTTGAAAATTTGAACCGCTGGTAATTTAGAAGTGTTATCCTTTTCCCATAGCAGAGTTAAACCTTTGTGCTTAATGCTTTCGATCATCAATACAAATGTAACGTATTACGTAACACGTGTCAAGTGTAGTTTTATTTGACAACTAAGCAGGCAATAGCTACTATGCTGTTCGGGCTCTCTGACTTCGAATTACTATCATGTAGTTTACAACTACTCTTCCGTCTTCGCCCTAAAAAAATAATAAGTCTGGCTGGTATAGCTAAAAATGATAACCAATACGGTGGTCAAGATTTTTGATGGCGTAGGGTACCATCCAAAATAATCTACAAACAGTTTCAGGAACAGGAAATTAAATATCACGCATATAATAACCACAATAATGTATCTCATCAATTGATGATGACCTTTCAACCCCGATTGCGGGAATACGATATAGCGGTTAAGGTAAAACCCTGATGGCAGGCTGAAACAAAAGGCAAAAAATAAAGAAGCGATATGCGGACTTAAAGTTAATGGGCCAATATTTAGGTTCTGCGCATGAAAAACATAGTGATAGCTGAGTGTAAACAGGGTAATATCGAACACCGTGTTAACTCCCCCGGCCGCAGCATAACGAAAGGTTTGCAGCGGGATGTATTTTTTAAACGGCTTGTAAAAAAAGTCGATAATATTTAGAATAAGTTCCCTTAGCCAACGATGAAGTTTTTCCATTAAATTAAAGGTAATAGCAAAACCTGAATTTGTATTTAAAAAAAGTTAAATTTGTATATGGAAACTTTAATTGTACAGCCTAAAAGCAAAGAACAGCTGACAGCTTTAAAGGCAATTATGAA
>CAIWRU010000091.1 GCA_903915155.1 uncultured Mucilaginibacter sp.
AACCATATATGTAATATATAGTCATACCGATAATTAATTTATTATTCACTAAACAATAAACTTAAAACAATGAAAAAACTTGGTTTACTAACTATTGCTGTAACATTTTCAGTTGCTGCATTTGCTCAAACTACTACACCTGCAACCACCCCTGCTGCAACTACCCCGGTAGAAAAAACGCAGATGAAGGATCTTCGAAAAGATGTTCGTGCTTATGACAACAAAAAGGCCGATGCCAAAGCTGCTATAAGCAAAGGCGATTTGAAAGATGCCAAAACAGACCTTGCTGCTGCTAAAGCAGACAAAAAAGATATTAAGGCGGATGCTAAAACATTAAAGAGCGAGGGTGTGACCCATCCGGTTAAATTAGCTGAAAAAGAAGTGAAAAAGGCTGATGTTAAGGATATTAAAGCCGATAAAGCCGCCCTTAAAACCGCTAAAGTTGCCGAACAAAAAGATGTTAAAGCCGGTGACATCACAGGCACCCAGAAAGAGCAGGCCGATATTAAAGCTGATCGTAAGGACCTGAAAAAAGATGTTCGCGAAGCACATCGCGATGGTGTAAAACGCCATTTACGCCACGCTTAATAAATTATTATTAAACACAAAAGGAGAACGTTTATGATGTTCTCCTTTTTTTGTTTTATAATGATCCTAATACTTCACCTTAAACCTTCTCAGCACCAGGTGCAATAAAAAGGCCGGTGCTATCAGCACATTTTTGTACCGGTATTCAAACGAAAGCTTTTTGCCTTCCATCTTATAGCCGATAAATAACGCTATGCATGATACGATAAACAGCACATCGCCAATAAGCCATAATTGTACCCCGCCCGATGTTTGCGCTTGCGCCAGTTGCGTTATGACGTAAAAAAACAACAGCAGCACAAACAGTATAAAATAGCCCAATACCGGCGAAAGCTTGATGTAGTAATACACCATAACAGCAAGCAGTACCGACGACCAGTTAAAATCGGCATTGTATTGCCCTAAAAACTTGATGTATGGGAATTGCACGCACCATGCCAACACAAAAATGCTGAATACCAGCAGCGGGATAAATAGGGTATAAATGAGTTTAGTTGCCGGATTTTGATGCGAGGCCGCAAACTTATCAAAATAAAACTCCACCCCAACGGGCGCTGCCGGGGGCGGAGCTTTTTTAGTATTTGTATTCTTTTTAGCCACAATGAGTAATTAAAAAAATATCGAACATCGAATTTTGAATATCGAACACCGAAGTTAAACTTCAGAATTCGAAATTCGGCGTTCAGTGTTCGATATTATTTGCGAAGCTTTACTTCGCAAACGCAACCGACCTTGTTTCCCTTATCACGGTAACTTTTATTTGCCCCGGATAGGTCATTTCGGTTTGTATGCGGTTTGAAATATCGGCAGCTAATACTTCCGATTCGGCATCGCTAATTTTTTCGCTTTCAACCACAACACGCAGTTCGCGGCCGGCCTGTATAGCGAATGTTTTTTCAACACCAGGATATGATAAAGCAAGCTCCTCAAGCTCTTTTAAACGCTTGATATAACTTTCTACCACCTCGCGCCTTGCACCCGGCCTTGCGCCCGAAATAGCGTCACAAACCTGTATAATCGGCGATAGCATACTGGTCATTTCTATCTCGTCGTGGTGAGCGCCAATAGCATTACAAACTTCAGGATGTTCTTTATATTTTTCGGCTAATTGCATACCCAGAATAGCGTGTGGCAATTCGGGGTTATCATCAGGCACTTTACCAATATCGTGCAGTAAACCGGCTCGTTTGGCAAGCTTTACATTCAAGCCTAATTCAGCCGCCATGGTAGCGCAGAAGTTAGCTACTTCGCGCGAGTGCTGCAATAGGTTTTGCCCATATGATGAACGGTAACGCATACGGCCAACCATACGGATCAGCTCAGGATGCAGGCCATTAATGCCAAGGTCGATAACGGTACGTTCGCCTATTTCAACTATCTCTTCTTCAATTTGCTTTTTGGTTTTGGCAACCACTTCCTCAATACGTGCCGGGTGTATACGGCCATCGGTTACCAAACGGTGCATAGCCAAACGGGCTATCTCGCGCCTAACCGGGTCAAAGCCCGAAAGTATAATAGCCTCGGGGGTATCATCCACAATAATTTCAATACCTGTAGCCGCTTCCAGCGCACGGATGTTACGTCCCTCGCGACCGATTATACGGCCCTTGATCTCATCATTTTCAATATTAAATATCGAAACGGTGTTCTCGATAGCAGCCTCGGTCGCGGTGCGCTGTATGGTTTGGATAACGATTTTCTTGGCTTCTTTGGTAGCAGTCAACTTGGCCTCGTCAACAATATCCTTGATTTGAGCCATTGCCTTGCTACGCGCATCATCCTTCAAATTCTCAATTAATTGGTTACGCGCATCCTCGGTTGAAAGGCCTGCGATGTTTTCCAATTGCTCTAAATGCTGATTCTTTAACGCGTCAACTTCTTCCTGTTTTTTAACAGCAATTTCGGTTTGGCGCTCCAGGTTTTTGCGCACATTGTCTATCTCGTTTTCCTTACGGGTTAAATTTTCAAGGCGCGAATTAACTGATTGTTCTTTTTGTTTAAAGGCGTTCTCGCGTTGATTGTAGCTGTTATTTTTGGCGTTTAATTCCTGTTCGTGCTCCGCTTTCATTTGTAAAAAGCGTTCTTTAGCTTCCAGTAATTTATTCTTTTTCAGAATTTCCGCGTTATTCTCAGCGTCCTTTAATATAAGTTTTGCTTTGTTTTGGGCCGAATTTTCCTGCGCTTTGAAAAGCTTTTTGAGCAGAAAACGACCAATAATAATGCCTATCCCGACCCCAAGCAGGAGCCCGATAATAGCATATAAAGATGAATCCATTTTATTAGGTTATGTATAAATAAAAAAACCGCAACTAAACTTCTAAGTGTCATGTATTGAAAAACCTCGTAACAGATATTGGAATCATGGGTTACCGTTAGATGCTAACGAAATAACGCACTCCTCTTGATCCGCTGATATTGAAGCGTTAAGTTTTTAATAGTGAAACTTAAAATTTAACTGCGGTTAAATCTTAAATATGCTCTCTTTTATGCAAAGAACGTTTATTACTTCGAGAAAAATTCAGACAGTAAGCTATCCAACTGGTAAACTTTTTCGGCCACGTCGGTATCTTCCACCGTAACCTTTTTCTCTGCTTTTAATGATGATGTTGCAAAATGCAACACGCTCATTGCCAGCAGATCTTGTTTATCCCTAACCGCGTAATTCTCCTGGTACTCCTTTATGCGGTCGTTTATCAGCTTAGCTGCCCTTCGTATTATTTCTTCTTCTTCCATGTTTACCTTTAAGGGGTAAACTCTGTCAGCAATATTTATTTTTATTGAGATTTCTCCCATTTGAGCTTTTCACTTTCGTATTACTTTTTCAGCAATACAATACACTTGTCTATTTCCTGCACAAATTCGTTAATTTTTTGCTTAATGTCAACACTTTTTTCATTTGTTTCTGAAAATGACTTTGCAAGCTTCAATACACGAAGCTTTTCTTCCAACTCTTTCGTCTTGTTTTTGCTGGCATTAAGCGCCGAATTAAGCGTTTCGTTCTCCAGTTTCAGCAGGTCGTTCTCCTCCTGCAAAACCGCACAAAGTTCGATCAACCTCCCGGTTTTATCAATTACCTTATTTAACTGTGCGCTTAATTGTGACATTTTATTGAGTGAATTAGTGAATTAGTGATTGAGTGAATTTAAAATTAATCGCTAATTCACTCCATCACTAATTCACACATTATTTGCGGATCTCCGCTCCTGCTTCTTTTTCTAAATTATAAATTATTTTTTGCATTACAGCGTCTATCGCTTTATCGGTAAGGGTTTTTTCTATGTCCTCCAGAATAAAGCTTAGTGCGTATGATTTTTTACCTGCCGGGAGTTTATCACCCTCGTACACATCAAACACATTTACTTCCTTCAGTAATTTTCTTTCTGTTTTTTGGGCGATACCTTTTAACGCGCCGAACGACACATTCTTATCTATCAGCATCGAAAGGTCGCGCCTTACGGCCGGGAATTTCGATATATCCTGGAATATGATCTTATTCTTTCGGGCAAGATTAATGATCAGGTCGAAATTAAAATCGGCATAAAAAACTTCCTTATCCACATCCACCTTCTTCAAAGCCGATGCCGCCACCGATCCGAATTTAACCAGTTGCTTGTTGCCGCGCATATATTGCAAACCATACCCCAATTTTGAGCAGGTGGTATCCTCAACAGTAAAATCCTTAATATTCAGTCGCTCAATGATACCATCCACAACAGCCTTCAAATTATAAAATGATGCTGACTTAGCTTTTTGGTTCCAGGCTTCCGCAATATCATTACCTGTTATGAAAATAGCCAAACGCTGAGTTTCGATATATTTATCTTCCTTAATGCTGTAAACCTTGCCAAACTCGTATAATTTCAAGTCAGGTGCTTTCCTGTTCTGGTTACGGGCAATGGCTTCAAGGCCCGAGAACACCATGCTTTGGCGCATTACGTCCAGATCGCTGCTCAACGGGTTTAATATTTTCACCGCAGTATCTAAATCACTTGAATAGGCTGATTTAGTTAATGAGTTCGACAAAATCTCGTTAAATCCATTAGCCGTCAGCATATCCGCCAGTTGGTTCTGCACTGCGTCCTTATCAGGTCTGATGGATGTGTTAAGTGATGCCCGTATCTGCGTAGGGATGTAAATATTATTATACCCGTAAATACGCAGAATTTCTTCGATCACATCCACATCGCGGGTTACATCTACACGGTATGGCGGCACTTTTAATGAAAGGTCATCGGCGGTTTCATTTACTATTTTAATATCCAGCGCGGCTATTATCGCTTTGATCTCTTCGTGTGGTATCTGCTGCCCTATCAGCCTGTCGATGTTATGATAAGTTACTTCAACCTCAAACGGCGCTACAGGTGCAGGATAAAAATCAGATATTTCAGATGATATTGTTCCGCCTGCAACTTCCTTTATCAACAGTGCCGCACGTTTCAATGCAAACACCGTCATATCCGGGTCGGTACCACGTTCAAAACGGAACGAGGCATCGGTTTTTAACCCGTGGCGCTTGGCCGTTTTACGAACCGAAACCGAATTGAAATAAGCGCTCTCTAAAAATACATTCTCAGTAGTTGCCGTAACGCCCGACTTCGCACCGCCAAATACCCCGGCTATACACATCGGCTCGTCAGCATCGCATATCATCAGGTCATCCGCCGATAGTTTACGCTCTATATCATCCAATGTTTTGAATACTGTACCTTCAGGACAATTCTTTACTATTACTTTACCGCCTTTTATCTGGTCGGCATCAAAGGCATGTAATGGCTGCCCCAAATCATGCAATACGTAATTGGTAACATCAACAATGTTATTAATGGAACGTACACCGATAACCGCTAAACGCTCCTTCAGCCATTTTGGTGATTCCTTTACTTCGATACCTGAAATGGTAACACCCGAATATCTTAGCGCCGCCTGCTCGTTTTCTACAATTACAGGTATGGTGCGACTGGTATTATCTACCCTAAATGCCGAAACATCAGGTTTTTTAATATTGATCTTCAGGAAAGCGGCAATATCGCGCGCCGTACCCAAATGCGATGCCGCGTCGGCACGGTTTGGGGTAAGGCCAATTTCGTATTGATAATCGTCGTTAAGGTTAAAGTGATCTTTTGCCAAAGTACCGGGAATCGCATCGGCATCCAACACCATGATACCTGCATGTGATGAACCTAAACCTATCTCATCCTCGGCACATATCATGCCTTCGGAAACTTCGCCACGTATTTTTGATTTGTTTATTTTAAAATGGTCACCTTCCATTGGGTACACGATAGTACCAACGGTGGCCACCACCACTTTTTGCCCGGCAGCAACATTAGCTGCGCCGCAAACAATTTGCAGGTCTTCGCCTGTGCCTACATCAACTTTGGTAATGTGTAAATGGTCGGAATTAGGGTGGTCAATGCTTTCTTTCACATGCCCTATCACCAAACCTTCCAGTCCGCCGGGAATAGCCTGTACTTTTTCCAGGCTTTCAACTTCCAGCCCTGTGCCGGTTAAGATGGTCGAAATTTCTTCGGGCGTTTTATCCGTATCAATAAATTCTTTGAGCCAATTATAAGATATCTTCATTATATCAAAATGATAATCGGCAAAGATAGGATTTAAGGCGAAAGGTTGAAAGGATAAAGACGAAGGTTATTTCGAATTTCGGATGTTCGATTTCGAATTTATTTGTCATGCATTGTTATACAATTTTGTAAAAACACTGAAAGGGAAATGACATCCTGCATGATAAACGCAGATAAGCTACTATTTTGGCTAAAGCCGATATTTAATTCTTGTTATCCGTTGGCTGAAGCCAACGGCAATAAATAGCCTGCATTTTTTAAATATTGCCGTCCCATTTATGGGACGGATAATAAGAACAAGAACAAGGCTTTAGCCAAATATGTCATGGATAGGCATGAAGCATTCTCTGTGATTTGCATATCGCCTACCTGCCAATCTCAAAAGATCCTTCACTACGTTCAGGATGACAAAGAGGGAATGACTGTTTTTTTACTTCAAACTCACTTCGTGCTTTTTCACATTCCATCCACTAACCACAATTGATGGTATTTGATTGCCCAATTTTGCCACAGGCGCGCTAACCGTTACCGTAATATTTTGTCCCGGCACCAAAGTAAAATAGTTAGCCGACCAGTACGATGGCATCACTTCATCGCCGCCGGCCATTAACTGCGGACGAACAAAGAACGCAAGCTGTTTAGTGTTGTTCGTTATGTGCAGGGTGTATTTGTTTTCTTTATTGCCTTTTTCTGTTTTTATAACGGTAGTATTTAATCCTATGCGCGGCATATCATTCAATGCCCGGTAATTATTCTGCGGAGCGGTCCAGTAAGCGTTGCGTGATACTATTTTACCTGCGGCATCTTTTAAATTCAATACTACAAAGCAAAGGTCATTTGTATTTGCCAATATTGATTTTAGTGGCATAACCGATGCTGTTCCGGTAGTGTTTATATTAACCTTAGCTGTATTACTATACAACAACTTACTGTTTACTGAATATACATCGGCCTGCGCGGTTAGGCTGCCCGTGCCTTTAAACGTGCGGTTAATTATCATAACTGTAGAATCATCCTGGTTAAACTGTACGTGGATGGGTTCGCAGGCATTTTGCATGGCGTAGTAACCGGCATTAGGCTCCAAAAACCAGTCGTATATCTGCCATACCACGCTTGGTAATGCTGAGTTCAGTTTCCACAGCATTACGCCACCTGTTTGATTTAGTTTATGCCCGTCGGCCTCAAAAATACCCTGGTAACCGGTGGCGTTCATCAGTTGCATTTTATCAGAGAAATTCTCCATGCTGTTAGGCGGGCCGTAGCGTTTTACCATATCAATATACAGGGTATCATATTTGGCAGCACCCGTACATGCATCGTGATAGCCCCAGCTATTGTTTAGCGGGAAAGGCAGTTTTGTATCCCACACCAAATTGGTTATCACCTTTGATAAAGTAGTATATGGCGGCTGCGACGGCAGGCCGGTTTCGTCTTTAAACACCCAATCGCGCCCGGCGTCGGCAAGTCTGTAATATTCCTTAGGATCGCGCCAGGCATAAGGGCCGCCACTGTATACACCTGATCTTTTATCATCGGGATATGCCCCATGCCAGCCTTCAGGTAATTTTGCAAAGCCCGATGAACTTGGGATGAATGGCCTTGTGCCATCCATACTGATCACATTACTGCGCATGGCTTCATATAGTTCCTTACGCGCATGGCCCTCGTTACCGCCTGTCCACACCAGTAAGCTTGGGTGGTTACGTACACGATAAATGGTGCTGATCACATTTTTAATAAATACATTCCCTTCAAGCGGCCAATCCGGCGATCCTTTGAACTCGCCTTGTGTATCGCCCGTTACCCAAAAGTCCGACCATACCATCAGGCCGTATTTATCAGCCGCATTCCAAAACGCATCGGGCGGCGTAACGCCCCCACCCCAAATGCGCACCAGGTTTACGTTGGCATTTTGGCACAGGTGCATTTCATAATCGTAACGTGCGGAGTCGCGGTTCACCATCATATCGGGCACCCACGCGCCGCCCACCAGATGCACCCGCTTGCCGTTCACAAAAAAATCGCGTCGCAAAAAGCCGTTCACATCAGTAGAAGTAGAACCGACCGTGCGTATGCCGAATACAAAAGTAGTGTCATCGGCTATGCCGTTGTTATCGGTATATTTCAGGTTGATGCTGTACAGGTTGGCCCTGCCATAGCCATTGGGCCACCACAAATGTGGCTGGTGAATTATTAATTGGCTTACCTCATTAGCTGTGAGTTCAACTTGTTTCGACGAATTATTATTTACAGATATTGCCTTTGTAAACTGCACAGGCAACCCCGCAAAGTTTTCAGGCTTTATAGCTACAGTGAGCGTACCGTTTTTAGTTGCATCGCTATGATTGGTTAGTGTTAAGCCTAATGATAATTTGGCAATACCTGTATCGGGTAGGTTTGGCAGATCAGTTTTTAATTGCGGTTGACCTATGGTAACCGCGCCGGTGGTGCGCAGGTAAACAGGCTGCCATATACCCATATTACGGTCGCGCACGGGTGGAATCCAGTCCCAGCCTACCGAACATAACATGGTTACATTTTTACCTATATCACCCGTAGGGCCGCCGTTTAAATAGAATGGCCCCATAGCTTCTAACTGTTCCTTATCAGGAAAACCCGGTTCATCCAGCGGATATATTTTTACGGCTAAGGCATTTTCGCCACCGGCTATAACTTGTTTACTAACATCAAGGCTATATTCGGCAAACATGCCTGCCATTTGTGTTGAGTCGGTTATCTGCTTGCCGTTAACCCAAACAGCGGCACGGTAATTTATCCCTTTAAATATCAGTTGAAAAATGCGGCCCTTATCGCTGGCAGGCACCTTAAAAGTGGTGCGGTACCAATAGGGTTTTTTCCATGGGTTGGGCTGATTGGGGATAAAACTATACTGCTCTAAATTATACTCTTTATTGAATTTATCCGATGCATCGGGTATCAGCATATTATTCAAACCTAAATATGGGGACGGGTATATTTTATTGGCTACCAAACCCGTCAATACGGTTGACGGCACCTTAACCGGGAACCAGTAAACATTGGATTTATAAGCGGCAGAAGATAAAGTGCCGCCATCATCATTTATTAAATAACTTGATTGCAGGTCGAAATCAGTAAGCTTTACCTGTTTAATATTACCTTTTTGCGCAAATAAAGGGGAGGCTGTAAGCGAAAAACAAAGGATGAGCAGTTTATGTAGTATATTTTTTTTCATTATAATAAAGGTAATAACCTATTTTTAAGCAATATAGCTGTTTCAAATAAACTGTGAAACAGCGATTGAAATATAGAATTTAAACCTTTTTAAACACCTATATTTTTATCGCATTTATTGACACTATTTTACCATTTGGATGATAATTTTTCTACTACAACTATATTAGCACTCTACTTTCTAAAACCTAATTAGTATAAACCTCAATATAATACTATAGCATTTTTATGAAAAAAACGATCTTTTGCATCGCCTTGTTAATCAATGCAATTTATACCAATGCCCAACACATAGCGGCAAAGAACAGCATTGACAAAAGAGTTGATGCCTTGCTGGCTAAAATGACCCTTGACGAAAAAATAGGGCAAATGACACAGGTTACTTTGGACGTTGTTTTAAAAACCGCCAACGGCAAAGCCATACAACCAGAGCAAATTGATGCTGATAAAATAAAGAACGCGATTGAAAAGTACCATGTAGGGTCGATTTTGAATGTGAGCGGCGCAGCCTATACACGGGAGCATTGGCACCAGATCATCAGCGATATACAGGCTGAAGCAGGGCAAAGTCGCTTAAAAATACCTGTATTATATGGTATCGATGCCATGCACGGGCAAAACTATGTGCAGGGAAGCACGCTTTTTCCGCAGGAAATTGGGATGTCGGCTACCTTTAACCCGGAGCTTGCTTATCGCGAAGCACAAATAACGGCCTATGAAACCCGCGCGAGCTACATCCCCTGGGATTTTTCGCCGGTACTCGATCTGGGCAGGAACGCCCTTTGGCCACGCATATATGAAACGTTTGGCGAGGACCCCTATTTAGCCAAAACAATGGGTGCGGCAGTAATTAAAGGTTACCAGGGCAATGATGTAAGCAGCAAATACAATGTAGCGGGCTGTATGAAACATTATCTGGGTTATAGTTTTCCGCTTGATGGCAAGGACCGCACCCCGGCATGGATACCCGACCGCTATATGCGCGAATATTTTTTACCATCGTTTGCCGAAGCTGTTAAAGCGGGGGCCATGTCGGTAATGGTGAATTCATCTGAGATTAATGGTGTGCCGGTGCATTCGAGTAAATATTTACTTACCGATGTATTAAGGGGCGAACTTGGCTTTAAAGGCGTGATAGTTACCGATTGGCAGGACATAAAATACCTGCACGACAGGCACCACATTGCCGCGACCCAAAAAGATGCGGTACTGATAGCCATAAATGCTGGCATCGACATGAGCATGGTGCCAACGGATTATACTTTTTACGACCTGCTGGAACAATTGGTTAAAGAAGGTAAAGTGCCTGTTAGCCGTATTGATGAATCGGTAAGAAGGATACTGACCATGAAATATAAATTGGGGCTATTTGAGCGCCCGGTTGGCAATCCAGATGATTATCCAAAATTTGGTTCGGCTGAATTTACTGCGGCGAGTTTAAAGTCGGCAACTGAATCCATTACCTTATTAAAGAATAACAACAATATCCTTCCGCTAAAAAAGGATATAAAAGTATTGGTTACCGGCCCGGCGGCTAATACTATGCGCTCATTAAACGGCGGGTGGAGCTATACCTGGCAGGGTGATTTTAGCGATCAATATGCTGCGGATAAGAATACCATATTAGAAGCTATACGACATAAGATAGGTAAGGATAATGTAGCGTATGAAGCGGGCGCGTCATTCGACAGTTTGCAAAATATTGAGGCTGCCGTAAGTGCTGCTAAAAAGGCCGATGTTATTGTATTGTGTTTGGGCGAACACTCCTATGCTGAAAATCCAGGTAATATTGACGACCTGAATCTTCCATCGGCACAAACCGAACTGGCAAATGAGCTGGCCAAAACCGGCAAGCCAATTATATTGGTAATGGCCGAGGGCCGCCCGCGAATTATTACTGAAGTAGAAAGTAAATCAGCGGCAACTATCATGACCTATCTTTCGGGTAACGAGGGTGGCAATGCCTTGGCTGATATATTGTTTGGGGATGCAAATCCATCGGGCAGATTGCCTGTCACCTATCCGCGTTATCCGAATGCATTGGTGAACTATTACCGGAAGAATATTGAGAATGGCAACAGCGATGACAAGAACGGTTACAACCCGCTGTATGAATTTGGTTATGGGTTGAGCTATACCACATTTGCGTATAGTAACCTGCACATCAGCAAACCAACTTTAAAGGATGGCGAAGCATTAACTGTAACCGTTGATGTAAAAAACACCGGCGCCCGGGAAGGAAAGGAAAGCGTACTGCTTTATACCCGCGAAGAATACGCCAGTATAACACCTGATACTAAACGCCTGCGTGCATTCCAAAAGATAGATCTGCAACCGGGAGAATCGCGTACTGTTAGTTTTAAAATTACGCCCAAAGACATTGCCTTTGTGAACGATGTAAGCAAAACTGTTACCGAAGCGGGTGAGTTTAAAATAATGATTGGCGATCTTACCTCAAGCTTCAATTATGTGAGCAGTGTGGCTCCTTCAAGAACAGGTAAGTTGTAATAATTTAAACCTGATAAAAGCAGTATATTTGTTCACACCAATTATACCGCATGGAAAGTGTGAGCGTTTACCGGAGTAAAAATAAAATACGTTTTGTTACGGCGGCCAGCCTGTTCGACGGGCATGACGCGACCATAAACATTATGCGCCGGATACTGCAAAGCAGCGGCGCGGAAGTGATACACCTTGGCCATAACCGCAGTGTTGACGAGGTGGTTAACTGCGCCATACAGGAAGATGTACAGGGCATTGCCCTCACCAGCTACCAGGGCGGCCACGTGGAGTACTTTAAGTATATGCACGACCTGCTTGCCGAACGCGGTGCGGGCCACATCAAGATATTTGGCGGCGGCGGCGGGGTGATATTGCCTAAGGAAATTGCCGAGCTGCAGGAATATGGGATCAGTCGCATATACTCACCCGATGACGGCCGCACCATGGGCCTGCAGGGAATGATAAATGACATGCTGCAACAATGCGATTACCCTGTTCGCACCCACCTGAATGGTGAACTAAAACATTTAAAAAATAAGGACAGCAAAAGCATTGGCGCGCTGATAACGCTGGCGGAAGCAGCCCCAGCAGCCCCCTCTAAATCTCCCCCGGAAGGGGAGACTTTAATATCGCTAATTTCTGAAGCCCTCCCTACCGGGGAGGGTTTGGGTGGGGCTGCTCCAGTGCTTGGAATAACCGGAACCGGCGGATCGGGGAAATCGTCATTGGTTGATGAACTGGTGCGGCGGTTACTGATGGAAACAGATAAGTCTGTAGCCATTATATCAGTCGACCCCAGCAAACGTAAAACGGGCGGCGCTTTGTTGGGCGATAGGATTCGCATGAACGCGATCAATTCACCACGGGTATATATGCGGTCGCTGGCTACGCGGCAGGCTAATTTGGCTTTGAGCAGCCATGTACAGGAGTCGGTTGATATTTGCAAGGCTGCCGGGTACGACCTGATCATAGTTGAAACCAGTGGCATAGGCCAGAGCGATACCATGATAACGGACTATTGCGATGTATCGCTTTATGTAATGACGCCTGAATTTGGCGCGGCCACGCAGCTGGAAAAGATAGATATGCTTGATTTTGCCGACGTAGTGGCGATAAACAAGTTCGACAAGCGGGGCGCTTTAGATGCCATTCGCGATGTGCGGAAACAGTATAAACGTAACCACCAGTTATTTACCGCCAAAGACGATGAACTGCCCATATACGGTACCATGGCATCGCAATTTAACGACCCCGGTATGAACGAACTGTTCGCGGCGGTGGTTGAAGTGGTAAAAAAGAAAACAGGGGTTGACTTGATCGGCGCGGTGAAACATGTGGCGAGTGACGTAGGCAGTAGCGAAAAGAGTTATATCATTCCACCCGATAGGGTACGATATTTAGGCGAAATTGTAGAGAGCAGCAAAGCTTATAACGACTGGGTGAATGAGCAGTGCGGTGTGGCGATGAAGTTGTATAATTTGAAGGGTGTAATGGAATTGAAAGAGACGCAAAGTATTGCGTCTCTACAGGAAATTTATACGCATCTGGAAAGCCATTTGCATCCTGATTGTAAACGCCTGTTGAATGAGTGGCCCGATACAGTAAGAAAATACAAAGCCGAGAACTTTATATATAAAGTGCGTGATAAGGAGATAAAACAGCCTTTGTTTTACACTTCGTTATCGCAACTAAAAATACCCAAAATAGCTTTGCCGCGCTATGAAGCGTGGGGCGATATTTTACGCTGGTTGCTTACTGAAAATTTGCCGGGCGAGTTTCCTTATACTGCCGGCGTATTCCCGCTGAAGCGCGAGGGTGAGGACCCTACACGCATGTTCGCCGGTGAAGGTGGCCCTGAGCGGACGAATAAACGGTTTCATTATGTATCGCTGGGGCAACCGGCGCACAGGCTGAGTACCGCGTTTGATTCGGTTACGTTGTATGGCGAGGACCCGCACATCCGACCTGATATTTATGGAAAGATCGGCAACGCCGGGGTAAGTATAGCTACGCTTGACGATGCCAAAAAACTTTATTCGGGTTTCGACCTGTGCGAAGCTGCTACATCTGTTTCCATGACTATCAATGGCCCCGCCCCTATGCTGCTTGGCTTTTTTATGAATGTGGCGATAGACCAGCAATGCGAAAAATATATAAAAGAACATCAGCTGGAATATTTGGTAGAGGCGAAGTTTAAAGAGGTGTATGATGATAAAGGATTGCAAAGGCCGCGGTATAACGCCTCACCCCCCGCCCTCTCCAAAGGAGAGGGAGCCAAAAGCTCATCTGCTGAAGACGAGAATTTGAAAAAGAGTGAAGCTAAAATCCTCTCCTTTGGAGAGGATTTAGGTGAGGCTCTTCCCAAAGGCAATACCGGCCTTGGCCTCATGCTGCTCGGTCTTACCGGCGACCAGGTGTTGCCACCGGATGTCTATGCCAAAATAAAAGCTTATGCCATCGCCACTGTGCGCGGCACCGTTCAGGCCGATATATTGAAAGAGGACCAGGCGCAAAACACGTGCATATTCAGCACCGAGTTTGCGTTGCGGATGATGGGCGATATACAGCAGTATTTTATTAAAGAAAAGGTGCGCAATTTTTATTCGGTTTCCATATCAGGCTATCATATTGCTGAGGCGGGCGCTAACCCGGTTACGCAACTGGCCTTTACTTTAAGCAACGGTTTTACTTATGTAGAGTATTACCTGAGCCGGGGTATGCATATTGACGATTTCGCGCCAAACCTGTCGTTCTTTTTTAGTAATGGTATCGACCCGGAATATTCGGTTATTGGTCGCGTAGCAAGGAGAATATGGGCAAAGGCAGTAAAGAATAAATACAAGGGGAACGACAGGTCGCAAAAGTTAAAGTATCATATTCAAACCAGCGGGCGGTCGTTACACGCGCAGGAAATTGATTTTAACGATATACGCACCACCTTGCAGGCTTTATATGCCATTTATGACAACTGCAACTCGTTGCATACCAATGCTTATGACGAAGCTATCACTACCCCTACTGAGGAATCGGTGCGCAGGGCGATGGCTATACAGCTTATCATTAATCGGGAATTAGGCTTAGCTAAGAACGAGAACCCTTTGCAGGGCGCTTTTGTAATTGAAGAATTAACCGACCTGGTTGAAGAAGCGGTTATGACAGAATTTAAGGCGATAAATGACCGCGGCGGTGTATTGGGCGCAATGGAAACCATGTACCAGCGCAGCAAGATACAGGAGGAATCGTTATACTACGAAACGCTTAAACATAATGGCGAGTACCCTATTGTGGGGGTAAATACCTTCCTGAATAAAAAAGGATCGCCTACTGTTACACCGGGCGAGGTAATACGTGCCACTGAGGAAGAAAAGCAATACCAGATAAGCACATTACAGGCATTTCAACAGCGAAACGAGCAGGTAGTGCCTCATTTATTGAAACAACTGCAAACCAAAGCCATTGTCGGCGAAAATATATTTGAGAGCCTGATGGAAGCTTGTAAATATTGCTCATTGGGGCAGATATCGCATGCTTTGTACGAGGTTGGCGGGCAGTATAGAAGGAATATGTGATTCGCAGCTCCTTTTAAATAAGTTTTACCCGCTATGTCATTTCGAATCTGCAGAGATGATTAGAGATTTGGGGCAGATGAGAAATCTTATACGCCCTAATAGTTTGCTTTGCATGGTGTATAAGATTTCTCCTCGCCCTACCTACACACTTCTGCCCTGCTCGTCGAAATGACATAAAATGTATAAAGAAGTTCACACTATTTATGCGGCGCTTTAAACAACAAAAACGCTATAATATCAACCAAAAAATGTACTGCGATGACCACTTTAATGTTGCGATATTTTTGGTAGTGATAACCAAACAACAGTCCCAATAAAAACGCGAAAAGCAACTCGCCATAAGTTTTGTAACTTAAATGAATAAAAGCGAATAACAGTGCCGATACAATAACCGCCACATGCTTATTCTTAACAAATACCGATAATCGGCTGAGTATGTACCCCCTAAAAATAAATTCTTCGGTAATACCGGCGGTTATGGCCCCAAAGTACATCAGAGCCGGGTATTTTTTCATAGCAACAATTGCCTTTACAAGAAAGGTATTATCCTCGTGCAGCCCAAGAAACGTAGGTATGCGGGCAACATACCCGGCCGCAAAACAAAGCAGGTACACACCAACAATGGCTTTTATATAAAAAGCTGTATTATATTGCTGCTCATCCCACAAAAAGAAATTTTGCACTTCGCCGTGGCGGGCATATAAAAACATAATGCCGACGGTTGACCAAATCAGCAGTCGCGAAATAAATAACTTAAGGCTGTAATCTATTCCCGTTGGGATAATAAGCATCGACAGGAAAGGATATAATAATAGCGGCAGCACAATACCGGTTATCATCAGCGCGCGAAGGCGGCGGGCATTCACATCCGTGGCTTGTATATTTGGCGTGTCCGCATTTTCGTCGGGTGTCATCGGGTGTTGCAGATGATAGGTTGAGTAGCTATTTCAAAAAACAATATAGTAATTTTATTCATCCTTCAACGTATGAATAAAATATTTGCCCGGCTATTTTAGGCATAACTATTGTGCTTCCATAAGCATATTTAACACAAGCTTATGGAATCCATATTTTTGGTTAAGGCATTTCTCGTATTTATCATTCTAATGATAGCCGCGTTCGTCATATTCAGCCTGCTTGCCGCCAGTGGTCGGTTCGATCACTGGACAAAGCGGTATATCAGGCGGTCGGCACGAAGAAGCCGTGGGCTTTAAACACTGTTTTAATTTGTTGGTGTTGCAGGCGTATCCGGCAACCTGTCTAAAGAACGTTTATTCGGCGGCAGCGCCATAAATTTCTTATAGCTGTCATTTATATATACCGCCAGTGATTGGCCTTCATTACTCCTAATAAAGGCGTAGCTTGGGCGATACATGGTCATAAAATCTTCCAGATCCCGTCCTTTTAAAGGCACAAGGCTACCTACATAAGCTGCGTTAAATACTTCATCAATTTTTTCCTGCTGCATTTCTAACGCGAAATAGCGTTTAAGCCTGCGGGCGTCTTTACCCTCTTTGCTAAACCATGAGCTTGGCGACAGTACATATACCTTACTTTTTTGGTAAACATCGGGATATTCCTGCCGCGGGTTAAAACTGCTGCCGCGCCGGGCGCTTATCTTTACTTCGCGCAGCGCAATGGTAAGCACTTCCATTTTTATTTTTTTGGGCTGCATATCAATCAAATACAATGTATCGTTCGCATAACCCGGGGAATTAAAAACAAGGGTATGACCCGTCTCGGCCTTTATTTCAAAATTACCGTTCTTATCCGTAAGCGTTAACTGGTTGTTGTTTACGTCCTTTATAAACACATTACTTAAGCGGGTATTTTTTCCGGCCTCTTCAACCGTACCCTTTAAAGGGGCTTGAGCGTAAACCAAACCGGTTGTAAAAACCAGCATTACAATGGTAATAAATTTCAGTTTCATAGTTCTTTATAGGTTATGCTAAAGCTAAATAATTTTAACCGCATCCTTATATGTTTTAACAGTTATTTAACAGATTGGTTGTGTAATATTATTGTAGAAAAAGCCCCCGCTAAATCTCCCCCGGTTGGGGAGACTTTATTTTAAGCCCTCCCTTCCGGGGAGGGTTTGGGTGGGGCTGCTACAATGGTATATTCCCGTGCTTTTTCCGTGGGTTATTTACCACCTTGTTTTCCAGCATTTTAAAGGCCTGTATCAGTTTTTTGCGTGTTTCTTCGGGCACTATTACAGCATCGATAAAACCACGCTCGGCGGCGCGGTATGGGTTGGCGAAAGTTTCGGAATAAAGCTGCTCCATTTCTTTCCATTTTGCCTCCTTGTCTTCGGCGGAGCTTATCTCGCGCTTAAATATTATCTCGGCTGCGCCTTTGGCACCCATTACGGCAATTTCGGCTGTTGGCCATGCAAAGTTCATATCCGCGCCAATGTGTTTGCTGTTCATCACATCATACGCGCCACCGTAGGCCTTGCGGGTAATAACGGTAATCCTTGGTACTGTAGCTTCGCAAAATGCATAAAGCAACTTGGCACCATTGGTAATTATGGCGTTCCACTCCTGGTCTGTGCCGGGCAAGAAGCCGGGGACATCTTCAAAAACCAATAATGGGATGTTAAAGCTATCGCAAAAACGGACAAAGCGCGCGCCTTTGGTTGATGAATGTATATCCAATACGCCTGCTAAAAAAGCAGGTTGATTAGCCACAACGCCAATGCTGCGGCCCGCCAAACGGGCGAATCCCACTACAATATTTTCGGCAAAATCCTTGTGTACTTCTAAGAAAGAATCTGTGTCGATCACATGATTTATTACCTCGCGCATGTCATACGGTTGTGATGAGTTTTCGGGTAGCAAAGTATTCAACTCGGGTCGAAGTTCCTTTTTAGCCTCATAAGGCAAAGCAGGGGCTTTATCCTCGCAATTCTGTGGCATATAGCTTAGTAATTGCTTGATGTGCTGTATGGCAGCCAGTTCGTTAGGGCAGGCAAAATGGGTAACGCCCGATTTGGTGGCATGTGCCGTGGCACCGCCTAGTTCTTCGGATGTTACCGACTCATGTGTAACCGTTTTCACCACGTTAGGCCCTGTAACAAACATATACGAGGTATTTTCTACCATCAAAATAAAGTCGGTAATGGCAGGTGAATACACTGCGCCGCCCGCGCATGGGCCCATGATGGCTGATATTTGCGGCACTACGCCCGATGCCATGGTATTGCGGTAAAATATATCGGCATAACCGCCCAATGATACCACGCCTTCCTGTATCCTTGCACCTCCCGAATCATTCAGCCCCACTACCGGCGCACCGTTCTTCATGGCCAGTTCCATTATCTTGCATATTTTCTCGGCATGGGTTTCGGAGAGCGATCCGCCAAAAACAGTGAAGTCCTGCGAGAAAACATACACCAACCTGCCGTTTATAGTACCGTAGCCTGTGATAACGCCATCGCCGGGATATTTTTCCTTTTCCATCCCAAAATCAATGGAACGATGTGACACCAGCATACCTATTTCCTCGAATGAGCCTTCATCCATCAGGAAATGTACGCGTTCGCGGGCAGTAAGCTTTCCTTTTTTATGCTGGGCCTCAATACGTATCTCGCCGCCGCCTAAAAGGGCCTCGGCTTGTTTTTGTTTCAGTAATTTTATTTTGTTATCCACGGTACGGGTTATAATTATGCAAGATGCTAATTTTTTAGATTAGTCTGTAGTCGGAAATAAATAGTCTTAAGTCTTTTTCTTTTTATCCTCTTTACTCAAGACTTCGGGCTAAATACTTATAACTGTATTAAGGCGTGCCCCTGCGGGTCGGGCTTTACGCTCATATGCACACGGGCCTTAAGCGCGGGCCGGTATCCGCTTCAATCCCTCACGCGGTTGTCTGAACCATGATTTGCCTGATTAAAAGATTCAAGGATTTTTTATATTAATCAAGTAATCCCTAAATCAGGTAAACGGCGAAGCCTTCTTGAACTCCTTGAAAAATAAATCAAATCGTTAAAAATCAAGGTTCAGACAATATGTTTACATTTGAGTTAAACATCACCAATCATCATCGCCATGTCATCACCCAAAAACAACAGCCGCCGAAAATTTGTAAGTAACATAAGTATTGCCACAGCTGCTATCGCGGCCACGCCCATGCTAAGCAGGGCAAACAGTTTTTTTAAGCCTGATGAAGCCATTACCGTAGGACAAATAATGGACATGTTCATCAAAACCGTGCCCGGTGCGCCGTTTGCCAATACAGTTGATACGCTGAAGGCCGGTAGTAAAGATACCGTGGTAAAAGGCATTGTGACGGCGATGTTCCCGACGGTTGACGTGATACGGAAAACCATAGCCCTTAATGCCAATTTTATTGTATGCCATGAGCCTACTTTTTATAACCACGAGGATGATGTAAGCTGGTTACAGCATAACGACGTTTATGGCTATAAGGCCGCGATGCTGAAAGAGCATAACATAGCCATTTGGCGTAACCATGATTATATACACAGCATTGTACCCGATGGTGTTGAAGAGGGGGTTTTAGCAAAACTGGAGTGGAAAAAATATCAAAAGTCGCGAGGGATCTTATTGATGGACCCGGGGATAAGCTTGAGCGGGTTGATAGATCATGCCAAGGAGAAACTGGATATTGAGAAGGTGCGTTATATAGGCGACCTTCAACAAAATTGCAGGAAGATATTATTGATGGTTGGCGCGGCGGGCGGCAAGGCGCAGATAAATGCCATTAACTCCATAAAACCCGATGTTTTGGTGTGCGGCGAAATAAGCGAATGGGAAACCGCCGAATATGTGCGTGATGCACGCGCTGAAGGTATGTCGCATGTTGCATTGGTAGTATTGGGGCATATCGCCAGCGAGCAGGCAGGAAGCGAATTTATGCGCGATTGGCTAAAAGAACGTTTGCCGGGCATGACGGTTACTTATGTTGCGGATGGGAACTCATTATCGTTCGCGTAAGCAGCCCCACCCAAACCCTCCCCGGTAGGGAGGGCTTAAAAAAATTAAAAATCAAAAAGTCTCTCCTACCGGGGGAGATTGGAGGGGCCTATGCTAAGACGAACCAAAGACGAGCGTACTCTTAAGGAAAATTTGCTGCTGGCATCGTCAACGGCATTTGTTTCGGGAGCTACCAATATGGCGGGGGTTATTGCATTTTTGGCGTTCACCACCAATATGACGGGGCATTTTGCCAACCTGGCCAAAAATGTGATAGAAAGCAATTATGAGCAGGTGGTTATATTTTTAATATGGATAGTGCTGTTTTTTTCAGGGGCATTCACCGCGAACTTTTTGGTGAGGTGGCAATCGCACAAAAGTGCTTACCGGGCCAATGCCTTGCCTATAGTTATTGAGATGGTGATATTGCTGTTCGTGGCTTTTTACGGGCGGAATTATTACAATGAAACGCTGGAAGAAAAAAGGCTGATCACCAGTGCGGTGATACTGGCTATGGGTTTGCAGAACGGGCTGGTATCGAACATATCGGGTGGGTTGATAAAAACGTCGCACCTTACCGGGGTGTTCACCGACCTGGGGGCTGATGTGGCGGAATGGCTGTATCCAAACAACCCAAAAAAAACAGCTTTGCTTAAAAGCAAAATGTACATTCGCCTAACTATACTGGCGTTTTATTTTTTGGGAGCATTGGCAGGCGGCTACTTTTTTGAAAAGTATGAGTTCGCGATATTTTATTTTATCCCGGTAATTCTGTTTACTATTTTGTATTATGACATTTCGCCCATTGCTTTGCACAAGCTGATGCGCTTTTTTTCGTTCAAAAAAACTACTAATTAAAACACTTTACCAGTATATTTGAACCCATGTGCGCTAAAACCCTGATACACGATACC
>CAIWRU010000092.1 GCA_903915155.1 uncultured Mucilaginibacter sp.
CCAGGCGACCATCTTTATCGGTTTGTAGCGGTGCAACCTTTTCTTTATATTCTTCTAAAGTAAAGTTTTGTTTAGCGGTGTTGGTAAGCAATACAAAGTCTTTGGCTTTATCGTAAAACTTGTCCTCGCTCAACATACCGTATTTTACAAACACGCCAATGTCGTTCCATTTTTCTTCGTAACCGGGGCGGTCGTTTTTAAACAGCTCTGCCAGTTTGTCGGCTACTTTTTTGGTGATGTAGGTGTTTATCTTCTTTACATTGCTGTCGGCCTGTAAAAAGCTGCGCGACACGTTCAGCGGGATATCCGGCGAATCGATCACACCATGCAGCAGCATTAAAAACTCAGGTACTATATCCTTCACCTCATCGGTAATAAATACCTGGCGCGAGAATAATTTTATCTTGTTTTTCTGTACTTCGAAATCGTTTTTCAGCTTAGGGAAGTACAATACACCTGTTAAATTAAACGGGTAATCCACGTTAAGGTGTATCCAGAACAGCGGGTCTTCTGAGAAGGGGTAAAGCTCCTTATAAAAAGCTAAATAATCTTCATCCTTTAATTCAGAAGGCGATTTTGTCCAAATAGGGTTGGTATCGTTAATAATGTTATCAA
Organism: uncultured Mucilaginibacter sp.; assembly: GCA_903915155.1. Lineage (GTDB taxonomy): Bacteria > Bacteroidota > Bacteroidia > Sphingobacteriales > Sphingobacteriaceae > Mucilaginibacter. The sequence continues at coordinate 616 of CAIWRU010000092.1, forward strand.
CCTCAACCGATGTGTATTTTGGCTTGCCTTCTTCATCAACACCATCTTCTTCTTCCTCGGTTTTAGTGCCGAATTTAATAGGTACAGGTAAAAATTTACAGTACTTGTCAAGTATTTCCTGTAAACGGTATTTGCTTAAAAATTCCTGGCCTTCTTCGTTTACGTGCAGCGTAATTTCGGTACCGCGTTCTTCCAAAGTGCCTTCGCCAATTTCAAATTCGGTGCTGCCATCGCATACCCAATAAGCAGGTTCGGCACCATCCTGGTAGCTAAGGGTTTGTATCTCAACCTTATCGGCCACCATAAATGCGGAGTAAAAACCCAAACCAAAACGACCGATGATCTCATTGGCGTCCTTAGCTTCCTTAAACTTCTCCATAAACTCGGTAGCGCCCGAGAAGGCGATCTGGTTAATGTATTTTTTTATCTCATCAGCCGTCATGCCCAAGCCGCGGTCGCTGATGGTGATGGTTTTTTTAGCCTCGTCGAATGCTACTTCTACCTTCAGGTCGCCCAATTCGCCATTGTACTGACCAAGTGAAGCCAGGCGTTTTATCTTTTGCGTAGCATCTACCGCGTTCGAAACCAACTCGCGTAAAAATATCTCGTGGTCCGAGTATAAAAACTTCTTGATTATCGGGAAAATGTTCTCGGTATGTATCGAGATCGTTCCTTTTTCTTGCATAATATTTATGTTTCTGTTGTTTATTAATGATCGTTACCAGCACCATATCAATGCCCGTTCCAAAGGGCGTGGGGTTGTCAAATTGGCAGTAGGTGTCTGAACCATGATTTGAAGGATTAAAGGATTTTCATGATGCTAAAAATTATAACGCTTTTAATAATGATTCAAATGCACTTTCTAGTTGCTCTTTCAATTCATCATCCAAAACACCATCCTGTATTCTTGCACGGATAAACGGCACTAATAGACAAGCCTCCTCAATCACATTTGCCGACAATGCTCCCAAAGTCCTTAACAATGATGGATGTGCATATTCTCCCGAAGAAGATGCCGTGATCAAAGCCACCGGTTTATCTACCAATGTGCCGCTGCTTACTAACCAATCCAAAGCATTTTTTAGCTGACCGGGAACGCCGAAGGCGTATTCAGGCGTGCAGATAATAATCGCATCAGCATTAGTTATCAATCTGTGCAATTCGGCTACCGGCTGTGGCGTGGTATCGTTATCAAGGCCTGGATCGAAAGGCGGAATGGTGGCAAGGCTGTCATAAATGGTATAATTGATACCATCAGGCACAAGCGTCCCCAAAAACTTAAGAATATTATGGTTTGATGAGCCACTGCGCAGGCTGCCGGGGATGGTAAAGATGGTGGCCATTTTTTTCAATTAGGAAGTGCTACTTTAGACTCTATTATAGTCCCGAACGTCATCACAAACGCCGACCCTAAACCTTCGGTACTCTGCGCTTGTATATTTCCCTTGTGTAATAACATGATTTGCTTACACAGGCTTAGCCCTATACCACTGCCGGTTTTCTTGGTACTGAAGAATGGAATGAATATTTTTTCCAGCAATTCAGGCGGCATACCCAAGCCATTGTCCGATACTTTAACCACGATTTTGTTGTTGCTCTGTATCTCACCTGTAAGTGTTATACGTGGTTCTTCACGGTCTTTTATGGCTTCTATGGCGTTCACTACCAGGTTTATCAGTACCTGTTCTATTAGGTTGATATCTGCCTCAATGGCAAGCATCGGGTCGCGCAGGATTATCTCCAGTTCAATGTTCTTCTTCTCCAGAGTTGGGCGCATCAAATTGCTCAGGCTCTCGAAAAGGTTGCGCACCAATATTTTAGTAAGATCAAGCTTGGTGATCTTGTTGAGGCTGCGGTAGCTTTCGGTAAACTTCAGTAAGCCCTCGCTGCGGCGTTTAATAGTGTCAATGCCAAGTTCAAGGTCTTCCATCTGGCTGCTTATGGGGCTGTTTACTATCTGTAAATCGTTAAAAACACGGTTATATGAATTTGCGAACACCACACCGTATATACAGGATATAACCAGTACTTTTTTTGATTTTGGCGGCTACAACAATAACGGGCATATAATTGATGGTAAACAGGTTTATATTGAAGACCTGAATGTTGATTTCAACTATTTTACCTTTAATAAAATACCAATAGTACAAGGCCGGAACTTTTCAAAGAATATAGCAAGTGATACGGCTGTGCTTAAACTTACCGCAGATCAGAAGGTACCCAAAAGCTCCACTGCCCGCCATAGTGTTATCATAAATGAAACTTTATATAATATGCTTGGCAAACCAAAGCTGGATGTAATTAACAGGGAGTTAGGTGGAATTATAATCGGTGTTTGTAAAGATTACCATACGGAAGACCTCACGAAAAAGATCGCTCCTATGTATCATGAGATACAGAGCAATCCGGATGGATATTTCTGGATAAAAATTAAGGCGGGAAAAAACATTCCACAAGCCATAACCAATATTCAATTTAACTGGAACAAACTAACAGGTAACCTGCCTTTTTCATACACATTCATGGATCAGGACGTAGCTAAAAGCTACGACGCTTATAAACGCTGGATGAGCACCATTACCACATCGTGCATATTAGCTATACTTATCGCGTGCTTGGGGCTGTTTGGCTTGTCGGGCTTAACAACACTTAACCGTACTAAAGAAATAGGCATACGCAAGGTATTGGGCGCGTCAGTATCAAACCTGTTTGTACTGCTTAACCGCGGAACGCTTTACCTGGCTGCCGGGTCATTTATTATAGCAGCGCCCATAGCATTTTACCTGGTAAATCAGTGGCTTGAAAATTTTGCCTACCGCATAAAACCCGATTGGCTGTTATTTACATCAGCCGGGGCAATAGCAATGCTTACGGCTATCATCGCGGTAAGTTATCATACGATAAGGGCAGCCGTAGCTAACCCGGTTAATAGTTTAAGGAATGAATAATAGCCGAAGGACAATACTAATCATAATCAACCAATGAACCAATAAACCAAAAGACTGTATCATAACCGAACGCTGCATGTTACGTAAGCGAACAGTTTTTTATAAAAGATTATCTGTAAATTAACTGATATTCAGATAATTACAACTTTGGTATGTTATTCATGTATATATTATTAAATTCACTAACTCATAATTCAGTAATTCAATAATTATATAAATGTTATCACTTCAGCATATTTCAAAATACTACCAGGTAGGTGGCACACGCAATTTCGTTATCAATGATATCAGCCTTGATGTTGATGAGGGCGAATTCATCTCCATAATGGGGCCTTCAGGTTCTGGTAAATCGAC
>CAIWRU010000093.1 GCA_903915155.1 uncultured Mucilaginibacter sp.
CATTATGGTTGTGAACGTGTTGCATTATTAGGTGCTAAATTCTTGAATATCTTAATTAGATTAATTACATCATTAAAATATTTTTAAAAAATGAAAAACGCCACATAATGATAAATAGAATATTGCCTGTCAAATCGACAGATTGCATGTTGTCAATGGGCATGCAAAAATCGGGTGCTGTTTTACCTAACAAGGTAGCGGAGCTTGCCGCAACTACTTTAGCCACCGGTCGCAATAAAAATATTCAAGCGTTTCTCGCAATCTTATTACTGATATTAATAGGGTGCAAAAAAGAAAATTACTACTTACACTATCCTGTGGGATCAGCGTTTGTATTAAAGAGCGCGGTTGGCCCATTAACAGATTTCAATCAAAAAGGATGGATGATAAATGTATATATGCAGGATACTACCTGGTTACTGAACTTTAATATGGAGGTAAAGGATAGTAATTTAGCTTCAGAAGTAGAATTTACGCCTACCAATCCTTTCACTATAGTGAAGGAGTGTGCAACTTGCTACGTAGGGCAGTTAGGTTATTATTGTAAAAGTAATAACAATCAGCTTTATATGATGCCGGAAGACGATATAAAGTTAGTAAAGTAATAGTTGAAAAATCGTACGTAAATGTAAATTGGCATGTGATTAATTATTGATGGTAGGTTCTCTCGCAGATCAATTCTGCAGGAAATTGAAATTTAATTATTTATTCTTTAAAACAGTTGATATAAAAACTTCCAACTCGAGTTAAAAATTGCGTTTTTGCTTTACTTACTATGCGCACCCGTATAATCAATAGCTAAATCACAAAAAACCTTACTCCTAAACTGGCGTAATGCAGCGAAGCCCTAAAGCGGCATACTCCCCACTGCTGGCGCACGCGTGCCGCGTGTAACTACATACTTTTTGTTTCCCCCTGCTGCCGCAAGCGCAATGTCATTAAGTTAAGGAAGATGTGATCCTACTATGCTCCGTAGGAGCAATATATTGGTAGCAAATATTAATTAAACCCATTCTGCGTACCATAGGTACGCAACATAGCGGGGTTTCGCACCTACGGCACGGTATTTATTTCGATTTATTTTTCTACCAATATATAACCCCTACGGGCTTTGCACCCTCATTGGCCGCCAGCGTCCCGCTTGTGGCCTGTATGCATGGTTTCCATTATTTCCTACCGTAATAATTCTTCACCTTATTCAAATAGTCCAGCGTCCATCTCCGCTTTTTATTATCCAGCAGCGAGGCCTTCAATAATTTATAATACGCGTTGATGTAAAGCAGGTCGTTTTTTTCAAGATAATACGACAAGATCTGTGCTTTATTGATTTTTGAGTTTTGATACTGACCTTGTAATGTTTTCGACTTTTCATCCCAGGCGTATTTAATTATGGTTGAATCGTCCAGTATACGCGGGCCGTATTCATAGTATGTTTTATCCGTATCGTCATGTAACTTCTCAAATTGCTGGTAATACACCATTTTCATGGTCAATGGGTTGGTATTTATAATGGTTGATTCAAGCCATAAAATGCGCAGCCCCCAAAATTCCTGCATGTTGCCATTCCCAAGTTCATTTAAAACAGGGATCAGTTTTCCGTTGTAATATTTATAAAAAAAGTAATTAAACCAGCAAATACCAGAACCCTCACTAAACCACTTTCCATAATAAACAACGGTTTTGCCATCTGTGTCTTTAAAGGATTTTAAGTCAGAGCCGAACCGGGTATTAAGATTATGCCTTGCAATTATTTTATTTTTTTGAAGAAGTACAAAAATGCATTCTCACAATGGTCGGGATCACCCATACAAAGTGCATATTCATCAAAATCATGTTTGTTTTTATCGAATGAGTAAAAAACTACTGGTATAAGCCCGGTTTTATAGGTTAAAAAAATGCTCTTTTCGGTACATGTGATGTCTATGTCCTTGTTTTTAAAAATGCGTTTTGCGGTATTTACCCTAATTACACCTTTAAGGGCTGCACGTTTTAGTATATTGAGATCTTTTAACGACAATACTGTATCCATTTGTTTCCGACTCTTAAAAGCCGAATCTGCTTCAAAAGCGTCCTTATCTGCAAGTGGTTGTGTTGGTAACCGGCCGATACTATCTAAAAAATCTACCAGTTGTTTGTCGCTGTATTGGATATCATCCGGCGGGTCAGTATTTTTTTGTTTGGAAATAGCAATTTTATGCGGAACGGCCTTTTTTACAACCGGCTTTTGCCCGTTGTGGCAGCTTAGGAAAAGTAATAAAGGTAATAGGTTAAGTAACTTTTTCATTATAGGCGGGTACCACGAAATAATGAAACGATATTCGTTTTACCCATATAAATCTACAATATAAATAAGCAATAATTAGGCGCTACAATTAAAAAATTAATTCTCCTATGCAGTCACACGCGTACCGCGTTTGACTGCATAGTTTTGTTTCCACAGGGTCTATCTTACCCAGCGGAAACTTGAAAGTGATTTAAAAGATTTACAGTGTTATTGTGCTATAATAACTTAAATTTTACACCTGCATTAACAACAATACCATCCAACGGTGCATATATATCATGGAAAACAGGGTCGATGATCGTTCCGCTATAAATAGCGCCCCAGTTGGTTTGCTTTTGGTTGGTGAGGTTTTCGGCATTGATAAATATGTCGAAATGCTTCCACATTTTTTGAACCAGTAACCCAAAAGTCCAGAAACCTTGTCCTGTTGTTCCATCGTTCAATAGTTGTGAACTATTGTAGAAACCTTCTATCCCCGCTCTGAAACTGTTTTCAACTTCGTAGGTCACATCCGCACTTATCCTGTTTTTTGGGGTAAGCGGCTGCGTTGTAGTAATTTCGGTTATATGCTGCTTAGTATCGGTATACGTATAGCCCAGGTAGATCCCTAAATTATCTATAAAAAGTTTAAGGTTTGTTTCTGCGCCCGATGTAGTTAAATTTCCGGGAGCGTTGGCGTAAACATTATCTTCAAGCAAAAGGGGCTTATCCACCTTTGTATAAAAAAACAGTTGATTGATATTTACAACAGCATCGCCAAATGTGTTGCGATAACTCACATCACCGTTAAGGCCGTACGATTGCTCCGCTTTCAGGTTGGTTACAACAACGGGTTGGATGTCCCTGTATTCCTGTTCCTCTGTTTGATCGCTAAAAATGCTTGGCATTTTGTAGCCTAATCCTCCGCCTATCCTGCTGGTAAAATGTTCATCCAGCCTAAACAAGCCGTTTATCCGGGGTAATACAAAAAAGCCGCTAGCTTTATTTGCAGGAGCCGGGGTATTATGATCAAGCCTTAAACCTGTTTCTAACGAAAACCAGTTTGTTGCCTTGTAGGTATTTTGAATAAACCCGCCTATAGTAGTGTAATTGTAACTGAAATAATTTGCCGGGTAAGGCACTGCCAGTTCATCGGTAACAAGGTCGGCACCTGCAACCCAATTGAGCTTATTATGATGGTACAGGTAATTTACTTCGCTATAGGATGATGTTTGCTTGCCGTTGAATTGATACCCCGGTTCGGTCAGATCACGGTTAAAATAGCCTACGGTGTTTTTGAAATTGAGTTGGCTGGCTGTGTCGATAGTATGTGTGAACGACAGCTGAGAAGAAAAACGATAACTAATATTTTGTTCGAAATATTGGTGCGTATCATTGGCATTACCGTCAACAACTTGTATATCGCCACCCAGCCTGTTCTCATAGGTGCCGTTCAAACCTACCCAGCCCGAATCCTTATCATTTATATAAAAAAATACTTTGGGATTTATAGTGACCCTGTTTGTTTTCGGTATTGCAGTAAAGGGTGTGCCCGCCGGTGCATATGCTCCGTTATAATTGTATGAGCTAAAAATAGTAGTACCTATGTGCTGCCATTTTTGAGAATAATAACCATCTGCATCAGCGCCCTTAGCGCTGGTGCCATTTAATAAAAATGTTAATTCCGGTTTGTTTCCAGGTGTTTTGCTTATAAGGTTCACCAATCTGGCTATTGCCCCTCCGCCATACAACGTTGATGCGGAGCCTTTAATAAACTCCACCTGCTTCAGATCGAGGGGCGATACCTGTAACAAACTTAATCCACCCGAAAAACCCTGGTAAAGTGGCATGCCATCTTTTAGTAATTGGGTGTACCTGCTGTCCAGCCCCTCTATCCTAAAATTTGCGGCACTGCTCACGGCCGATGTTTGCTGTACCTGTATGCCTGTGGATTCGCCTAAAAGCATCTTAATATCGCCGGGGCGCATGGTGCTTTTTTCGTCAAGCTCTTCTAAGGGCAACGCCTCTATCCGGGTGGGTATGTCCTTAATATTCTGGTTTGTCCTGGTGGTTTGTACGGCAACTTCTGCCAGTTCGCCCGCCAATGGTTCGAGGTATATTTCTAATGGCCCGCTGGCGCTATTTGCTGGGAAATTGATAGTCAAGTCCTTTGCTATATAACCAACAATGCTGATGGTGACCTGAACCCGGCCATCGGGGATATTGTTGATAAAGATTTGCCCGGACGTATCGGCAGTACTGCCTTTTTTTAACGATGTTATGATAGCCGTTGCACCTGTTAAGGGTTTTTTGGTATCGTCATCTTTTATAATGGCTTTAAATGTATTTTAGGCATATACAGCGTTGCAAACCAGTATTGCCAGTAGGGTTAAGATTTTTTTCATGAAATTATTAGTCAGCGCCGTTAAAACAGCATTAGCGTGCAATAACATCCCGTTAAGAAGGACATTAAGAATTATCAGAAATTTGGAGAGACGCTAAGTCAGCGGCGGGCGAAATAATTCAGGATGAAATTCAGTAGTATTTATAGGTATTTGTAGCTGCGTATGACTGATTTTTATATCATTAATAAATAAATACACTGTTTCTGCCCGGTTGTATAAAAAGTTAAAACCGGCAGGGGTGTGTTGAAACTGAACTGCTGACGACTGTGTTTCGGGCTTGTCGTTTTTATTGTGGTCCAGCAACGCCTTACCGCCGAGCAGGTAGTCGCCTATAAAATCAAACACACCTGCTTCTTCCGGGGTGGTTAGTTTTTTATAATTATGATACATCCCGGGCAGATCGTTCATTAACGAAAGATCGCCCAGGGGTAACATTATGCTACCCGCTAAAAAAATGCAGGTAAAATAATATAATATGAGCTTTCTGATTAGCATCACCGCGAAGTTATGGGATTAACTTTACTAAATGCAGAATAAATTTAAGTTTCTCGCAGGGTTCCCTGCGAGAAACTTAAATACCTGTTTACTGCGTTTTGGTAACTGTTACATTGTCAATATCAGTACTGCAAAAACTACCCGAAGCAGCTAATCCAAAATAAATTGTGCTGTTAAGGGCAGCGAAGTTATAGGTATTATATGCTGTCCACGTTATGTTATCGCTGGAGTAATAAGAACTGACGGTATTACCTGCCCGTACAAGTTTTAACCACATCGGCATGGCCAAAGTAGTAACAGCGTTATAATCGGTGCTGCCGCCGTCCGAGGTTCTGAATATATCGAACACCCCGCGTGTGTCGAGCGAGTTCAAACATATATAACCACTGTTCGCCGCAAGGCTGTTCCTGATCATAATGCCGCCAAAATAGTTGTAGGTAGCTGACACATCTTTCACTCGTGCTACAATTTGCCCGTTACCTGTTAAGGTTTGATAAATAAAAGAAAAATTATCGCTGGGGTCTGCTACACCGGTGCCAAAGCTTGTAATTCTGAAATTCTGGTTAGCGGCAGTATAACAAAAGCTACCGGGCTGTAAGCTGGTGCCCACATCCGCAAAATGCCAGGCAGCAGGTTGTATGTCGCACGATTTGTTATTATCAAAATCGATATTTATAGTAGGGATACTGTTACTGTACGAATAACCATAACTATCGTTAGTGTATTCGCCATTTTTCAATACCAGCTCTATTTGAAGATTATATGGGCCATCAAGAGTTTGCAATTCCTTCACAGGCATAGTAACAGTAAAGCTGCTGTCGCTACCGGGTTTTACCGACCATGCGACTCTATAATATCCCTGGCTGGGCGTAGCATAAGGGTCCTGGTAAATATTTACGTCAGTCACAGGTATATTGCTCGCAAAAGTACCCGAGACAACAAGATTGCCATCTTTATAGCTTGCATGTAAACTGGTAAGCCCGCTGATATGCCCATTGTAATAGGTTACCCCGGGGGCGGTAGCAAATGCCTGGCAATTGTTTAGAATGGAACAACCTGCACGGTTAATAAATGTAGGGCTCAGCCCCAGGGTGCCGTTCCCAGCGAACATAAGGTTCATGCCTTGTGCGGGGTTTGCATTTTCGGTGTTTGTTTGGTGACTATGTGGTAAATTCAACCCATGCCCTAATTCGTGCATCATGCCACCGAACCAAACACTAAATTCATTGCCTAATGAACCTGTATTGCCAACATATTTAATATCAAGCTGCGGATAATCCAATGCATAACAATAAGGTGCTGTGCCATAAAAAGGGACGTCGGCAGTATTTGGGTCGGGTATTGCTGTTAGTATTAATACATGCTCACTTGTTTTAAGGGTTGGGTTTTGGGCTAAGTAAGCGTCCACTTCGGCCCGTAAATTTGTGGCATCGGCATAATGATACGAGCCCAGCGGCTGTTTGCCATGCACCAGTAGTATTTGTACTTTACTGGTGTCGGCATTTTGTGTGAATAGCCCGAAGGTTTTTGATTCATACCCATTAGCGATCATGTTTTGCCTGTAAAAATTCTGGCCATAAAGCATTAAGGCACTTAGTCGTGTTTCATAAGTAGTGTCGAGAGTCACGTCGTTCGGCACAAAATATATAATAGTTAAATTGTAAGGTTGTGCCGAGGAGTATTTTACCCCATTATAAGTATTGGTATACTTTTTTTCATTTGGAGGAGTGACAGGTGGTTTGCCTTTCGCAGGTCCCACCTTTTTGCAGGATAACCCGAACAGGAGAAGGCATATGCCTATCGCTGCTATGAATGGTAATTGATTAAGCTTAAAGGATTTTTTTAATAAAGATGTTTTCATGGTTTGATAATAAATAGGTTAGATGATTTTAAAGGCCTGGATAATTCTAAAGCTAAGTGATATTGCTTGCAAAGAAATAATTAACAAAGCGCAAACGTTTGATAACTACTTGTAAATAAATAAAATCTTGTTGTTGATCCTCGCCCGAAGCGAGTAAGCAGCGAAGGCTTAGAGTGCGGCGCTCTTGTGTCTTTTTAGCTTCATTAATACACCCCTGCAGCCGTAATTCCGGCGCGCCACCGCTAAAGCGGCTCGCGGTCAAAATGAGAACTTTAATGGCAGGTCAGCAGGTTCAAAGCTCAGCTGTTAGTTTTTTTTCACTACAAAGTGATATTCCCCCGAACCTAATTCTATTAAAGTTTTACCGTTTTTGTTTTTCTCTGCCGTTACACCTTTTACGCCGTTTATTAATTTATCGCCCAGGTAAATTTTTGAAGATGCCGTTGCAGGCAGGTAAATTTTTGCACTGGTATTAACGGGGATAGCCACCTTAAGCACAAAGCGGTTGTTGGTTTTTTGCCATGATGACAAAATTTCTCCATAAGGGGATGCCCATCGTGCTTCGGCAAAAGTAACATCGCCTACGGGTGTTGGTTGTATGATGATCTTTTGCGATCCCGCTACATTATCGTCCTGGCTTATACCGGCCAGGTCGTTATAAAACCATTCCATTAAGTGGCCCAGCATAAAGTGGTTATTTGATACAAAGCGGTAAGCCTGCCATGATTCGGTTAACGAAGTTGCTCCATGTGCCAGCTGATAACCATACCCCGGCACATCCGTACGGCTGTTCATATCAAATATCACATCCGAACGCCCTTCATCTGCCAAAACCTTTAAAAGATACCTGAACCCAATGTCACCAGCCGTTATGGCATTATGGTGCTTCCGCACGTCTTTAACAATATTATCTACAACGGCTGCCTTATGCTGTTCTTCAACCAAACCCATGTAAACCGATATGGCATTGGCAGTTTGGCTGGCGGTTGAGTATTGATTGGTTTGTGGATCAAAAAACTTTTGATTATAACTTACCCTTACATCTTTTGCTATTTCGGCATATTTGGTTGCGTCGTTATCCTTGCCCAGTATTTTAGCTATTTTACTCAAAATGCTCAAGTCATAATAATAGTAGGCGGTAGCGGTTACTGCTTTGGGTGTAAGCTGTGCTTCGCCCGGCGGATTGGGGCCTATGTCATACCAGTCGCCAAGGCCATAATCAACAATGTTTTGCTTTGCTTGTGACCGCAGGTAATCAACATAGCGTTTTATCATGTCGTAACTGTTGTTTAGCACATCGGGGTTCCCATACCATTGGTAAACATACCATGGCAATAGAACGCCGCTGCTTCCCCATTCCGGCGAATCAGCGAACCCATCTTCAAAACGTACATATTCCGGCGCTATATCAGGTATCATCCCGTTGTCACGCTGTGCGAGTTTCATGTTTTCTATTTCCTGCAGAAAAAGATTGGTGAGATCGAAATTATAGCGGATAGAATTAGCCATTAAATGATCCTCTTCAAGCCAGCCAAGCTTCTCACGGTGCGGGCAGTCTGTCAAAAGGCTCACCATATTACTTTTTATTGCCCATTTTATCAATTTATCTGTGCGGTTGAAAAGCTTTTTTGAGCAGGAAAACTCACCCGACTGTTCAGCGCTGTTCCGGATATGCAAACCCACCAGTTGCAGTACTTTTGGAAGCCGGCCATGTTGCCTATCCTGCCGTGGCGCTGCGCCGGTAACCTGCAAGTACCTAAATCCATAGTATGAAAACTTGGGCTGCCATGTTTCTACCCGGTTGCCTGCAAGCGTGTAGCAAAAATAGCTTGGCTCACCGGTGGCCTGTTGGGTAACCAATCCGTTATCGTCCAAAAGTTCGCCGGGGGTAATTTTTACTATAGCGCCTTTTATGCCACTCAGCATTATCTTAGGTATGCCCGATGCATTTTGCCCCAGGTCGTAAACCCAGGTACTATCGTTAGGATGGCTTATTTTTTTAGTGGTAATTGTAGCCATCACTTTTACCGGACTTGCAATCTGCGCTTTAAGTACCGCGCTGTCTTCAATAAGTACAACATGTTTCCACGTGGCATCATTAAAATAGGGGGTATCCCAACCCGCTTGCTCAAGCCTGGCGTCATAATCTTCGCCGCCATAAATACTTGAAAAAGTAATTGGCCCGGCTGCCGTTTTCCAGCTTTGGTCGCTTACAATGTCTTCGCTGGTTCCATCGGCATATTGCAGTTTCAGGCGGCATATCAGTTTCGGATATCCAAACGCGCCTGTAATTTTTCGGTAACGTTCGCCGGGTATATAATACATGCCATTGCCAAGCATTACACCAATGGTGTTTTTGCCCTGACTTAATTGGGCGGTAACATCAAAACCCAGGTACATGGCTTCTTTGTCGTAATTTGTCCACCCGGGATCGAGGAAATGATCTCCAATTTTTTTTCCATTCAGGCTGGCTTCAAACTGCCCGAGGCCCGATATGAACAAAGTGGCCGCTTTTACCGCCCGTTTAACCGTAAAATCCTTGCGAAAAATGGGTAAAATATCTTTTCGCGCACCAAGACTTTCGGGGCCATCGCCATGTATGGCCGGTACTATCCTTTGCGACGGCGGCAGCTTTTCATAAGCTATCCACTTTGCGCCTTTCCAGTCGCTTACCGTAAGCAGGCCCATTTGCCACGCCGCAGGTTTGCTCCATGCTGAAACATTATGCTTGTTGTCCCAAATGCGTACTTTCCAAAAATACGTTTTGGTGGCTTGCAATGCTTTGCCGCTGTAAGGTACAAGGATGGAAGCCGATGACATCAACTTTTTTGAATTCCATATGTTCCCAATATTTTTATTAAGTGAGCTGCTATTATCTGCTACTATTACCTCATAAGCAGTTTGCAAAACGTTGTACTGATCCGACGTAATTACCCAACTAAGCCTGGGCGAACGCGCCTCAATAGCTGTTGGATTTTCTTTGTACTCGCATTTCAGGTTGTATACCTGTATGTGCTGTGCAAATGCAGCAAACGGAAATAATAGGGCTAAAATAAAACAAAGCTTCTTCATGGTATTTTTTTCACTACTTACTATGCGCATCCATATAGTCAATGGCTAAATTACAAAGCGCCTTTACACCCAGGCTAAACCCGCTTTCATCAATATAAAAGTCGGGTGTATGGTGCGCGGGGGCGGTAGCGGGGTCGGCACCTTTCGGCAGCCCACCGAGATGGATGAATATGCCCGGTGCTTTTTGCTCATAAAAGCTAAAATCCTCGGCGCCGGTTTCGGCGTCGCGCAAAACAACGTTATCAGGGCCGGCGGTTCTCTTTAATGTGGGCAGCATTTCGGCTACCAGCGCGGGGTTATTGTAGGTTATAGGGTAATGGCTCTCGAAAGGAATGATAACCTCGGCAGTGGCCCCGGCAGCTTCGGCCGTTTTGGTAGCAATAGTTTTTACCCTGTCGATGATCATTTTTTCATCGGCATCACTCAACGTACGGATAGTGCCTATCATGGTTACTGTTTCTGGGATGATGTTCGACCGGTTACCGCCATTTATAGCGCCAATGGTTAACACAGCTGCGTTATGGGTAATTTGCAGGTTGCGGCTTACAATAGTTTGCAGGCTACCGATGATCTGCGCCGATACCACTATCGGGTCCACACCCGACCACGGGTAAGCGCCGTGCGACGATTTGCCCTTAACCACTATTTTAAATGCGTCGACCGCTGCCATATCAGGGCCGGGGCGGTAGTTTATAGTGCCCACAGGCTGGAACGATTGTATGTGCAGGCCAAATACAGCATCAACGTGCGGGTTCTCCATCACGCCCTCAGCAACCATTTCCTCTGCTCCGCCTTTTTCGCCAACAGGCAACCCTTCCTCGGCGGGCTGGAAAATAAACTTAACAGTTCCATGCAGATCTTTTTTCATACTGGTAAGTACCTCGGCAACAGCCATCAGCATAGCCATGTGCGAATCGTGCCCGCAGGCGTGCATTACGCCAACTTCCTGCCCGTTATACATGGTTTTTACCTTCGACGCAAAAGGGACGTTAGTACGCTCCGTTACCGGCAAGGCGTCCATATCGGCCCGCAGCGCTACTACCGGGCCGGGTTTACCCCCGCGCAGTATACCCACTACGCCTGTTGTAGCTACACCAGTTTTTACCTCAATCCCAAGCGATTGAAGGTGTTTGGCAATGATAGCTGCACTGCGGAACTCGTGGTTGCCCAATTCGGGGTGCTCGTGAAAATCACGCCGCCAGGTTACGATCTGGTTTTGCAGCGAGTCGGCCATTTTGCTAACGCGATTTTTAAAGGAATTTCGCTGGGCAAAGGCGGGGATGCTATATGCGAGAAGAAGAATGAGGTATATCTTTTTCATGGGAAAGGGATTTCCCGAATTTAGAAAAAAGATGGGGGATTAGAAATTTGCACAAAACTTGCGTCAGTGAAATTTACTGCCTAGGCGTTCCTTGGCGCATAAATTATAATACATGCGCCGATGAGTGCAATAAGAGCGCCGATAATATCATACCGGTCGGGTTTAAAGTCATCAACTTTCCAGGCCCATACCAGTGCCATTACAATAAATATGCCGCCATACGTGGCATACACGCGCCCAAAATTGGCCGTTTGCCAGGTGGCAACAACCCCATACAAAGCCAGAATGACGCCACCCGCCATACCAAACCATATCGGCTTCCCTTCCTTAAGCCACAACCAAACCAAATAACCGCCGCCGATCTCGAACAGGCCGGCAAGTATAAAAATTGCAAGGGAGCGAATGATATTCATAATCCTTTTAAAGCCGGGTATTATTCGGGCTTTTTGTTTTAGACGATTTAAAGCGTCTGTTTGCGTCAAATAATTTTTTAATGGCGGTATTTTTTAACAACGAGGGATCTTTTGCAATAATTGGGTAAACCCATGCGGGACTTAAAAATTCTACGGATATCTGAGGTTCTTTTTTAGTATATAAAAAGAAGAATTCGCCAACAAGCTGCGGCCAAAGCTTTGATTCACTACCCAGGTCTTGTGCATAGCTATATTGCCAGTTATGTTTTAAATATACGTTGTCAATTTTTAGCCAGAACAAAACTAAAGAAGTTTTAAAGGAATAATTGCCCCGACATTTTTTGAAATCAAAGTTGCCCAAAGAATCTATTTTATTATTAAAATAATAAGCAAAGGTTTTTGAAGTATCGATATTTAATGTATCAACAAAAAAAGCCAATTTTTTTAAATAGCAAGTATCGCATTGTTTATTTGGGGCTATTTTTTGATGATTTCGCTGCTGATTGCATGCGCCCAGAAATAGCATTATAGATAGGATGCTAATAAAAATTCGAAATCGAAAATCCGACATTCGAAATCAATTCGTATTCAATATCAATCCCGGTTCATCATACTCAATCATGCTTTGCCTTTGCTTGCGCGGTATCGGCACCGATTTGTTGGCCTGGTAGTCATAACTGATACAGACTGTTTTGCCTGTAGTACAAATTTCCTCGCCGTGTTCGGTGACTTTAACCAGCACATGCATCACATCAAAGCTGCTGTTGCCTATACGGGTGGTACGCACGTAGCAGGCTATTACGTCGTTTATCATTATCGGCTTCAGGTAGTTTATTTCTGATCGACCTAAAATAATGCCGGTTTCGTTCCAGTCCCAGCCAATAATATCTCGCCAGTAGTTGGAACGGGCTATTTCAAAATAGGTTAAATATATCGCGTTGTTCACGTGCCCGAAGGCATCCATATCCGAAAAGCGGATAGGGATAGGGGTTTTGTATTTGTAATTTGAGAGTTTTTCGGCCATAAAATGTCAAAAAGTCGGTCTGTTTCTAAAGTTTACCGTCATAATGTCTGTAAGAATGCTGTTTTTGGGCATTGGTACAACAGTTGAACAATCACTCACGAAGTTAACAAATAAAAACTTTGGAGGATATAAAAATGACTTTAGTAAAATTTAACAACGGACAAAAAGCTTACGGTGTAAATCCATTTTTTAACGATGTATTTGACACCATATTACACGGCGATAAATTAGTTACCCGTGTACCTGCAGTTAACATTGCAGAAACTGAAAATGAATTCCACATTGAATTGGCCGTACCCGGCTTGAAAAAGGAAGACTTTAAGATCAGCCTTGAAAAAAACATCTTGAGCGTATCGGCCGAAAAGAAAGCCGAAAATGTTGAAGAAGGCACCAGGATCACCAAATGCGAATACAACTACACTTCATTTGTAAGGTCATTTACCTTACCTGAAACTGTAGACCATTCAAAAATTGATGCTGAATACACCGACGGCATCCTGAAACTGAATGTTGCAAAAAGAGAAGACGCTAAGATCCAGGCAAGGGAAATAGCTGTTAAATAATATTAAAGACCGTTTTCATAGTAGTGGTTTAGTTTGATGAAAAGACCGTTTCCGAAAGGGGCGGTCTTTTTTATTTCGAATTTCGAATTTTCGATTTCGGATTTAGCATTTTTAGAGCCAGCACAGATAATGCTTAATGTTTTTACTTTACTATTCCGAACGAATATCCTGGAACTTCAAATGTGTATTTGTAGGTTCCTTTCCTTTTGTTAATATCAAATATATTTAAGATAATTAAAGATGACTTAAACCATTTCCTGTTAACTACAATGCTATAATTGTGAACGACCTCTCTGTTCCCTGATTGTTCATAAATATCAAACTTCAATGTTAGTGTTCTTATACTGTCCGCATATAATACATTTTTTTCACCAGTAGTAGTTACATATAACTCGCCAGGAAGATAGCCCCCATCTATAGTTTCCTTTTTTTCTATAGTATCAGATAAAATTAATTGTAAGCCAGAAACTGTCTTTGCCAATTTGTTATTAACAACAATGATGAAGCTGTTATTAACTCTGATATTTTGCCCATAAAGTTTTATAGATAAAAGAAGTAAGATTGCTGTAAACCAAAATTTGATTCTCATTACGTGTACTTAAAATACATGCGAGTGAAGTCGTGTAGTTAACACCAAATAAATCCGAAATTGAACATCCGAAATTCGAAATCAATCTAATTCCTCATATTAATATACTGCAACGGCTGCCCAAAATCGCCGCTGCGGCAAAGGCTGATCACCGCCTGCAGGTCATCAATTTTTTTAGCCTGTACACGTACCTGGTCGTCCATAATGCTGGCTTGTACCTTTAGTCCGCTGTCTTTTATCTTCTTCACTATCTTTTTGGCTGCTTCCTGCTCAATACCTTCTTTTACCTTTATTTCCTTGCGTATCATGTTGCCCGATGCAGCCTGCTGCACTTTATCCAGGTCGAGCGCGTTAGGATCAAGCTGCTGTTTAACCATGCGGCTGATGATGGAATCCTGTATGGCTTTTAAACGCATATCATTTTCGGTAACTATGGTTATGATATTGGTTTTTTTATCCAACTCCACCGTGCTTTTTGAATCGTGGAAATCATAACGGTTAAGTATCTCTTTTTTGGCGGTATTTATGGCGTTATCAAGCGTTTGCCCGTCTATCTTGCTTACAATATCAAATGATGGCATAATGGTTAATTTAAGTATTTGGGAGATGCAAAAATAGCAATTGTATTTAACTATTTATTGTAACAAGTCAGCCTAAAAGCTTATCAGGAAAATCCTGTAATCCTTTAATCATGGTTCAAACACTTAATCAGGGGCGAAGTTTGCGTTAGGGACAGAAGTGGGTACCGGCCTTGTGCATAAGGCCTGCAGGCGTATGAACGTATGGCCCGGCCCGCAGGGAAACGCTCAATTAACACAGCAAAATAATTCACATAATAAATCTATTATTAAGCTTATGCCAAATGCAATCATAAACCTTTCTAATGAAAACTCATACCTCATTCTAACTATACAATAATTAAAGTCAGCCTAATGACAAACTAAATAATTCCCAAAAAATCGCTATATTATGTTTGGAAAACGCCACACAATTAACTTATAAAAACACTTAATATAGCAAGGAGTTAATATTAAGTTAACAAATAAATAAGCAGCTTTGTAAAATCGGGCTGTAAAGGCCGGTACTAATATGGATATTAAGCACATACCTCTAATCAATCGCGAAATAAGCTGGTTATATTTTAACGACCGTGTATTGCAGGAAGCTGCCGACCCCACAGTGCCGTTAATAGAACGCATAAAATTCCTGGCTATATTTTCATCAAACCTCGACGAATTTTACCGTGTGCGCGTAGCAACGCTTAGTCGGCTGTCCAATTTAAATGAAAAGGCAAAGGAGATATTGGGTTATAATCCTAAAAAGATACTTAACCAAATAAAAACCGTTGTAGTACGGCAGGAACGCAAGTTCAATAACCTGTACGAGAACATCATTATAAAACAGCTTGCCGAAGAAAAGATATTCATCCTGAATGATACACAGCTTAACGTAGCCCGCGGCGAGTTCGTGAAAAAATATTTCCGCGAAAAAATGCTGGCTACATTGGTGCCCATTATGCTTGATGAAAGCCTGCCGTTGCCCGAATTGCGCGACCGCGCCATCTATTTTTACGTTAAGCTAACCTATGGCAAAAAAACCAGGTATGCGCTTATCGAGATACCTGATAATATCTCCAGGTTTGTAGTACTACCGGAAACAAACAACCTTAAGTTCATTATTTTAATGGATGATATCATCAGGTATTGCCTTGAGGATATCTTCTTTATTTTTGAACACGATTCAATTGAAGCATATTCTATCCAGCTCACCCGCGATGCCGAGCTCGACCTGGATAAAGAAGTAAGCGGAAAATTCATTGACTCATTGGCCAAGAGCTTACAGAAGAGGCGTAAAGGCAAGCCCATGCGTTTGCTGTACGATACCGAAATGCCGCTGGATATGCTCAAAAACCTGGTGACCAAAATGGGTTTACATGGCGAGAGCCTAATACCCGGTAATCGTTATCATAAATTCAAAGATTTTATCGCTTTTCCCAACGTTGGCCGCGCCGAATTGGAGTATACCAAATACTTGCCGCTGCCTGTCGACGGGCTTTCATTTGGCAAAAGCTTAATGGGGATGATAGCCAAAAAGGATTTCCTCATCAGCACGCCCTACCAATCATATGATTACGTGATACACTTTTTGCGCGAGGCTGCTATTGATCCAAAGGTTAAGGAAATAAGCATCGCCGTGTATCGGCTTGCCTCTGATTCGCGTATTGTACACGCGCTTATAAACGCTGCTAAAAATGGTAAAAAGGTAAATTGCCTTGTTGAGCTACGTGCACGGTTCGACGAATCGAACAATATTACATGGAGCAGGCGATTGGAAGAAGAAGGGGTTAACGTGCTTTACGGCATTGAAGGGTACAAAGTGCATTCAAAAATATGTTTGGTTCAACGTACTGAAAAAGGTAAGGCTGCATACTATGCCTGTTTATCTACCGGCAACTTTAACGAGAAAACCGCCCTTATGTATGCCGACCATACCCTGCTAACTGCCGATAGTCGCTTAACCGGAGACCTGGTAACCGTGTTTAAGGCATTAGGTAAGGGTGCCTTAGCAAAGGGACTTGAACATTTGATCGTATCGCCAATTGATTCAAGGCCCAATATATATAAGTTGATTGATAACGAGATAAGGAACGCAAAAGCCGGTAAACAGGCTTACATGATACTTAAAATGAACAGCCTTGCCGATGAGCAAATGATAGCCAAGCTATACCAGGCTAGTAATGCCGGCGTTAAAATAAGGCTGATTGTACGCGGTATGTGCTGCCTGATACCCGGAATGAAGGGCTTTAGCGAAAACATTGATGTAATAAGCATAGTCGACAAATACCTAGAGCATTCGCGTGTGCATATTTATTGCAATGATGAAAATGAGCTGATATACCTAACATCAGCCGATTTCATGACCCGTAATATTGATAATAGGGTAGAGGTTGGTTTTCCTGTTTATGACGAGGCTTTAAAAAAGGAAATAAAGGACATCATCAACATACAACTAAGCGATAACACTAAGGCCCGCGAAATAAACAGCCACAACACCAACAAATACCACAAAACAAACACCGAAGTGCCGTGCCGCGCACAGATCGACATTTACAATTACCTTAAGAATAAAGACAAATAACATTGAGATACGCCGCTATTGATATAGGATCTAACGCAGTTAGGTTACTTATTGCCGATATAATTGAAAACAACGAATCTGTTTCGTTCAAAAAAAACACGTTAATCAGGGTGCCGCTGCGTTTAGGCGATGATGCTTTCCTTAATCAGTATATTTCCGAACGGAAATCAACCGACCTTATAAAATCTATGCGCGCCTTTCGCGACCTTATGGACGTGTATAAGGTAAAAGATTATATGGCCTTTGCCACGTCGGCCATGCGTGAAGCCAAAAATGGCAATGAGGTTGTAAAATTGATCAAAGATGAAGCCGGTATCGACCTTGAAATAATACAGGGACAGAAGGAAGCCAAAATAATATACGCCAGCCACGTTGAAGACAATATCGACAAAAACAAAAACTACTTATATATTGATGTAGGCGGGGGTAGTACGGAGTTGTCCCTGTTTTCTGATGGCGAACTTTTAGCCTCTCGCTCATTCAATATAGGCACCATACGTATGCTTGATAACCAGGACAAGGAAGAAACCTGGGCCGATATGCGCGAATTCATTCGCGACAGTACTAAAAACTTTAAGTTGATATCAGGTATTGGTACCGGCGGCAACATCAATAAACTATATAAGCTGTCCGAAGAAAAAAATAATGCGCCAATGTCGTTCAATAAACTAAAGTCGCTTTACAATTATCTCAACTCATTTTCGCTAAAAGACCGTATAAATGTGCTTGGTTTAAACCAGGACCGGGCCGACGTTATTATCCCCGCCAGCGAGATATTTATTACCGTAATGAAGTGGGCCAATATTAAAAACATATTTGTACCGAGTGTTGGTATGGTTGACGGTATAATTCAAACACTTATCGAAAAAAACTTTCCGAAACATGATTAAATTATTTTAAATAAATAGTTAACAAATTAGTAAAACTGTTAGTACATTTGTAGTGCCCTTTTAGGGCATGTTTTTCATAGGTAGATGTAGGGTCGGGTATTCGTATTCGACCCTTTTTTTGCGCCTTGCTTTTATCTGCCTATCTTGCACCCCGGTTGTTCATCATGAAAAAGAAAATTGTAATTGCCATTACCGGCGCAAGCGGCGCCATTTACGCCAAATTGCTGCTCGAAAAACTTAAACAGTTAAATTCGCAGGTAGCCGAAGTGGGCATCGTAATGTCCGACAATGCCAAACAAGTATGGCAGGTTGAACTGGATAACGACGACTATAAAAATTATCCCTATACCTTTTATGAGAAGAGCGATTTCATGGCGCCTTTCGCTTCCGGTTCGGCAAAGTTCGATACGATGGTCATTGTTCCTTGTTCCATGGGCACTCTTGGTCGCATAGCGAGCGGAATATCTGACGACCTGGTTACCCGCGCCGCCGATGTTATTTTAAAGGAACGCCGTAAATTGATACTTGTAGCCCGCGACACACCGTTTAACCTCATCCACATACGAAACATGCAAACTGTAACCGAGGCGGGTGGTATCATTTGTCCGGCTATTCCATCTTTTTACAGCAAACCGCAAACAATTGAAGAACTTGCGCTAACGGTAGTAAACCGCGTTATCGACCTTATTGGCCTCGAAAACGAAAGTTACCGTTGGGGCAATTAATTTCGGATTTCGAATGTTCGATTTCGGAATTTGAAGTTTATTTTTTTTGATTATCGGATATGTATTATACAATACGCTAGCGCCGGACTTTTCAATTAAAAAATAAATCCGAAATCGAACATCCGAAATCCGAAATACCCTATCTTCATTATACATTCACTAAAATCGCTATCTTTGCGGTTTGTAATGAACAGGAAAGTTGCTTTTTATACACTGGGATGTAAGCTGAATTATTCAGAAACATCGTCCATTGGCCGCCTTTTTAACCAGGCAGGCTATAGCACCGTTGATTTTACTGAAACCCCGGATGTGTTTGTAATAAACACATGCTCCGTTACCGAAAATGCCGACAAAAAGTGTAAAAAGGTTGTTAAGGAAGCGCTTAAAATATCGCCCAATGCTTACATAACTATCGTAGGCTGCTATGCACAGCTAAAGCCAAAGGAAATTGCCGGAATACCCGGCGTTGATATGGTTTTAGGTGCCGCCGAAAAATTCCAGATAGTTGATCACATAACCCATCTTACCAAAAATCCCAAAGCACTGGTGTATAATCAACCGGTAACCGAAGCTAACCAGTTTGTTTCGGCATATTCATTTGGGGACCGAACGCGTACCTTTTTAAAGGTACAGGATGGCTGTGATTATTCATGTACTTTTTGTACTATACCACTGGCCCGTGGTGCCAGCAGGAGCGATAGTATTGAGAATGCTGTAAGACAAGCTAATGACATTGCGGCATCTGGTGTGAAGGAAATTGTATTGACAGGCGTTAATTTAGGCGATTTTGGTATCCGTGATGGGAAACGCGAGGATAAATTCTTCGACCTGGTTAAAGCGCTGGATAAAGTGGAGGGGATAGATCGTATCCGCATATCATCCATCGAACCGAATTTGCTGACAGACGAAATAATCGAATTTGTTGCCACTTCAAAGCGGTTTGTGCCGCACTTCCACATCCCATTGCAATCCGGATCCGACAAAATATTGGGCCTGATGCGCCGCAGGTATAAACGGGCACTTTATGCCGATCGCGTAGCCAAAATAAAACAGCTAATGCCCAATTGCTGTATTGGCGTTGATGTGATAGTAGGTTTCCCCGGCGAAACCCGCGAGGATTTTATCGATACCTATAATTTTTTAAACGAACTGAACGTTTCATACCTGCATGTGTTTACTTATTCCGAAAGGGAGAACACATTGGCCAGCGAAATGACAGGCAGCGTCCCCGGTTCAACACGTACAGAGCGCAGTAAAATGCTGCACATATTATCTGATAAAAAACGCCGGGCCTTTTACGAAACCCAGCTTAATAAAACCGATGAAGTGCTGTTTGAGGGTGATATAAAGGATGGCTTTATGCATGGTTTTACCCGCAACTATGTAAAAGTGCGGACAAAGTACGACCCTGTTTTAGTGAACGAGCTAAAAATAGTTTATTTAACAAACATATCACCAAATGGTGATGTTGACATAACCGAATCTGAAGAATTATTAGTGCATTAAAGCTATATTCGCTCAAATTATAATCCATGTTCCCAAATATTACTTCGCTTCTGCAATACCTTTTTGGCATAAACATACTGCTCCCGGTGCAAACTTTCGGGTTTTTTGTTGCACTTGCGTTTGTAGGGGCATATTGGGCCTTTGCGCAGGAGTTTAAGCGAAAAGAGAAACTTGGGATCATTCATTCATTTGAAAAAACCGTAACTCTTGGCCGGCGCATTACTGCTGCCGAGCTGGCCGGCAATGCTTTATTTGGCTTTGTTATCGGTTATAAAATAGTGGATGCCATATTCAATTATCATTCATTGATCGATGACCCGCAGAACTTTCTGCTGTCGTTACACGGTAACTGGCCGGGCGGTATAGTTATGGCTGGTGTATTAATGTATTGGGCATACGTGGAAAATAAAAAGCAGGTATTGCCCGAGCCTAAAACACAAAAAGTTAAAGTTCATCCCCATGAATTAATGGGCAGCATTTTGCTATGGGCCGCTATTTGTGGTTTCCTTGGTGCAAAGCTATTTAACGGGCTCGAGAACTGGGATGATTTTATGAAGGACCCCGTAGGCATGCTGATAGGCACCAGCGGCTTTACCTTTTACGGTGGTTTAATTTGCGGCGGCGCGGCCGTACTATATATCGCTTACAAACACGGTGTTAAACCCCTAAACATGCTTGATATTGGTGGGCCGGGCATGATGCTTGCATACGGAATAGGCCGAATAGGTTGCCAAATGAGCGGCGACGGTGATTGGGGCAAACCAAACTTAACGCCAAAACCGGGCGGACTAAGCTGGCTACCCGATTGGATGTGGTCGTTCAATTTCCCACATAACGTGAATGATGAAGGCAACCCGATCGCTGGTTGTATCGGTAAATTTTGCCATGTACTTCCACAACCTGTTTGGCCAACATCATTTTATGAATGCGTCACCTGTATATTGCTGTTCCTGTTTTTATGGAGCATCCGCGACCGTATAAAAACACCGGGCGTAATGTTCGGTATCTACCTTATTTTAAACGGTACCGAGCGTTTTTTAATTGAATTTATTCGGGTAAATACCCGTTACCATATAGGGGGGATATCATTTCCGCAAGCGCAGTTAATAGCCATCTGCCTTTTTATAACCGGGGTAGTATTAGTAATACCGGCATTCAATAAAGATAAAAAAACCTCCACGCAGCATGGTTGAAAAAATACTATCGCACAAAATTATAAAAAACCAGGTCGTAAGGTTTATATTCTCGGCAGGCGCTGGTTTTTTAGTCGATATGTTGGCCTTTAATCTATTCTTTCATTACTTGTTTAGAAATAAAACATACCAAATAAATGGCTTTGCAATAAGCAACTATGCAATATCTTTCTCAATATCCTATTTCATGGGTGTAGTTGTTAATTTCTTAATAACGCGATATGTGGTTTTTTCAGAATCGAAATTAGCGCCTTATAAACAATTTATACGTTTTGCCTCGGTAGCTATATTAGGTTATTTTGCTAACTTATTGGTAATAGAATTTTTAGTAAAAGAGTTAGGAGTTTACCCAACATATGCACGCCCAATAGCAGCATTAAGCTTGTTTTTTGCCAGTTTTTTTGTACATAAACTTTTTTCATTCAGCCTGTCGTTACGTCATCATGCAGTACAGTCACATAACGAATAAGGTAGCCGAAGTTTCAAGGCAAGCCGGTGCCTTCATCCGCGAACAACGAAGAATATTCGATCCTTCCAAAATAGAATATAAAGGCCTTAACGACTTGGTATCATATGTCGATAAAACCGCCGAGCAAATGATAGTTGCCGGTTTACACGATATTTTACCCGAAGCGGGATTCATCACCGAGGAAAAAACCATCAACAAAACTGGCGAGAGATTTAACTGGATAATCGACCCTTTGGATGGCACAACCAATTTTATTCACGGTCTGCCCACATTTTCGGTGAGTATCGCACTGAAAGAATATGACGAACTGGTAATAGGCGTGGTTTATGAAGTGAACCTCGACGAATGTTTCTACGCCTGGAAGGATTCACCCGCATATCTTAACGGTATCGAAATAAAGGTAAGCCAAACTGATACCATGGGGGCAAGCTTGTTGGCAACAGGTTTCCCTTACTATGATTTTGCAAAACAGGCCATCTACATTAACTTATTTGCCGACCTGATGCGCAATACCCACGGTTTGCGCCGTATCGGTTCAGCGGCCGTCGACCTGGCTTATACCGCGTGTGGTCGTTTTGATGGTTTTTACGAATACAACCTTAACGCCTGGGATGTAGCAGCCGGGATACTGATTGTAAAACAAGCCGGTGGCCATATAGTAAACTTTAAAGGCGGCGATGAAGTAATTGAAACCCGCGAGATACTAGCCACTAACGGCAAAATAACCGGGGAATTGTTAGATAAGATCCAACAATATTTTAAATAGCTTTTTACTTCAAGGCCTCAAAACTATACTGCCTAATACTCCAAAATTCATCAAGCGCTATAATACGTGGCTTAAAAAAGGAAATAAGCTGCGGCCAGTCATTACGGTTATAAATGCTTACGCCATCTAATTGTTTATATATGCGGCTGATGGTTTTGCCGTTCTCATCCTTGTCATTTAGCGCCCATTCCCATTCTTCATTTAAATAACCGTTGAGCATTAACCTTAATTCTGCGAACTGTTCAAAAAATAATTCCTGTATACCTGCATCAGGGTGGGCTATCAGTATTTCTACAACAGCCGAACGCTTATCCGCATCCATCTTGAAATATAAATACTTAATACCGGTTTTATAATTTACCCAGTTTACTTTCAAACCATCGGCAGATAATTGCGGCGCTATATATTGCCCGAATGTTGTCCAAAAAGCTTGCCGTATTTGCGAGGCCTCATCTTTTGAATACATACGCTACTTAACAGCAAACTCCGTGCTTATTTTGCTATCCTGCGAGTTGCTGCCTAATATCAGTTTGTAATTACCGGCATATAATTTCCACTTGTGGGTTGCCATATCCCATTTTTGCAGTTCGCTTACCGGTATCTTTATGGTAACAGTTTGCTCATTACCTTGAGCGACACTAACACGCTTAAATGATTTCAATTCCTTAACAGGCATACGATCAATAGCCGGGTATTCAATATACGCCTGTACCACTTCATCGCCATCCATCGCGCCGGTATTTTTGACTTTTACCGATGTGGTTAATGTATCTGTTGATTTGTAACTGCCTTTTAGTTTGTCTTGTAAATTATAAGCAAACGACGTATAACTCAACCCAAACCCAAAAGGGTATTGCACCGGGCCGTCATAATAACGATACGTGCGACCCTTCATGTGGTAATTACTAAAGTCAGGAACATTGCTAATAGATTTGTAAAAGGTAAGTGGTAGATGACCCGATGGCGAGATTTTACCAAATAAAATATCAGCTAACGCGTTGCCACCCTGTTCGCCGGGGTACCAGGCCAAAATAATGGCATCGGCGTAAGGTGCAATGGCGTCGATATCTACGTCACTGCCCGCTGTAATCACCGCTATGATGGGCTTTTTTACGTCTTTACGCAATTCTTTCATAAAGGCTATTTCGCTGGCAGGGAGTTCAAGGTTTTTCTTATCTCCGCCGCTATTAGATAAAAATGCGTCACCGGCCTCACCCTCTAAAACAGGCGACAAACCTATTACAGCTATGGCAACGTCGGCATTACCGGCTGCCCATGTGCCGCCAAAATGGGTGGTGTCGGTATAATTACAACCCAAATCATAGTCAACGCTTGTGCCCGGGCCAACAGCACTTGTAATTCCCTCAACAAAATTCACCACTTTATCGCTAACCCCATGGTAATTAGCTACCAACGGGTCGAGCGCTGCGGCATTTGGGCCTACGATCATAATGCTGGGATAATTGGCTTTATTCAGCGGTAGTACATTTTTGTCATTCTTAAGCAGCACCATACTTTGTTGTGCTACTTTACGCGCTATCGCTATATGGGCCTCACTATGCACACTATCCACACCATACGTATGATAGGGAATTGAAGCCTGATCATCATAAAAGCCAAGCTTAAATTCAGTGCGCAATAGTTGAAAAAGCGATTGATCAAGCTCCATCACCGTTAGCAATTTTTGGTCGATAGCTTTTATAATATCTTCTTGTAAAACGGAGGAGCAATCTAAATTTACGCCGGCCTTTATTGCAGCAGCAGCAGCTTCAACAGGACTGGCTATATATTTATGCGTACTGAATACATCATCAAGCGCACCACAATCCGTTACCACGTGGCCCTGGAAACCCCATTCCTTGCGTAATATATCTGTTAGCAGGGTTTTGTTAACAGAATTGGGTATGCCGTTAATGCTGTTATACGCCGACATTACCGATTCCACTTTCCCTTTTGTCACCAGCGTATGAAAGGCATATAAATAAGTCTCACGCAGATCCTTTTCATCCACCAAAGCATCAAATGCATCGCGGGTAGCTTCGGGGCCGCTATGCACGGCAAAATGTTTGGCAGTAGCCGAAACCTTCAGATACTTCGGATCATCGCCCTGTAAACCCTTTACAAAAGCAGTACCCATGGTAGCGGTGAGGTAAGGGTCTTCACCATAAGTTTCCTGCCCGCGGCCCCAGCGTGGGTCGCGGAATATATTGATGTTGGGTGTCCAGAAGGTGAGGCCCATATATTGTATATGCCTGTTTTGCGTTATGGCTAGGTTATATTTTGCTCTTGCTTCGGTTGATATGGCATTTGATTCCTGTTGTGCAAGGTCATTGTTAAAAGTAGCCGCCAAAGCAATGGCTTGCGGAAATATGGTAGCCTCGCCCGCGCGGGCCACACCGTGCAGGGCTTCGTTCCACCAGTTATAAGCAGGGATACCCAAACGTGTTACAGCTTGACTATTGTAGCCTAATAACGATACTTTCTCCTGCAATGTTAAGCGCGATACCAAGTCATGCACACGGGCATCAAGCGGCTGCGAAGCATCTTTATAAATTAATTTATCTTGTGCCTGTGTTATACCCGCAGAAAAAAATACCAACAAAAGCAAGGCAGTAAAAAAGTATGATCTTGTATTCATAAAAGCTGATTAAGAAAATTTAAACATAGCAGAAAAAATTTATTTGAGCGGCACATTGTTGTTTAAATTACAATTAAAACCATTTACATTACATTTGCTTAACCTGCTTATTTTTTACCCATGAAGAGTTATAGAATTTTAATTGCGGTGTTTCTTGTTACAACAACATTTAAAGTGTCTGCACAAACCGTTTTATACGATACCGCTGAAAAACCACAGCTTATATCCAAACAATTTGCTTTTACCGAGGGGGCGTCAACGGATAAATATGGCAACGTGTTTTTTACCGATCAGCCTAATAATAAGATATGGGAGTATGATATAAGTGGTAAGCTATCATTATTTCTTGATAGCGCCGGGCGGTCGAACGGAATGTATTTTGACCATAAAGGCAATTTAATAACCTGTGCCGATGAGCATGACCAGTTATGGAGTATTAGCCCATCCAAAAAAATAAAAGTACTTGTTACTGATTTGAAAGGTAAATTAATGAACGGCCCTAATGATATTTGGGTTGACAATAATGGCGGTATATACATGACCGATCCTTACTATCAGCGCGATTACTGGACACGCAAAAAGCCGGACCTTGACGGGCAAAAGGTTTATTATCTCCCCAAAGGAAGCCATCATCCAATAATGGTAGCCGACGATATTAAACAACCAAATGGCATTGTAGGTACTCCTGACGGGAAATATTTATACGTGGCCGACATTGGCGCCGATAAAACCTATAAATATACCATCGGGAAAAACGGGGCATTAAGTAATCAAATACTTGTCATCAACCAGGGCTCGGATGGTATGACGTTAGATGAAAAAGGTAATATTTATTTAACCGGAAAAGGGGTAACCATCTACGATCCAACTGGAAAAAAAATAGGCCACATTGAAATTAACGAGCCATGGACAGCTAACCTGTGCTTTGGCGGGAAGGATAAAAACGTGTTGTTCATTACCGCGTCGACGGCTATTTATACTATAAAAATGAATGTAAAAGGGGGGGAGTGATCAGTTTAGCGCAGGTAGTGTTATTCTAAATGTCGAACCTTTATTCTCGGTGCTGCTTACTTCAATTTTGCCGTTATGGCGTTCAATAATCTGTTTAACTATACTTAACCCCAACCCGGTCGACTGCTCGCCCCTGATCCCCGGGCGCCCTGCTTTTGAAAAGCGATCGAACAAGTGAGGTATCATATCTTTCGGAATGCCTACACCATTATCCTTTACCTCAATAATAGCCTTATTACCTTCCTTGATAAGGTTTATCTCAATTTTATCACTCTCTTTTGAGAATTTTATGGCGTTACTGATCAGGTTGTCCATTACCCTGTGAAATTTCTCCTTATTTACCTGCGCATATATAGGGTGCGTGTTGCTGTGGAATACGAGGTGGTTTTTTGCCTCATTATGTATTTTCCAGCTATCAATTATTTTCCTTACAAATACACAAAGGTCAATGCCGGTAGTTTCAATAACGCTTTGGTCGTCATTACGTGCCGCTTCAAGCAAATCGCTTATTATACCGCGTGCCTTAACACACGAAGCTTTTATAATTTCAATATTCTCGCGCGTGTCGGTATCTATTTCCTCCAGTTCCATTATCATCGCCGTTGATTCCACCGCTGCCAAAGGGTTACGTAAATCATGTGCAACCATGCCCAATACCTGGTTCTTAAAATTGGCAGCGTTCTCTATCTCGTTATTCTTTTCACGTATCTCCAATACCTGCTTAAAATAACTGGCTTTGTAAGTGTAAAAATAGCGCGACGTTAAATAAAAACCAGCTAACAGAATTATCGAGATCATTTCACTATAAACCAGCTCAGTAGGGCTTATCTGGCTGTAAATTAGCAGGCTTGTGAATACGGCTTCAATAGCTAATATAAGTATCAGCGTTTCATATAGCTCAAATACGCACATCACGCTTATAATAACAAGCGGTACCAGGTATAAAGTAAGCGCGTTGCTGGGGTCGGATGTAGCAATAAGGCTCGAAAATATACCGCTGGCTACAAGGTAAAGAGTAAAAACAAATACATATAACGTATGTAAAGCCAGCGCTTTGCGTTTATGGCGGTAGTAATCAATTATAAGGTAGCTGGTGATAACAAAAAACGGTGTTACAGCTATAAATATCCAGTTGATAAAGTCAAATTCAGGAAAGTTCTGTGCCTTGGTAAGGCTCTCGGGGAATACCCAGTAAAGCAGTCGGATGATCACATTCAACAACAGGAATATAAGGCTGCAGGTACGTACGGCTAACAGGTTTTGCAACGTGTAGTAGTTACGATACTCAGCCTTGTATTTTGACGGTATTCGTTGTAAAAATGAATTGTCCAAATCGGTTAGGGTATAATATAAGGGCAAAAATATAAATTTTATATGGTTGATTAATAGTAAAGTAGTTGTTAATAAGTTAAAAGAACAGTTTAACCGGTTACTATGACTATCGCTAAACACAAATGTTTAATCAACGTGTAACATTAAAGTTAACAATAAAGCGTAATGTTGTCAAAAGGTCATGAAATATATTTTTTGGATGACAATATTTCATAAAAGCAATTGTGGTCGGTTTTTTGAATAGTATTAATCACTATGAATTTTAACAACTTTACCATAAAAGCGCAGGAGGCCGTACAGAAGGCATCCGAAATAACTGCCGGCAACCAGCAGCAGGCCATTGAAACGGCCCATTTGCTGAAGGGCTTATTGCTGGTGGATGAAAATGTTATAGCTTACCTGTTAAAAAAACTGAATGTTAATCTTAACAGACTGAACGAGATATTAGACCAGCAAATAGCGTCTTTTCCTAAAGTAAGCGGCAGCGATGTATACCTGTCATCAGGTGCTAACGCGGCTTTGCAAAAGGCGCAATCATACCTTAAGGAATTTAAGGATGAATTTGTATCGGTTGAACATATACTGCTGGGGGTTTTAGCCGGGAACGACAAAACCAGCGGTGCTTTAAAAGATATGGGCGTTAATGAAAAGGACCTTAAAAAAGCCATCGTTGCTTTACGTGGCGACAGTAAGGTTACCGATCAGAATGCCGAAGCTACTTATAACGCGCTAAACAAATATGCCCGCAACTTAAATGAATATGCGGAATCGGGCAAACTCGATCCGGTTATCGGCCGCGATGAGGAGATAAGGCGCGTTATACAGATATTAAGCCGCCGTACCAAGAATAACCCAATTTTGGTGGGCGAACCGGGCGTAGGTAAAACCGCTATTGCCGAAGGCATTGCCTTCCGTATTATTAAAGGCGATGTACCTGAAAGCCTGAAATCACAAACGGTTTATTCGCTCGACATGGGCGCGCTGATAGCAGGCGCCAAATATAAAGGCGAGTTTGAAGAACGCTTGAAAGCCGTTATAAAAGAAGTTATACGGGCTGAGGGCGAGATCATACTGTTTATTGACGAGATACACACCCTTGTAGGTGCAGGTGGCGGCGAAGGAGCTATGGATGCTGCCAACATATTAAAACCGGCGCTTGCCCGTGGCGAATTAAGGGCCATTGGTGCCACTACCTTGAATGAATACCAAAAGTATTTTGAAAAGGATAAAGCGTTGGAACGCCGTTTTCAAATGGTGCTGGTTGATGAACCTGATACGCAGGATGCTATTTCTATCCTCCGTGGATTGAAGGAACGTTACGAGGCACACCACAAAGTGCGGATAAAAGACGAAGCTATTATTGCTGCTGTTGAAATGTCACAGCGCTATATTGCCGACAGATTTTTGCCGGATAAGGCAATCGACCTGATGGATGAGGCTGCCAGTAAGCTTCGCCTGGAAATGGACTCGGTTCCTGAAGCTGTTGATGAACTGGAACGCCGTATAATGCAGCTGGAAATTGAGCGTGAAGCTATTAAACGTGAGAAAGATACCCACAAGGTAGCTGCTTTGAGCGAAGAAATAGCCAACCTGTCAGCCGAGCGTGATTCGTTGCGTGCCAAATGGCAGGGTGAAAAGGACCTGGTTGATGGTATCAACATTAAAGTTGAACAGATAGAGAACTACAAGCTGGAAGCTGAACAAGCCGAACGTGCCGGTGATTATGGAAAGGTAGCCGAATTGCGCTACGGAACCATTGTAAAAGCACAGGCTGAAGTAGAACAGTTAAAAGCTGCTTTGCAGGAAAATCAGGCTGATAGCCGTATGCTTAAGGAAGAAGTTACAGCTGAAGACATTGCTGGCGTGGTTTCGCGCTGGACAGGTATCCCGGTTAGTAAAATGGTACAAAGCGAGCGCGAGAAATTGCTAAGCCTTGAAGACGAATTGCACAAACGTGTAGCAGGGCAGGAAGAAGCGATAGAAGCAATAAGCGACGCCATACGCCGCAGCCGTGCAGGCTTGCAGGATAAAAAGAAACCGATAGGCTCATTTATATTCCTGGGCACAACCGGCGTTGGTAAAACTGAACTTGCAAAAGCCTTAGCCGAATACCTGTTCAACGATGAGCAGGCGATGATAAGGATAGACATGAGCGAGTACCAGGAACGCCACGCGGTTTCAAGACTGATTGGCGCGCCTCCGGGCTATGTGGGCTATGATGAAGGTGGCCAATTGACGGAAGCCGTTCGCCGCAGGCCATATAGCGTTATTTTGCTTGACGAAATTGAAAAAGCACATCCTGACGTATTCAATATCTTATTACAGGTTTTGGATGATGGCCGCCTGACCGATAACAAAGGCAGGGTGGTGAATTTCAAGAATACCATTATCATCATGACCTCAAATATCGGCAGCAACATCATACAGGAAAACTTTGCCGACCTGGACGATGAGAACCGTGATGAAGTAGTAGCCAAAACAAAGAACGAATTGTTTGAACTGTTAAGGAAAACCATTCGCCCCGAGTTTTTGAACAGGATTGACGAGATCATCATGTTTACCCCGCTTACCCGCAACGAGATAACCGACATTGTGAAACTGCAGTTTAAACAGTTACAGCAAACCTTAACCGAAATGGGTATTACGCTCGAAGCTTCGGATGAAGCGCTCGACTGGCTGGCACAGTTAGGTTATGACCCGCAATTTGGCGCAAGGCCATTGAAAAGGGTAATACAGAAGAAGATACTCAACGAGCTATCCAAACAAATACTCGCAGGTAAAATTGATCGCGACAGCAAAATAAGGCTGGATATGTTTGATAACAACTTTGTATTTCTGAACCCAACTGAAACTGCCGAAGTTTAATATAATTAAATCCATCATTAGTAAGAGGGCTTCCTACGGGAAGCCCTTTTTGTTTTAGGGCTATCCTTACTTATTAGTTACAACATCAAAACCGCCGTATAAAATTCTATCGCTAAACATTGTTTTAACTTTTTAATAATCAATTAATTATGATTTGTTGGTTTGATTGTTGACTTTTATTATACCAATTTTTTAAACTTAAAACCCAATTATCATGAACCAAACAATTGATTGGATCTTTACGATCGCAGGCGCAGCCCTTGTGCTGTTAACAATTTTCGGCGCAGTAACAGCGAGCAGGAAACTTTTCCTCTCGGGTATTTTCTATTTCAGCTTTCTGCCCATAATTGGCGAAAGCATGGGCTACAACGCCGACAAGGCACCCATACACATCCTGGTGATATTCATTTTCATTACCCAGATGGTACTTGCCCTACCGAACAATATTACTTATGGGCCTGACAATGTTGCAGCTACCAAACTATCTGCAAAAATTGCTTTGGCCCTGCTTATAATAAATATTGCTGCCGTTGTATTTATCTTTTGTTTAAATTCAGGTGTGGAAGCCAGGTTTGGATATTATCATGCTGTTATTGATCTCGCCATCCTTTATCTTATTATCAGGAGAATGGGCAATGGCGCTGCATGGCTCAAATAAAGTGATAAATGACATATGATTTTTTAATAAAACCTCATTCCGCTGGTGTGGGGTTTTTATTTGTTCTTAATTCGGAAATAAATAGAATGATTCTAAATAACATTAATGTCTTGTAATAAACTTTATTAACTTTGCGTTTCGTATTTTTGTAAACGAATTACGTGAGATAAACCTTCAATGAAGAAATCAGCAATTTTTGGTATTATAACTATCGCTATAGCCATAGCTATAATTATATGTACATATGGTTCAGCAAGTACATACGGAACGTTTAAAGACGCGCAGAATAACAGCGGCGAATTACACGTTATCGGCCACGTTGATAAACAAAAAGATATGGTGTATGATGCTACCAAGGATGCCAACTATTTTTCATTCTATATGCGCGATACCGTAGGCAACGAATGTAAAGTTGTTTACAATAGCACCAAGCCCCAGGACTTCGATAAATCAGATAAAATTGTGCTTGTAGGCAAGATGACCAAAGAAGGCTTTCACGCATCGAGCATACTGATGAAATGCCCATCGAAATACAAGAACGACAAAATGGAAGTAACTGCCGACGCTAAAAAATCGTCCATATAAAAACTAAATGAATATAGCTTACCAGGGCGAACACCTTTTACCGGGGCAATTAGGCCAATTCTTCATAATTCTCGCATTCGGTTCTGCACTTTTTTCAGCAATAAGTTATTACTTCGCTACCACCAGTCATGATAAGCTCGACGGCAAGTGGCTTTGGATGGGCCGCATAGGTTATTTTTTAAATACCATTTCGGTTATCGGCATCGGCACGTGCCTGTTCTATATTATTTACAGTCACCTTTTTGAGTACCATTACGCCTGGGAGCATTCTTCGCGCCAGCTGCCGGTATATTATATCATTTCCAGCTTTTGGGAAGGGCAGGAGGGCAGTTTTTGGCTTTGGGGCTTTTGGCAGGCTGTTTTAGGCAATATTTTGATCTGGCGTGCGAAGTCATGGGAAAAACCTGTGCTTACGGTTATCGCCCTGTCGCAAGTACTCATCGCGTCAATGCTTTTGGGTGTAGAGATATTGGGCCAGCGTATAGGCAGCTCACCATTTATATTGCTTCGTACAGCCATGACAGGAGCACCTATATTTAGTCAGCCCAATTATTTAACATTTGTAAGAGACGGCAACGGCCTCAACCCATTGCTTCAAAACTATTGGATGGTGATCCACCCGCCAACGCTGTTCTTAGGTTTTGCGTCGATGATAGTACCATTTGCTTATGCAGTTGCCGGCTTATGGCAAAAACGCTATAAAGAATGGATACAACCCTGTATATCATACGCGCTGTTTGCCGTAATGGTATTGGGCACAGGCGTTATCATGGGTTCGCTTTGGGCCTATGAATCACTAAACTTTGGGGGCTTTTGGGCCTGGGACCCGGTGGAGAACGCCGCAATCATTCCATGGCTTACCCTAATCGGCGCGGTACACGTAATGATCGTTTATAAAAATACCGGTCACTCATACTTTACCGCTACATTTTTAACGCTGATAAGCTTTGTATTGGTATTATATGCCTCATTCCTTACCCGTAGCGGCATTTTAGGCGATACCTCTGTACACGCCTTTACCGACCTGGGTATGTTCTGGCATTTGGTGATCGATGTAGCCATCTTCGCGGCCATAGCTATCGCGTTGTTAGTGGTACGGCGTAAGGAAATGCCCATCAGCAAGAAGGAAGAAGAAACCTACTCACGTGAGTTTTGGATGTTTGTGGGCTCGGTATTTTTGGCTTTGTCATGCCTGCAACTGGTGGTAGTAACATCTATCCCGGTATGGAACGCCA
>CAIWRU010000094.1 GCA_903915155.1 uncultured Mucilaginibacter sp.
AGCCTTACCGCCTTCGAGCTTGCCCTTCCAAGTCTTCTCCAGCAGCGGGCGAAGCGGCTCCAAGTACGGATCGAGCGAAGCCTGATCGGCCCCATAGGTATTGATCGTTGCTTGAAGGCAATAAGGAGTTTATTGCAAAATCATTAGAAAACGACCCCGACTATTTTACCAAACTTGCAAACGGACAAAAGCCACCTATTTTGTGGATAGGCTGCGCCGATAGCCGCGTGCCTGCTAACCAGATAACCAATACTAACCCTGGCGAAATATTTGTACACCGCAATATTGCCAATATGGTAATTCATTCCGATATGAATATGCTTTCGGTACTGGATTACGCGGTGAATGTGCTGGAAGTAAAACATGTTATTGTAACCGGTCACTACGGCTGCGGCGGCGTTATTGCCGCCATGACCAACAAACAATTCGGGCTTATTGATAACTGGCTGCGCCATATTAAGGATGTGTACCGCCTGCACGCCAGTAAGCTCGACCTGATAAAAGACGAAAAAGAACGCCAGGATAAACTGGTGGAATATAACGTGGTTGAGAATGTTTACAACCTTTGCAAAACATCAATAGTGCAAAACGCCTGGCAAAAAGGCCAGCCTTTGGCTGTTCACGGCTGGGTTTATAGCATTGAAACCGGTATTATTAAAGACATGAATGTTAGCACCTACGATAATGCTAACATGGGGAATGTGTTTAAATTCAATAGCCCCCCAACCCCCTGAAGGGGGAGCTTTTCTATTAAAAATATCGAATAATGAATAATGAATATCGAACACCGAAGTTTTAACTTCAATATTCGATATTCATTATTCGATGTTCAATATTAATATTCTTACTTCCTGGGTTAAATCTCTTTGGTGAGAAATGGGTACCTGTAATCCTTTGGTGGATCAAAAGTTTCTTTTATCGTTCTTGGCGATACCCAGCGCTGCAGGTTGAGTGCCGAACCTGCTTTATCGTTAGTTCCCGAACCGCGGGCTCCGCCGAATGGCTGCTGGCCTACTACTGCGCCGGTTGGCTTATCGTTTATGTAGAAATTACCGGCCGCATTGCGCAATTCGTAGGTAGCTTTGGCTATGGCATACCTGTCTTGCGAAATGATAGAACCAGTTAGGGCGTAGATGGATGTATTGTCTATCACCTTTAGTATCTCATCAAATTTATCATCCTCGTACACGTAAATGGTTAGTACCGGGCCAAAAAGCTCCTCGCACATGGTTACGTAGTAGGGGTCGTTCACTTTTATTACGGTTGGTTCAACAAACCAGCCTTGTGATTTATCGTGACCACCGCCTGCTATCAATTCAACACTTTTATCGGCTTTGGCGGCATCAATATATTTTGCCAGTTTATCGAACGATGCCTCGGTAATAACGGCATTTACAAAATTGCCGAAATCTTCAACAGGGCCAACTTTAATGGTGGCTAAATCGCGCTGCATTTTTTCTTTAACGGAAGGCCATAACGAGGCCGGGATATAAGCACGACTTGCAGCCGAACATTTCTGTCCCTGGTATTCGAATGCTCCGCGAATTAAGGCGGTGCTTACTACATCGGCATCGGCGCTGGGATGTGCCAGTACAAAATCCTTGCCGCCGGTTTCGCCTACAATGCGCGGATAAGTACGGAATTTATGGATGTTGTTACCAATGGTTTGCCATATATTCTGGAACACGCCGGTTGAGCCGGTAAAGTGTATACCCGCAAAATCACGGTGATTGAATATTACATCTCCGGCAACAGGGCCATCTACATAAATTAAATTGATAACGCCATCTGGTAGTCCCGCTTCGCGGAAAACTTCCATTAAAACATTGGCGGCATATATCTGCGGATAAGCTGGTTTCCAAACCACTACGTTACCCATCATGGCGGCGCTGGCTGGCAGGTTACCTGCAATGGCGGTAAAGTTAAATGGTGTAAGCGCAAACACAAAACCTTCTAATGGGCGCTGCTCAACCTTGTTCCAAATCCCTTTAGGGTTCATGGGTGGTTGTTGCGCATAAATTTCGGCCATGTAATGCACGTTGAAGCGCAAAAAGTCTATCAGCTCGCAGGCTGCATCTATCTCGGCCTGGTAAGCGTTCTTACCCTGGCCCAGCATGGTGGCCGCATTTATTTTAGCGCGGTACGGGCCTGCGAATAATTCTGCGGCTTTTAAAAATATCGATGCCCTTGCTTCCCATGGCATGGCTTCCCAATCGGCTTTGGCGGCTAAGGCAGCATCAATAGCGGCATTAACGGTAGCGGCATCGCCTTCGGGGAAAGTGGCCAGTAAGTGTTTATGATCGTGCGGGGGGCGTATCTCGAACCGCTTTTTACCGGTATGCACCAGTTTGTTGCCAATGTACATGGGTATTTCCAATACCTGCGCACGGGCCTCGTCCAAAGCTTTTTTGAGGGCGTCGCGCTCAACACTGCGCGGGCCATAATTCAATACCGGCTCGTTCTGCGGTTGCGGAACGCTGAAAAATCCTTTAAGCATAATATGATGTCAGTTAAAACTTAACAAATGTAATGATAATGTGCGGATGTGCAGATACGCAGCTATGTAAATTACGGAATTGTGACGAGGTGGATATGCAGATGTGCAGGTGATTTGAAAATTTGACAATGTGCTAATTTGAAAATGAGAAAAACACAAATCAATAATTCAAAAAATCAGTAATTCAAAAAATTGCCTACAGGTTGGTGGATTTTTCCCGCCCCGGCTTCAATTTTGTACGCTTGTGGGGTGTTTTATCTACAGAGGATATTTAGTTGAGTATCCCTGGCTTAATGATCGCTTAATATTATTTAAATACGCTTTAGCTTGCAAATGAAGCTATTTTGTGAGTTATTCGGCTATAAATTGTCCGTTATACAAATAAAAATATTTATTGGAACAGTTTTAGTATTTATAACAACAGAACTAAATTATAAACTTATGACAAATTTTTTGTGCCTTGCCGTTATAGCCCTCATATTATGCTGGTCGATGGGACTTTTTGCTTCAGTTGGTAAACCTAAGCAACAGGAAAGCGAGTAAATCCTTCGCTTTTAGTTATTGCATTATTTGTTGAATATTTGTCGCTTTGAATCGTTGCACTATGCGTACTTGTCGCTTGGTATCGCTAACGCTATGTTTTTCTTTTTGTCTTGATACAAAAAGAAACAAAAAAATCAAGACAAAGGGCATGCTTCCACCCGCCCTGCCGGTTCTTACGCTTTTCGTGTGATGTATTTTAGGCTGCGCTCTAAAATACATCACACGAAAAGCTAAACCAGCATTCCCGCCATACACCCGGCCCGCGCCCTTTGTCGGGGCTGGCGCTTTTTGGGGATATATTAGATTTGTTTGTGTAGTTATGACCTTGGTTTTAATTTCTATTTTAGTTTTTTCAAAAGCAAGGGGTTTAGATAGAACAAGATTTTTATGTTTCCTTATCAGTAAAGTTGTCTTGGTGAAATTTTTAAAAATTCACATCAATGATGCCAAATGTTCTTTATAAGCTCTGTAATATCATTTAGATTAAATTGCGAACATAAGGTATCAACTTTATGAATAATATTTTTTAAGACTTCTTCTCCTTCGCTGATATGTTTTAACTGTTCACCGGCTTTACTTAAAATTTCTATTACTGGCTTTAATTTTCTGCTCCACCCTCGTTCCTTAATTTCTTTACTACTTTTAACTGCCGATGATTGATCAGCAAAACTTAATATCTTTTCGAGTGCCTTTTTTAAATTACCGTCTGATTCACCTAATTCATCTAAAAGATAATTAGTTTCACTCTTTATAGTATCACTAGATTCATTGACAATATTTAAATTAAAATCAATATCTATATCGATTTGATTATTTATAATCGGGCTTATATTATTAACAATTTGCACTACTACAGGCGGTATGCCTTTTCTCTTATTTATGAAATCCAATTCTAAGTCTATTTCACCGTGCTCAATTTTTTCAAGAGTTTGATTCTGTGTTTGAAAAAACCCTAATAAATATCCGACATTAAAGTCTTGTTTCAATTTAGTATGAAAATATAGTTTCTTTTCAGCTTGAAGATGACTTATAAGATCATCATAAGTAACTGTGTTTTCCCCTTTTCCATCTAAGGCGATTAATTCATCATAATTAATTCTGGCATAAGTTCCCGCAATATTTGAAAATTCTCGCCGTGTATGCTCCCAAATCCCCAATGGCGCTTCGCCTTTAATCCTAATATAAATCCTTTTCGCCTCGCGGTCAGAATGAATCATTGCTAATTGTGATGTTATTGGATCTGAGATAACTATCCCGGTATACCAATAATTATTATCATATGCGTTTACCAAATTTTTGGCGATGAAGCGATGGATTAAGGCAATCGGCATATAATCTTTAAATTGCAAAATGTATGTTCTTACATTTTCTCCTCTAAATTCGCTGTATTCGACTTTTGGCATTTTCCCAAATGCGGAAGGAATCAATATGATTTTATCATCCGGTGAATAACATAGGTCAAACTTTTTCATCATGCTAAGAA
>CAIWRU010000095.1 GCA_903915155.1 uncultured Mucilaginibacter sp.
GTCGTCGGTCAGGTCGCCGTAGGCCTGTTTTATTTTTCCCTTCAGCTCGTTCCAGCCGCCTTTTATTTCTAATTTGTCCATGATGTTTTTTTAGTTATTTAATAAATAACATCTACAAATTTCTTTAGTTTCAATTACGCGGTAATCTTTTTAAAACCTGGCTCGCTAGATTACTATCAGGCCAAATTTCGATTTTATAAAAATCGTCACTTTCTTCTTCATCAGAATCGTAGCCCACCATATTTAGAAAATATACCCTTACTTTATAATTGCCAGGTTTTAATAATATTTCCAATTGTACAGCAGAGAAAGGACAATCAAGGAATTGTATAATGCCAGACTCAACTTTTAACCCACCTTCAACTATATGATCGTAAACATAATAGTCCGTGTCAGTATTAGCGCTATTCAAAACATTCAATTCACCCTTTATGTGCCCATAACTTTCAGTGAAAACAACAATTATGTTGTTAAATGCTACCATTCTATCATTATAAGACGCTTCTGACCAGCGGCCCACTGTTGCGTTAATATCACTACTTATATAAAACTGATTATTAGATGTATGAAAATCCAGTTTATATGTCATTTCACCTTGAACTACAACGCCCCCTTCTTGATATCGTCCACCACACCCGGGTCAAGTAAAGTACTTATATCGCCTAAATTCGAAGTATCACCCTCAGCTATTTTCCTCAATATCCTGCGCATGATCTTACCCGATCTCGTTTTAGGCAACCCGGTTACAAACTGTATCTTATCAGGTTTAGCTATCGGGCCTATAATGCGCGCTACGGTCATGGCTATATCCTTGCGGGCCAGTTCCTCGTCGCCATGCTCACCCGGACTAACCACAAAGGCGTAAACTCCCTGCCCCTTAATATCATGCGGATAACCTACTACGGCCGATTCCACCACGCTACTGTGCATGTTAATAGCGTTTTCCACCTCGGCAGTCCCAATGCGGTGACCAGATACGTTCAACACATCATCCACACGACCGGTTATTCGGTAATAGCCGTTCTCGTCGCGCAAGCAACCGTCGCCGGTAAAATACATATCCTTATAGGTAGCAAAATACGTAGTGCGGCAGCGCTCATGGTCGCCATAAGTAGTGCGGATAATGCCCGGCCACGGGAATTTTATACATAGGTTGCCGCTTACGTTATTACCTTCTATCACTGCTCCGTTCTCATCAACCAAAACCGGCTGTATACCCGGCAGCGGCAATGTGGCAAAGCTTGGCTTGGTTGGCGTTATGCCCGCCAGCGGCGATATCATAATGCCCCCCGTTTCTGTTTGCCACCAGGTATCAACAATAGGGCATTTTTTATGCCCTATCTTTTCGTCAAACCAGTGCCATGCCTCTTCGTTTATCGGTTCGCCTACCGAGCCCAATTTTGTAAGCGAGCTTAAATCCTTGCCATTCAGTACATCATCGCCAAAACTCATCAGCGAGCGGATAGCCGTTGGCGCGGTGTATAATATGTTTACTTTATATTTATCAACTATATCCCAAAACCTTCCGGCATCGGGCCAGGTAGGTATACCTTCAAACATCAGCGTAGTAGCGCCTTGCGATAACGGGCCATATACGATATAAGAGTGACCGGTTATCCAGCCGATGTCAGCCGTACAAAAATATACCTCGCCGGGATTATACTGGAACACGTTTGTAAAAGTATAGCCGGTATAAACCATATAACCACCGCAGGTATGCACCACGCCCTTCGGTTTGCCGGTCGATCCCGAAGTATATAGTATAAACAGCATATCCTCGGCATCCATTTCCTCAGGTTCGCATTTGGTTACGCCCTGCGTTTCTACTTTCTTTATTTCATCTTCCCACCAAACATCACGGCCTTTTATCATGGATATAGGGGTACGGGTGCGGGTAAGTACAATTACACGTTTAACCGATGGCGTTTGTACCAGCGCATCGTCAATTACGCCCTTTAAAGGTATTTCTTTGTTACCGCGCGATGCGCCGTCGGTAGTGATAATGATATTGCACTGTGCGTCGTTTATCCTGTCGGCAATGGATTGTGCCGAAAATCCGCCGAAAACTACCGAATGGATGGCGCCTATACGCGCGCAAGCCAACACGGCAATAGCCAGTTCGGGCACCATGGGCATATAAATACATATGCGGTCG
The DNA here is from genome assembly GCA_903915155.1 of uncultured Mucilaginibacter sp. GTDB lineage: Bacteria > Bacteroidota > Bacteroidia > Sphingobacteriales > Sphingobacteriaceae > Mucilaginibacter. Next base: position 2,156 of record CAIWRU010000095.1, read on the forward strand.
CCTTTGCGGGCGCCGTTATTTTTTAAAACATTGGCAAACTGGCAAACCTTATCATGCAGTTGTTTATAGGTAAGCACGCGGTGATCTTCGCTTGGGTCGTTAGGCTCCCATATAATAGCGGGTTTATCGCCCAAGGTTTCCAAATGGCGGTCGAGGCAGTTTTCGGTGATATTCAGCTTAGCGCCCTGGAACCATTTTATGCTGGGTTCAGTAAAGTTCCATTCCAGTATTTTATCCCATTTTTTGCGCCATAAAAAGGTATCTGCTATTTCTTTCCAAAATTGTTCGGGCTGTTCAACGCTGTTTTTATAGGCCTCCTGGTACTCAGGAAATGTTTTAATTCTCATAATGTTAAAATACGATTTATTGGCGGCGTAAATTAGCAATTTTTGTATATATAGGGTATAACAAATTTGTAACGGAATGATTAAGTTTGAAAGCCAAATCTATCAAGATGATGCCTTTTAATAAGCTTATACAAATATTCGGCATTGCTCTCCTTATTATTCCAATGTTTAACCCTCTTTTTTCTTGCACAAGAAAAAAAGAATCAACTACAATATTTTTTTCGAGTTTTGGTTCAGAGGTATTAAATGGGCAAGTAAAAGAAATTATTGAAACCGATTCTTCATTGACCGGAATATTTTCACCAATAGATACAAATTATTTTGATGTAAGAGGAAATATAACAGCATCGAATGGACGAGGAAGACTTGGCAAACAATTAGTAAGATTTACCAATGAATACGGCTCAAATGGGCGAAAATTAAAAACTATTGCTACAGGTTATGAATATTCATTTGGCATATTGGATACCACTCCTACCACAATTTTAAAATACAACGAGGCAGAATATATTACCTCTTCAGAAGATTATTGTCAACCCAAACATATTTGCGATACTACTTTATATAAATACAATGAGACTAATCAGTTAATAGAGATGATAAATAGTAATGGATTAGGAATTCAATTTAGTGAGAACTTCAAATATAAGGGCAACCTTCTAATAGAAACTATCAGTTATCTGTACGATCATAAAGGAAATAAAATGCCTCCAGACAAGTACAACTATAAATATCTCACGTTCGATAAAAAAGGGAACTGGACGAAAAGATTTGGATTTTATAATTCCGAAAAAGAATGGATGACTAAGCGTAAAATAACCTACTATTAGCCCGTAAATCTTCTTCAAAATATTCTCCATTCATCGCCATCGTGCCTGCTTTTCTTAAGCAAACTATACCCATTCCCCGCCTTATTTACTCCACTTCCTCTTCAACCACGCCCTCACCGGCTCATCATAATATTTTAATGAAAGATAGCCCACCACTATAGCTACCACAAAAGTTATAACACCATACAACAGCTTTTGTCCGAACGGCGCGGTGCCATGGTCGCTTACCCAGCCGGTATAAATATAAATGAACGCGTAATGGGTAATATAAATAGGGTACGAAATATCGCCCAAAAACTTGCAGACAGCATTTTCTCTTTTGCCCTTGATAACCCCGCTGGCACCGATATAAACCACAAGCGGGAATACCAATATAATAGTCAACGATTCGTACAGGCCGTTCATCCAATTCGTATGGCTATCGCCAATGCGGGGTATGAATAGCACAATAGCCAGCAAAACGGCCGACCATAAAAACGCGTTGTTGATATTCCCCGATTTCACCGTGCGCGATAACAGCAATCCCGCAAAAAAAGGAAAAATTAGCCGTGTAAAACCAATGCGTAATTGTTCCTCGTTTACCGACCAGCCCCCGGTAAGATCACCTGTGGGCGCGGTATTGCGGAGTTGGCGGCAAAGTTGGGTGACAGGGTTCATGGTCTGAAAGTACTAAATTCAATGTAAATATTCTACCCCCTCCGTCTCCTACGTCGACACCTCCCCCTAATATTAGGGGGAGGCCGGGTGGGGGTAAAACCGCCGGACAATCAACAAAATTTCGCAACTTTTTTCACCCCTCCCCCTAAATTTAGGGGGAGGACGGGAGGGGGTATAATCTTTTTAAAAATATTTTCAACTCCCTATTGCTGTTTTAACCTTAAATACCGATATTTGCAAACTCTTTAAGAAAAGGGATTGAATTAAATCGATTGTCATGTCAAGAATTTGTGATTTAACAGGAAAAGGTTCACTTGTAGGTAATAACGTTTCTAACTCAAATGTTAAGACCAAACGCAGGTTTCACCCAAATTTGAAGCTTAAAAGGTTTTATATTCCTGAGGAAGATAAGTGGATAACTTTAAAAGTGTCTACTTCGGCTGTTAAAACCATCAGCAAAAATGGTATAACTGCCTGTATCAATAAGTTTGTAAAAAAAGGATACATTTAGTAGAAGGTTAATTGGCAGGTTGTTTTGATTTAGTTCAATTCAATCACTAATTCACTCATTCGCTAATTCAATAAATAAAAAAATGGCTAAAAAAGGCAACAGGGTTCAGGTAATATTAGAATGTACCGAACACAAAACAAGCGGTATGCCGGGCATGTCTCGTTACATCACCACTAAAAATAAAAAGAACACTACTGAAAGGTTAGAATTGAAAAAATTTAATCCTGTATTACGTAAAGTAACCGTTCATAAAGAAATTAAATAATAATTTATTGATTGCTGAGGGGAGATGTAAATCGCTCATTCACTAAATCACTAATTCAATAATTAAATAAGATGGCAAAGAAAGTAGTTGCAACCCTTAAAACAGGTAAAGGCAAAGAATATTCAAAAGTAATAACAATGGTTAGGTCGCCAAAAACTGGTGCTTACTCATTTAAAGAGGCTATTGTACATAACGACCACGTTAAAGATGCAATTGCTGACGCAAAAGCGTAACAATTAATTTTGAAAGATATTAAAGCCGTCTTGTTGTAACGAGAGGGCTTTTTTTATTGAAACCAGTTTATCAGTTACTTGTCAAAGATCCAATTTCCGACGCTAATCACCCGGATTTTTTTGACTTTTGACTTTTGACTTTTGACTTTTGACTAAACATGGGATTATTTGATTTTTTCAAGAAAAAGGAAAGCACCCCGCAGGAGCAGGAGGCGCTGGAGACCGGTTTGGAAAAAACCAAGGACAGCTTTTTTTCAAAGATCACCAAAGTAATAGCCGGTAAGTCTACCGTCGATGATGATGTACTGGATGAGCTGGAAGAAGTACTGGTAACATCCGACGTTGGCGTTACCACTACCTTAAAGATCATTGAGCGAATACAGGCCCGTGTGGCGGTCGACAAATACGTAAGCACTACCGAACTTAATGGTTTGCTGCGCGATGAGATACAAAAGCTTCTTGCCGAAAACAACAGTAACGATTTTCAGAATTTTGAATACGGCAACCATAAGCCATATGTAATTATGGTAGTTGGTGTAAATGGTGTAGGCAAAACCACCACCATTGGCAAACTTGCCCATAAACTGAAGCAAGCCGGCAACCAGGTAGTTTTAGGCGCAGCCGATACCTTCCGAGCCGCAGCGGTAGATCAGCTGCAACTCTGGGGAAAACGTGTAGATGTAAAGGTAGTGGCACAGCCAATGGGCTCCGACCCGGCATCTGTGGCTTACGATACCCTTCGTTCAGCCGTAGCCAATAATGATGATGTAGCCATCATCGATACTGCTGGCCGTTTGCATAACAAAGTGGGCCTGATGAACGAGCTAACCAAGATCAAAAACGTAATGCAAAAAGTTGTTCCCGGCGCGCCGCACGAAATATTGCTGGTGCTGGATGCCTCCACCGGGCAAAACGCCATTGAGCAATGCAAACAGTTTACCGAAGCCACCGCGGTTAATGCCCTGGCCTTAACCAAGCTGGATGGCACAGCCAAAGGCGGCGTGGTGATAGGTATATCTGATCAATTTAAAATACCCGTAAAATACATAGGCGTAGGCGAAAGCATGAATGACCTGCAATTGTTTGATCGCAAGGCATTTGTGGATAGTTTATTTAAACAATAGGCCCCACCCAAACCCTCCCCGGTAGGGAGGGCTTTAAGAAAAATTACTATTAATAAATATATAGCTTTGCAAGCGCGAAGTTAAAGTCTCCCCTACCGGGGGAGATTTAGAGGGGGCTTATGAGGACGAAATCAATACAACCAGCAGCAATTAAATCGAAACCAAGAGTTAACGTTGTCACCCTTGGTTGCTCCAAAAACATTTACGATTCCGAAATATTAATGGGCCAGCTCAAAGGCAACGCCTTTGATGTAGTGCATGAAGCTGAAAAAGTAAACAGCAACGATATCATCGTCATCAACACCTGTGGTTTTATCGATAACGCCAAGCAGGAATCTATTGATACCATCCTCCAATACAGCGAACTAAAAGAACAAGGCAAAATAGGCAAAGTGATCGTAACCGGTTGCTTATCCGAACGCTACAAACCCGAATTGGAAGCAGAAATAACCAATGTCGATTCATGGTTCGGCACTAACGACCTGCAAAACTTGCTAAGTTCAGTAGGCGCAAATTACAAACACGAATTGATAGGCGAACGCCTATTAACCACGCCATCACACTTCGCCTACTTTAAAATCGCCGAAGGCTGTAACCGCCCCTGCTCATTTTGCGCAATACCATTAATGAGGGGCAAACACTTGTCGCAGCCTATTGATCAATTGGTCAAATCTGCACAAAGCCTCGCAAAAAACGGCACCAAAGAATTGATACTCATTGCCCAGGATCTGACTTATTACGGACTTGACCTTTATGGCAAACGCAATTTAGATGAGTTGTTGCGCCGCCTGTCGGATGTTAACGGCATTGAATGGATACGCCTGCAATATGCCTACCCATCAGGTTTCCCGATGGAAATACTGGATGTGATGAAGGAGCGCGACAACATCTGCAAATACCTTGATATGCCTTTGCAGCACATCAGCGATGATATGCTCAAATCTATGCGCCGCGGCATCACCAAGCAAAAAACTATCGACCTGGTAAACCAGATCCGCGATCAGGTGCCCGGCATTGCCATGCGTACCACACTCATCACCGGCTACCCCGGCGAAACCCAGCAGGATTTTGATGAAATGGCCGAATGGGTAGAAGAAACCCGTTTCGACCGTTTAGGCTGCTTCACCTATTCGCACGAGGAAAAAACACACGCACATTCGCTGGTTGATGATGTACCCGAAGAAATAAAACAGGAACGCGTTGACGCCATAATGGAAATTCAACAAGGCATATCATTCGAAATCAACCAGGAAAAGATCGGCAACACCTACAAAGTACTGATCGACAAAAAAGACGGCGGCTATTTTGTTGGTCGTACCGAATACGATTCACCAGAAGTAGACAACGAAGTTTTGATCGATGCAACCAGGCATTATGCCACAGTCGGTAGCTTTGTCAACGTAAAAATCGACACCGCCGAGGATTTCGACCTTTATGGACAAATTGTAAAATAACTTTACATTTCTTTGTTTTAAGATTTTAAAATCTAATTTCGAGCTTGTTAATTTTTTTGATGGGATATTTCGCCTCTATCTAAATTCGAAATTGAACATCCGACATCCGAAACGGCGAAGCACTCTTGAGCTCCGTTAAAGAACAATTAATACGCGAAAAATTAAAACTAATGGAAGCCTCCTGTATAAGCTATAAAAACACCGGTTACTTTTCCCCAACCGTTATTGATTACATCGACGATGTTGCCGAGTTAAGGCCATTTTACAGCCACCGCCCCGATTTCAAGGGCTTTGCCGAACTGCTCAAAACCAAAAAAGTCGTTGCCGACCGTAAGGTTTTGGTAGAGGTTTTGCTTGAACAATATGCACGTATAGCTGAAAGCGATGAAGCCAAAGTCTCCCCTACCGGGGGAGATTTAGAGGGGGCTGTGATTAAGCAGCTACTATCTCCTTCAACCTACACTGTTACCACCGGCCACCAACTCAACATCTTCGCAGGCCCGTTATATTTCATCTACAAAATAGTTACCGCTATAAAATTATCGCGCCAGCTAAAAGAAAAATTTCCCGATAAAAACTTTGTGCCCGTCTACTGGATGGCCTCCGAAGATCATGATTTTGCCGAGATAAATTACACCAACATAGGCGGCAAAAAAGTACATTGGTGGTACGAGGCATCAGGTGCTACGGGGCGCATCAATCCCGATACCATTCGCCAGGCGCTTAACCAGTACAAAGGCGTTCTCGGCATGGAGCAACACGCGCCCGAGCTGGCCGCCATAGTCGAAACAGCCTACACCAAATTTGATAAACTGGCCGATGCCACCCGCTATATGGTCGATGCCCTGTTCGGCAAATACGGTCTGGTAATTATTGATGCCGACGACCATCGTCTCAAGCAACATTTCGCCCCCATTATGGCGCAGGATATTACAGAGCAAAACAGCTTCAAAAATATCACCGCCACCAACGAGCAACTGGAAAAACTGGGCGTACACATACAGGTTAACCCGCGCGAAATAAACTTCTTTTACTTAGCAGAAAATCTGCGCGAGCGCATAGTATTTGAGGACAACAGCTACAAAGTATTAAACACCGAAATAACATTTACTAAAGACGAACTGCTCACCCAAATAAACCAAAAACCCGAACGCTTCAGCCCTAACGTGGTGATGCGCCCGCTGTACCAGGAGTGCATTTTACCAAACATTGCCTACGTAGGCGGTGGTGCCGAAGTAGTTTATTGGCTCGAATTAAAATCGAACTTCGAACATTACAGTGTTGATTTTCCGATACTGATATTGCGTAACTCAGGATTGGTGATACCCAAAAAGTTCGCGTCCAAGATCGCAAAAATGGACCTCCATGGTTCCGACCTGTTCCAAACTGCCGATGCCATTAAAAAAGCATGGGTAATGAAGCACAGCCAGTACAATCTAACTCTCACCGAAGAATGGCGCGAACTAAACGCCATATTCGAAAAAATAAAACTGCGCGCCTACAAAATTGATGACACGCTCGCCCCATCTGCCGAAGCAGTACAGTCGCGTTTAAAGCATCATATCGATAACCTTCAGAAAAAACTGGTAAAAGCAGAAAAAGCAAATTACCATACCCGTTTAGAACAAATTGACCACATAAAAGCCGACCTGTTCCCCAAAGACAGCCTGCAGGAACGCACCGAAAATTTCGGCCTGTTCTACGTAAAATGGGGCCAGGAATTTATTGATGAACTCGTGCACCATTTCGAACCACTGTCTTTTGAGTTTACCGTGCTAACGGAATAGCTTTTCAGTTCCCTCTTGAGAGAGTAATAGCCCATAAAAAGACATTTATACTGCATTACATATTATGGTTAA
>CAIWRU010000096.1 GCA_903915155.1 uncultured Mucilaginibacter sp.
ATATTACATATATGGTTTAATCAGGTAAATAATATTATTTTTAAACCTATTACGATATATATAGTCATACGTTGCAAACCCACTTAATTTAAACTTATGTACCCCAACCTTTACAAATTTTTCATCACTATTTTATTTACCGCATTTACCTATAATGCCTTTAGCCAAACATTGCCCGACACCACAAAGGATACTAAGGCAGTTAAAAAATCTTCGTTTAAAGCAGGAGCCGATTTTATAAGCAACAATGTTTTTATGGGTCGAACAGGTATAAGCAATACACCTATTATAAACCCCGATATTAAATATACTTTAAAATCAGGCTTATATTTTTCCGCTGATATGGATATTTTGCCGAATAATAAAAAAAATGCCATTGACGGCGAAAACCTTACAGCTGGTTATGATTTTGATATTACAGATGACTTTGAAGGCGGCGTTTCCTATAGCAAACTGTTGTACAATACGAACAGTACATTGGTGGGATCGTCAATTACCAATATTTTCAATGCAAGCTTTGATTATGATAAGCGGGTATTGTTACCCCGGGCATTAGTGCTGAATACAGCCTGAACAGTGGGGGTGTAGCCAATGATATTTATGTAACCGGAAGTATTGCCCACGATTTTATAGTTGAAAAGATATTCGGCGACAAAGATGTATTTATAATTTCACCTACCTTTTCGGCTAATTTTGGCACCCAGAATTTTTATGATGCATATATAAAGCGTAAAGTGTATAAGAATAAAAAAGTTAATGCCCTGGTAACAACATTTGAAAACCAGCTTAACCAGTTTGAATTACTTGATTATGAGTTATCGGCCCCACTGGAATATAAAATAAAGCATTTTATATTTGAGTTTACACCAACTTACGCTGTAGTTGAAAACGGCTTTAAATCGGCTGCGGTAGCCAAAGCCGTAGGGTTATCAGACAATACTTCCGTATTTTACGTTGAAACGGGTATAGCTTTTAAATTTTGATAAGCTTTAAAAATCGTGATACAGATCCCTGAATGTGCTTCTTAAACCAAAGGTAATTAAGGCAGTATTATTGGTGCCCAGGCTGTTCGATTCGCGGCGGTAAAGGCCGCCGACTTCAACACGCAGGTTGTATTTAGGGTTGATAATGAAAGCGATAGTGCCTTCGCCATAATATAGCTTGGTGCGCAGGCCCTGGCCGGTAGCATCGCCAATTACTGTTGTTGGGTCAATGGGCTGCGTTACATCCTGGCCGGCATTTTCGGTGGCTGTGCTAAGCCCGAAGGTAGCATAGTTCACCTGTACCTGGAAATCGAAGCGGCCTATGGAATAATCCAAAATGCCTATCATTTCTTTAAAATTCGCACCGAGTGGATCGCCGAGCGACTGGCTGTAATCGGTATAATTGGTAATAACCTGCGGCGATTGATAAGTGTATGGCTTAACCGTATTGTATTCAAACAAATAGTTAAAGTTAGTTACCTTAAACAAGTCGGCACCGCGTATGCCTATTTGGTACCCACTGGTATTGGCAGGCGCATCCTTTGCACCAACCCTGTCCAATAATACCTGGGCGTAAATGGCTGTTTTATCCAATATTTTGTATTTGCCGGTAAAGCCGCCAAGTACGTTGTCAGGATAAGGCGTTTTAGGCCCAAGGGTGCTGGCAAATACTAACGGGTTAATATAGTTGGCGTCAAAGCCATGCGTATTGCCGTTATTGTCGGCATCAGCGGCTATTACTGCATCAAACGCCCCTAACGACAGGCGGTTGGTAACACTCCAGTCTAAATAATGAAATACGCCCCACTTGCGGCGGTTATTGCCAAAGCTATCAAACTTGGGCTGGTTAATGTCTTCCATATTGGTCCACATCATCATGTATTGCACCGGGCCTATATTGGCGGTTAAACGCAATAAAGGATAGTTTGCAGCCCAATCTGATAACAACAGCGAGCGGTAACCATCACCAATAAATGTTTTATCCTCGCCCAAAGTAATATTTAACTGTTTAATGGGGGTGTACGAAACAACCGCAGTAACATACGACCAATCGGCGGTTTTATTCTTAAGGTTATCCCTGTCATACGCTTCACCGGGTACAAAGTGTATCTGGTTTACATATGCTTTGTAGTAATCGGCAAACTGGCCCTGGTCCTCATAGCCGCTGCTGTAAAAGTAGAATTTATCGCCCACCGTACCACCAAGCTGGTAGCCGCGTGTATTTAAATAAGTGGTTGTTTTGTTTGGAAGATCGCGGCCTAATTGCAGGTCGGGTAAATAATCGGCAAAAAAAGTATAATCCTTTTCATGCACATCAAAAATATGTTCGTTAAATATCTTACGTAAAAAAAAGTTCTTGCGGCTGCTGTCAACACCTACACGCATCAACTGGTTGTACCGGGATTTAAGGGTGGTATCAACAATGTAAGGTTTTAGCGCACTGTGGAAATTATTATTGGGCGAGTATACTTCGGCATCAAATTTTTGGTAAAACTGGTATGAGTATGGTGCGTACGTTGCCTGCGACCAGCCAGCCTGTGCCGTGATAAACATGATACCTAAAAGTAGCAGTAATTTTTTGGCAGATGTTAAGGAGATGTTTTGCATACGCAACGTATTAGGTATTATTTTTTACAAGATAAAAATTCAAATACAAAAGTGTGCATTAAATTTGAATTAGCGATAGTTGATTTGGTGAGTTATTGTTCAAACCAATCAAGCCGTCC
>CAIWRU010000097.1 GCA_903915155.1 uncultured Mucilaginibacter sp.
ATTTGACGCTCGACCGAGATGCAATAATATGGGACGGCTTTTTCAATTTTAAAATGGCTCGGTAGCTCAGTTGGTAAGAGCGTAGGATTCATAACCCTAAGGTCGGCAGTTCGATCCTGCTCCCCGCTACAAGGCAACACTTAGGTGTTGCTTTTTTTGTTTATAATGTAATTTACGTGCATAGTTTTAGACAATTTTTTCACTGTAATATAAAAAGACATATATGTGAACCACGCATTTATTATAGGATAAGATTCAATCTTTGCTCGTAAATCAGTTTGCCGATTAAAGTGATCCCCCTCAATACATTAAATGACGTCGATCATTTGCCGGCATATTGTTGTTTGTACCTTTAGAATGGGATTAATTACGATAACCCGTTGGGTTTTAAAACATGTGGTGGCAATATCTTTTGGTTTTTATAGGTTCGTTTCTGTTTGATGTAGTGCCTTTTCCGCTTCCTCCGGCTTTTACTATCATGGTGTTTTTGCAAATCGCTTTTGGTTTAAACATTTGGTGGGTTATTATTATTGGAGTGGCCGGGTCTGTTATCGGAAGATATGTACTTACGTTATATATCCCGTTTTTGGCAGAACGGATATTCCGGAAATCGAAAAATGATGATGTTGAATTTCTTGGCGATCAAATGAGGGAAAAGGGTTGGAAGGGCCAGGTGGCAATACTTGCATACACCCTGCTTCCCCTGCCTACTACGCCTTTATTCCTGGCCAGCGGAATGGCAAAAATAAACACAGCCTATATAATGCCTGTTTTTTTTGTGGGTAAGTTTACAAGCGATGCCATTACCGTGCATCTGGGAAAATACGTTTCGGAAAATGCAGAAGGTATAATAGCTGAAGGGTTTTCCTGGAAGTCGGTTTCCAGTTTGATCCTGGGGCTGATTTTTCTTTCTGCCATCTTGTTTATAGATTGGCGCTCATTGATACAAAAGAAAAAATTTGTGTTGAATTTTATGATATGGAAAAAAAGACATGCCGCTGGGGGCGCGAACCCAATTAATAAAGAAGCATCAAATCTTTAATTTGATGCTTTCTTGCGTTTGGGATATTTTGTAAGTTAGTAGTGCGGTGAAATACCTACCGCAAGCCGAAAAATATGATCAGCTTTAAAGGATATAAAAACGGATTATTATCGCTGACCGATGTGGCGAATCAACTAAAAACAGCAATTGCGAAAGAAGACTTCTTTAGGCTGTCGGACACAGAACTTGCCTATAAAGCACTGCGACAATTCCATTTTAAGAAATTGGAGGCAACCGAAGAATCTATTTCCAAATATGCGCAAAGGGTCATTGACGTGACCGGCTTTTTAAAAAACTCTGATAACCCTATCAGTAATTTCTTACGAATCTACCTTGATCTTGGATCGAAATTGCTTCAGGTAAAAAATCAACTTGAAGCTGAGGCAAAGAATCATTTGAAGCAGATAAATGACTTGCTGGACTATTATGGGACGCTTCCTTTCATTATTAGATATAAAACGGAGCCCACAGCTCCCCGCAATAATGAAGAACGAAAGCAGCTTGAGTTTTACAAAAGGACGATATTAAAAAAAGAACAGGTTATCGCTTATCTTCTGGATGGAATTTTGGATCGTGCATTGGAAAAATCAGCCCCTGTAACCCGGAGCGAATGGGGAGAAAGCCTTAAAGATATTATGGCTGAAATGGAGAAATCTGAAGACTTTCCATATCTGGATTTTATATATGGCCTGAAATACGAGCATGCCCTAGATATGGAAAGGCTGGATTTTCGTCAAATAAACCCGCTGAAAAATAAGTTTCAATGGATTGATCAGGCACTATTGGAAGCTTCGTCTTATACTCCAGAAATTGACGCGGAATTTGAACGGAATATACTGCCTGAGGTTTTCTTTGCCGAAATGATCGTCAAGTTGAAAGACATTCCTATGGTAAAGGATAGATTGGATATCTTCGAAGAAATGGACAACCTTTTTACCGAACAAAAATGGTATGCATTATATGCACTGGCATTGCCGCAGGTAGAGGGTATTTTCACTGAAATGCAAGAAATGACACCCAAGAAAAGGGCGAAAAACTCACTGACTGAGAAAGTAAATAACTTGCGAAGTGTTTATGAAATGGCCCAATATACTTTTGATTATTATGAATTCACACTGGCTGATTTGCGAAATAGCTTTTCACATACCGGAAAAATAGATCAGCCTAAGAAGAAATGTTACCATCTTTTGGCAGATATTTGGTACCTACTTGAGATTTGCACAGAACTCGATGCGCCGCTGAGCAAACTTGCCAAATTGATAAAAGAAGGAAATGTCTCTTTCAAGCATATAGGGAACTTCAGCGATTTTATTAACCTGCTCATGAAAATCGACAAGAATGGCTGAGGTTAAACAACATCTGCATGAAGTAAAAGAGAAGATTTATTTCGAACCCTTATTGGAGGAGATAAAGACGAGCATAAACTTCATGATCATACAAAATGATGTGACCATCACCAGCAATTTTGATAGTGGTTCATATGTTTACAGCATCAGGAGTTTTATATACAGCATATTTTACAACCTTATATTAAACAGTATTAAATATCGGCGCGAGGATGTGTCCCCGGTGATAGAACTATCGGCAACAACCCTTAATGATAAGGTGATATTAAGTTTTAATGATAATGGGAAAGGAATTGACCTTGATAGGCACGGCGCTGATTTATTTGGATTATACCAACGTTTTGATGTTTCGGTAGAAGGTAGCGGGTTAGGGCTGTTTATGATAAAAACACAAATTGAGCAGCTTGGCGGCTCAATAAATATTGAAAGTACAGTGGGTGTGGGGACAACATTTATTATTGAGCTATCGGTTTAGTTTTTACTGCGGTTTAATGATAATGATATTTTTTATTCAGCATTTTTTGAAGTTCCCAGGTTAAAAAAGATGAGCCTGCTCCTATAAGTGCGCCGGCCGCTACATCGCTTGGATAGTGAACCCCCAGGTACAGCCGCGAATAGCCAACTGTTGCGGCATAGGCAAAGGAGGGGGCTATAACGTACCATTTAGGAAAAGACAGGCTTAATGAAGTAGCCGTAGCAAAAACAGCTGACGTATGCAGGGAAGGAAAGGAAGAACCGGGTTCGGCCGATTTGCCGGTGATAAGATTAGGGTGGGCAAGGTATGGCCGCTCGCGGTTTGTAATGTCTTTTAAAATAACCGTTGATATTGAGGCGAGCACTATTGAACCACCCATTTCAAACGATTTTACAGTAAGCTCTTTGTCATGTTCAGCCAGCCCCGTTATCAGCATTGTTGCGGGTATAAGGGTAATGGCAAAATAAGTGCTGGTCGAAACATCACGCCAAGTTTGATCGGATGATGATACCGGGCCGTTAATATGCTCAAGCAACCGCAGGTCTAAGCTTTGGCCACTGGCGCTACAAAAAGTTGTTAAGCATAGTAAGCAAATGATAAGCCTTTTCATTACTGGATATTTTACGCAATAAAACAAAACAATCTGAAGCAAATCCGTTTAAATGGCTAATCGCCGTCAAATATTTTTAATAATAATTTTGTAAACGATAACTCATAAATTTACCCCAAAAGCAATGTCTAATAATTTAATAAAAATAGCAAAGAGTTTTGCCTATGCGTTCAAAGGGTGGCGCAGCGCGTTTAAAACCCAATTGAATTTCAGGGTGCAATGTTTTTTTGCTCTTGCTGCAATTGCTTTAGGGTTTTATTTGAATATAAGCACCAATGAATGGCTGTGGATATCGCTAAATATTACACTAGTCCTTTTTGCTGAACTGATAAACACGGCATTGGAAACATTAGTTGATCTTGTTTCTCCTGATTACAATGAGAAGGCGGGAATGGTTAAGGATATTGCAGCCGGTGCAGTTACTATTACAGCAATCAATGCCGCACTCAGCGGCCTTTATATATTCGTGCCTAAACTACTCCCGTTGTTCAGGTAAACAAACGTTTGTGCGCTCTTCGCATCTGCCTCAAGCGCAGAAATAACATTTATTTTTCATAATATGCAATAGCTTACGCGGTGTTAATATCCGCCCGGGTAAGAACTATACATTATGAAAAAAATACTAGCCATAATCTGTTTTTTTTTAATTGCCGGCGGCGTGTTCGCACAAAACAGCCAGCACGACCTGCAATTTGATGCATTGGCCAAACAATGGGATGAAGCGATACCTTTAGGTAATGGCATGCTGGGCGCGCTGGTGTGGCAAAAGGCCGGTCATCTGCGGTTTTCGCTGGATAGGGCCGACCTTTGGGATCTCCGCCCCATGGAAGGTTTGCACAGGAAAGAATTTAGTTATGACTGGGTGATGGGGCAGATACGGAAAAAGGATTATGCCCCGGTACAGCAATATTTTGACGCGCCTTATGATAATGAACCGGCACCATCAAAAATACCGGGCGGGGCATTGGAGTTTGACACAAAGGGTTGGGGTAACGCAAAATCGGTGCGATTGTATTTGCCAAAGGCCGTATGCGAAGTAAGGTGGGAGAATGGCGTTATATTAAAAACTTTTGTGAGTGCAAAGTCGCCTGTTGGTTGGTTCAGATTTGAACATGTTAACAGTGCAGTCATCCCGCAATTGATTGCGCCAAGATACCAGGGCAAAGTGAATATATCGGGCGATCCTGTAGGTGGCGATGATCTTTCAAGGCTCGGATATGCACAGGGGACTATTAAACAAAATGGTAACAGCATCACCTACAAACAGCAGGGCTGGGGCGGGTTTAGCTACGAGATAAATGTGCGCTGGAAACGCATAGATGCGAATACTGTTGAGGGTGTTTGGAGTATATCATCACAGTATCCCCATAAAAAAGTTAATACAAGTGCTGAAGCTGTAACGGGTAAATCGTTAAGCCGTGGCTATACTATTGATTATGCTGCACATACGGTATGGTGGGAAAACTTTTGGAGTAAGTCGGTTATTCATGTTCCTGATACTTTGCTCGAAAAACAATGGTATTTGGAGCAATATAAATTTGGCTCGACATCGAGGCCAGGAGCGCCGCCTATTTCGCTGCAGGCTATATGGACGGCGGATAATGGCCGCCTACCACCATGGAAAGGCGATTATCATAACGACCTGAATACCCAATTGAGTTACTGGCCTGCGTATAGCGGCAACCATTTGGATGAGGGTATGGTCTTTTTAAATTTCCTTGATAAAAATAAAGCTAACTACGAACGCTATACCCGCATGTATTTTAACAGGCCGGGGCTTGCAGTACCCGGGGTAACTACGCTCGATGGAACGGAAATGGGCGGCTGGATACAATATTCGTTATCGCCAACCGTGTCATGCTGGCTGGCGCAGCATTATTATTTGCAATGGCGCTATAGTATGGACAGGAATTTTTTGCAAACAAGGGCCTACCCGTGGATAAAGAGCACTGCCACATTTATTGAGCATGTAACGCAGAAAGACAGTAGCGGCCACCGCAAACTGCCGTTTAGTTCAAGCCCAGAGATAAATGATAACGATATTACAGCATGGTTCCCGCAAAATACTAATTACGACCTTGCGCTGATGAAATTCACCTTTAAGGCAGCAGCGGAACTTGCAGGTGAGTTGGGTTTAAAGGGTGAAGCGGCACACTGGAACAAAGTACTTTCCGAATTTGGCGATTATGCGTTAACCGCTAATAACGAAATGATGTTTGCGCCATCGATGGCTTATAACCAATCGCACCGGCATTTTTCGAATATGATGGCCATACACCCGCTGGGGTTGATAAAATGGGAGGATGGGCCGAAGGCGCAAAGTATCATCAAAAATTCTATTCATTTGCTGGATAGTATTGGCCCTGATTATTGGTGTGGTTACTCATATGCGTGGCTGGCAAATATGAAGGCGAGGGCGAAGGATGGCGAAGGAGCGGCGAAAGAACTAAGCATTTTTGCTAAGGCATTTTGTTCGGTAAACAGTTTCCATTTAAATGGCGACCAAACCAAATCGGGGTATTCAAAATTTACCTACCGGCCATTTACGCTGGAAGGTAATTTTGCTTTTGCAGCCGGTTTGCAGGAAATGTTGCTGCAAAGCTACGCCGGTTTTATTGAGGTGATGCCAGCAGTACCATTGGCCTGGCGGAATATTTCATTTGATGATCTGCGGGCAGAGAGTGCATTTTTGGTCAGTGCCAAAAAGATTGCAGGAGAGATAACAGAAGTTAAAATTGTTTCGGAAAAAGGCGGCATTACCAAATTGAAACTACCGTTCACAAAATGGAACGTGGCTCTGAATAAAGATTTTAAGATTACGGATACCCATAATGGCTTTGTCACTTTGGCATCTAAACCAGGGGCAATGCTTGTACTAACAAATATATCCAAATGAAAAAAATAGCGCTGTTATACTTGCTTTACATTTTACCGGTGGCTGCAATTGCACAGAATGGCATAACTGCCCCGATACCTTCAACGCAGCCCGGCAAATACCAGCTACAGCAAATACAGCGCAAATATGGCATGTTCATCCATTTTAGCATCAATACTTTTCATGATGTAGAATGGTCGGACGGGACGCTCCCGGCATCATCCTATAACCCTACCGTTGTTGATGCAGACCAGTGGGCAAAAACAGCCAGGGATGCAGGCATGAAATATATTATATTTGTAACCAAGCACCACGACGGTTTTTGTTTGTGGGATAGTAAATACACCGATTATGATGTGGCAAATTCGGGTAATAAAACAAATGTAATTGAGGCTTTGGCTAAGGCTTGTAATAAATATCATATTGGTTTGGGGCTTTATTATTCGTTATGGGATAGGCACCAAAACGCCAATGTTGATGATACATTGCTTGATAAGGCTTATAATACTTACATGATAAATCAACTAAAAGAACTGTTAGCCATCACCAAAAAATGTAAAACCAAGGTGGTGGAGTTTTGGTTTGATGGCAGTTGGGTAAAGAGAAATACCCGCTGGCCCGCTGCTGAAATATATGCTACAATTAAATCGAAGGAACCACAGTGCCAGATAGGGATCAATTGGTCGATAGGGGAACCGGATAAAGAGGATAAATCTGTTTTACCTACAGCGCAAAAAGAGGGGTATCCTATACGTTATTTCCCGAGTGATTTTAGATTGGGCGATCCATATTTGCCAGCCACACCCGACCCTAAACTGTTTTCTCATGATAGCAAACAATATTATATGCCATGGGAATCAACCATGTGCATAAGCCAATATTGGTTTTATAATACTACCGATACGGTTTATAAATCAATAGCTGTGCTGGCAAAAGATTATAAAATAGCAACCGCGCAAAACAACATCCTGATACTGGATACCCCACCCGACAGGCAAGGGAAAATACGGCAAAAGGATATTGAGGTGTTGATGGAATTGAAGAAGGCAGTGGAATAATTAGATTATGGTGCATCATCCAGGGTTAACATAACTTAACACAATTTCGACCTATTTATCAGTTAATATATTGATTATCAATAGTTTAATAAAAAATCGGGTTGAATTGTGTTAACCATGTAAAACTAACTAACTATCAGCCAGTTCTACCCAAACCGGGCCGTGGTCGCTTGATTTTTCCCAGCCGCGTACATTGCGGTCGACACCGGCGGCTTTTAGTTTGTCGCTTAGATCCGGGCTAAGTAAAAAGTGATCTATGCGCAGGCCTGCGTTGCGGCCATAGGCATCGCGGAAATAATCCCAGAAAGTATAGATGGTTTCGGTTGGATATAGCTTTCGGATGGCGTCCGTCCAGCCCTGCGCGACTAACTTCTCAAATGCCTCGCGTGTTTCGGGGCGGAAAAGTGCATCATCAACCCAGCGTTCGGCTTTATAAGCATCATTAAAGGTAGGGATAGCGTTATAATCGCCGGTTAATATTACAGGTTTGCCTGATTTGAGCAGCTCGGCCGCGTGGGTTGTCAGCCTGTCGAACCAGCGTAATTTATAATCATATTTCGGGCCGGGTGCGGGGTTGCCGTTGGGCAGGTAAAGGCAGCCGATGGTAATACCGTTTACTATCGCCTCGATATAGCGGCTATGTTCGTCTTCCGGGTCGCCGGGCAGCACACGCCTTATTTCCTGTATATCATGGCCACGGGTTAGTATGGCCACGCCGTTCCAGCTTTTTTGTCCGTGCCATATCGCGTTGTAACCGGCATCAATTATTGCCTGTTCGGGAAATTTCTCCTGCGGCGCTTTTAATTCCTGCAAGCAAACAACATCCGGCTTTGTTTCATCCAGCCAGCGCAACAGTACCGGCAAGCGTCCATTTACTCCATTAACGTTATAAGTGGCTATTCTCATGGTAAATTTTTTATCGGATTTTTGGGGATGATAGCTATAAATATCGGGCCAAAAAACGTCATTAATGGCCTGTTTTTAAAAGTAATCGATTATGGCCAAACCATCAATATTTAAGGCGGTTAAATGTTGAAGCGAGTGAGTTATAGTGAGCTTAGTGCCAAATCAGCTACTTCCTCGCCTACCAGGCTGCCCATTGCCACGCCCATGCCATTGCAGCGCACGGCACAAAATACATTGGGCTCAACCATTTTTACTATGGGGGTTATATCATCGCCAAAACCCATAATGCCGCTCCACCAATAATCAATTTCGGCATTTTGGCCTGGTAGTATTACCTCATTTAAGTAAGTGGTTAATTTCTCTTTTACCTTTTCGGTATGGCCAAAATCCCAGGTAGCTTCGGCAGCAAAGTCAAGGTTGCGGCCGCCCCCAAATAATACGCGCCCTTCAATATTGCGAAAATAGTAATAGCCCTCGTTAAAATGATAAGTGCCTTGAAGTTTTAAACCAGGTATGGGTTTAGTAACCAGTACCTGCCCTCTGCCAGGTATCACCTTTAAACCAGGGAACAACTGGTTGGCAAAGGCATTGGTAGCCAGTATTACCTTGCCTGTTTTAAAATTACCTTGCGATGTTATGAGGTGTACACCTTTTGCCTGTTGTTCAATGGCCATTACCGAGCACGAATTAAGTACCAGTACGCCCACATCATAAACCCTTTGCAGTAGTGTGCGCATCATTTTGCCTGTGTGTAGCTGCCCTTCGAATGGGTTATAGATAATGCGGCTTACCTTATCGAAACCAAAATCGGCTATTTTATTGTTGGCAACCGAATATATTTCATCACTGCCAATAGCTTGTTGTAGCAATTTGTTTAGGTAAGGTATTTGGTCGATGGCTTCATCTGCGCTACGGGTTTCGTCATCCATAAATAACTCGTAGCCGCCGTGCTGGTAAAAGTCGATATTGGTATCGCCCAGGTTTTGCCTTAACCGCTGCAAACCACGCCATTTGTAATTTACCAGCCGTGCCACTTCTTCTTCGGATGAATGCTGCAATGATGCCAGTTGCTCCGAAACTGTACCGAAGCAGGCAAAGCCCGCGTTTTTTGTGCTTGCGCCCGATGGCAGGAAACCGCGCTCCAAAACCAACACCTTTAAAGCAGGATCGCGCTTTTTTAAATGCAATGCCGCGCTTAAACCCACCAGGCCGCTGCCAATGATGATGACATCGGCATTATCGATAAAAGTGCTGCGCTCCCAGTATGAAAATTGGTTTTGTGATTCCACCGATTATGATTTATGATTTCACCGATTGATACAGCGAATTTCAAATATCGACAGAAAATTTTAATAAAGTAGTGGCACTGTTTTGTCAGTAGCGGAATATAATTTAACTTTATGTATCACAATTAATTAAGCTGCCGGAACTCAATGCCCAGAAAAAAATCACCCCCTAAAACGGCTCCGCCCAAGGATGCCGAAATAGTTCAGGCCGCAACGAATACAACTACAGAACCAACCCATCCCGAACCCCAAGTTATGGAAGTACACCACCACCCCGACGTAGAAAAGAAAGGAATTAAAGAATACCTGCTTGAGGGCCTTATGATATTTTTAGCTGTATTTATGGGTTTTATAGCCGAGAACATCCGCGAGGATTATACCGAACATAAGAAAGCTGACGCTTTTGCGACTACAATGGTAAGCGACCTGAGAGAGGATACGGCGCAATTAAAAGGTTATATTGCCTATTACAATTTGGCAAGGATGAATGTTGATACATTGATGACATTGTTGAGTACCAGCGATGTAAAAAATACACCAAGCGGCAAATTATACTTGTATGGATTATGGGGAGGCGCGCAACACTTGTTTATACCCAATAACGCGACTTATGAGCAAATGAAAAGTACCGGGGCGCTGCAATTTTTCGCAAAAAAATTGGCGCGGCAGGCGGCAGAGTACGATCAACTTTGCCGGGGCATGACGACTTTGGATGTAGGCGAAGAGGCTATATATGTTGAGGTAAGGAAATTGCGGTCGCAGATATTTGAATTTCAATATAATACTATGTCGAACAATTTGTGGAATAAAATAAGCCCTGGCCCGGGATATTTGCGCAGCCATAAAGCAGCCGATATTGCTAGCCTGGATTCTTTTATTAAGACTAACCCGCCGCTGCTAACCTATGACAAATCAATTTTCAACCAATATGTTGAACTGGTACGATCAAGATATATTGAACGGAAGGTGAAAATAGCCGATACTGTGCTGGTGCATGCAACAACATTGCTGAGTGCCATAAAAAAGGAATATGATGCCGAGTAACAAAAACCGTAAATGGTAATCCTACAAAGTATGAATCCTGAAACCCCTGTTGCACCTGCGATTATCCCATCGCAAAAAATTTATTACCTGGATCATGTTAAGGTATTGCTTACCGTTTTGGTGATACTGCACCATTCGTTCATTACCTATGGTGGGCCGGGCGGCTGGTATTACCGGCAGCCCACTACCAGCCAGGCGGCGCTTATCCCCATGACCATGTTTGTATCAACCAACCAGTCGTTTTTTATGGGGCTGTTCTTTTTATTATCAGCTTATTTTATCGAGCCATCGCTTAAGCGGAAAGGAACGAGGGTTTTTTTGATAGATCGCCTGAAACGACTTGGGATACCACTGGTATTTTACTCGCTGATATTTTCGCCCATATTGAATTTTATGATATACAAGTTTGGCGACAAGCAACCGGGGAGCTTTTTACAATATCTCAGCGGCTTTAACGACTGGATAGACTTTGGAGTGCTGTGGTTTGTTGCCGCGCTGTTATTATTTACGCTGATATTTGTGGGGCTGTATAGTTTAAGGCTTACCGGCAACAGGGCCATAGCGCAGTTAAAAACAGGTAAGGTTTTATTATTTGCTGCGCTGCTGGGCCTTATTACTTTTTTGGTAAGGCTTGAATTTCATGTTGGCTGGACCTTACATCCGCTGGGCTTCCAGTTTGGGCATTTTACGCAGTATATCGCGATGTTCACTGTTGGCATTATGGCAAGGCGTGGTAACCTGGCCGACCACCTCGACTTTAAAATGGGTAAGCGATTTGCCTGGATAGCCGTGGGCATGTTTGTAGTATTGTTCCCGATGTTGGGTGTCGTTCAAAAAATAACCAATGAACCGGGCGATAACTTTAGTGGCGGCTGGAACTGGCTTAACCTTTTCTACAGCTTTTATGAGCAGATGATAGGAGTTTGTATAATGGTGGCGCTAATCGGCATCAGCAAATATAAATGGAACCGGCAGTCGAAGTTTTTAAGCACGCTGTCGCGCAATACGTTTGCGGTATATATTTTTCACCCTATTGTATTAATTGGGCTTGCCTTGCTGCTGAGCACATGGATGGTTAGCCCCGTCATAAAACTGGCTATTGTAGCGCCTTGTGCCGTAGTTGGCGCTTTTTTATTGGCAGCTGTTATTGTTAAAATACCGGGCGTTAACAAGATAATTTAGGGTAGAAATACTTAATATTTTCGGCTGAAACATGAAGAACAGATGAAGTTGTTATCTTATGAGTTAAACCTTTGAAACCAATGCCCCGTCATAGCTGTTGTGTAACAAAAATTTATACAACCTATGAAAAAAATATCAAAAATGATTTTAATGATTGCGGCAATAGTGGTCATTACCTCTAAAGCCCATGCACAGATAAGTATTGACGTAAGCATCAGGGCCAACGTAGCACCTCCGGCTTTACCGGTTTATGTTCAACCCGCCTGCCCAACCGATGGCTATATGTGGGTACCGGGCTACTGGGCCTATGACAATGACAGCGAAGATTATTATTGGGTACCCGGTGTTTGGGTTGCCCCACCAAACCCCGGCCTTTTATTGACACCTGCTTACTGGGGATATGAAGGCGGCGCTTATGGCTTCCACGCCGGTTACTGGGGCCCGCACGTAGGGTTCTACGGTGGTATTAATTACGGTTATGGTTATGGCGGCCATGGTTATGGCGGTGGTGTTTGGGCCGGAAATTCATTCCGTTATAATACTGCGGTAGTAAATGTTGACCGTACCGTGGTACACAACACTTATATTGACCGTACGGTTATTGTAAACAACACTACCATTAATAACCATAACAGCTTTAACGGTCCCGGTGGTGTTGAAGCAAAACCCCGTCCAGATGAAGTTGCAGCTATGCACGAACAGCATGTACAGCCAACAAGCCAACAACTATCACATGAGCATAATGCAAGCCAGGATAAAAGCCAGTTTGCCAAAGCTAATAATGGAAGACCAGCAGCCGTAGCCATGAATAAAGTTGGCGGCAATCGATTTACATCGGCCGGAGCTAAAGCCGCCCCGCGTGTTAATAATGGCCCCGCCAGAAACGACGCGAACAATGCAAACGCCGACGTTAACAAAAACAACGCTGATAACGTGGATAAGAGCAGAAATAACAATGCAAATGCCGATAAAGCACCTGCCGCTAATGTAAACAAACCTGTTAGGAATAACAATGCAGCAAGAGCGAACAACCCGGTGGCAAACCGCAACAACAACGCAAGGCGTCCGCAACAACAACAACAACGCAAGACGCCTAATCAACAACAGCGCAAAGTACCCAACCAACAACGCGCAAATAAACCAGAAAAAAAGCAGGAATAATTTATTTGCTGACAAAAAAGATTAAGGGTATTAAAAATAAAAAGGCCCTTTACCGACGTAAGGGGCCTTTTATATATTTAAGAAATCGATTATTGATTACCTTTTTTATCATCTTTCTTTACCGGTTTTGACTGCCTGTCGCCACCCTTATCTTTCCCGCCGGTTCTTCCTTGCCCCTGGCCGTCATTGCGCGGCGTATTGTTACTGCCATTGCCGTTGTTGCCGCGGCCGGGCCCTTTTGGGATAGCCGGGCCATTACCCGGTCCCCGTGGGGCAACTGGTGCATTCACTGGGCCTCTTTGTGCACCCGGGCCACCCGGCCTTACTGGTCCATTAAGAGGGCTTCTTGCGCCACCGGGGGCATTGTTGGCCCCGGTGTTTGGGGTGCTGCTGTTAGGAGGATTGTTGGTGTTCTCGTTTCTGCCGCCGTTGTTAGCACCAGGCGTATTTCCGTTTCGGGGATTATTATTGTTCGGATTTCTACCACCATTATTGCCGCCTGGAGTGTTGGTGTTGCCGTTACGGGGATTATTATTATTCTGATTTCTGCCACCATTATCACCGCCGGTATTGTTGCGGTGATTATTTCCAAAGTTTGCCGCCCTTGGATTTTGGTGATTGTCCCTTATATGATTTTCGTTAGTTACCCTAAGTTCACGTTCTGTAGGCCTGTTATTTGTACCTCCCTGGCCGTTAAAACTTACTCTCGCCCTTACGCCAACTCTTACCACTGTTCTATCTACATATACGTTGTGCACACGCGTATTGTTTACCCTAACCACCGCCGTATTATAACGAAAATGCCCGTCGCGCCAGTTGCCGCCATAATAGCCATCGCCCCGGTAGCCATATCCATAGTCAATACCACCGTAATAGCCAACCTCGGGCCCCCAATAACCTGCATGGAAAACATAAACATTGCCTTCATAGCCCCAATAAGGGGGCGTCCATAAAAGGTCCTCGCGAGGGGGCGCAACCCAGGTGCCGGCAACCCAATAGTAGCCACCGCCGGGGGTATAGGCCCAATAGCCGGGTTGCCATAAATAATCATCCTGCGGGCATTCTGGTTGCTCGTAATCCTGTAGGGCAGGCGGCGGGGCATCGGCGGTTACACCGTCATCCGAACCATCGTCGCCGGTTTGTTGTACGTCATTATTACCACCGGTATCGGCTGTTTGCAGTTCGTTAAATTTGCCCAGGGCCAGGCAACTGTTAAGGTTAACTACATTGTAGCCCTGTACCACCTCTGGTTGCCAGGTTTGTGAAAACGGGTCGAGGTAATACAACGTGTTTTGATCTACACTATAGGAAAATGTATAGTTAACAACCTCCGAGCCCAAAAATTTACTTTGATTGGTGAGTTGGAAGGCATTGCCATCGGCGGGGTCGCTTTGCGTTATTATAAGCGTTTTATGGCCGGGGCTTTTTATGAGGTGCTTTACCCTGTAGGTATTATTTACGAGGTCGATAAAAGCATTTTTAAATAAAACCGCATCATCATTTTGTGTCAAAACTTCCTGGCCTGATTGTGGGTCGATGATGTAAATGGTTGCCTCGGGGTATTTATCAACCACGGGCGGCTGGGCACGGCTTGCACTCGTTACGACAAATAGAAGCGTAACGATAAAAAGGAACGTTTTTTTCATTGTTGGGGTAATTAAATTGTGATATAAGGTATAAATAAGGCATTGAATTTTTTAATAATATGTAGATTTTATAGCGACATCGATGAACATCCAAATTGGAACAATGAATTAATCATCAACGAAAAGGAGCCTGCCGTTTAAATTTTTTGTCTTTTTTGATAATGACAACGGTAAATAAAACCAAAGCTAATAAGCCAAAAATTAAAGGAACGGTGATCTTTTCATCATTTATCTTTTGATTGATGCAGCTTGAACTTAAATAATCCCTACCATTTGCAAGAATAGATACAACAAACGGCTTTCTTAAAGACAATAGGCTGTTATCTTTCTTAGTAATTATTTCAATAGGTTGACCTACCTTAATTTCGTACTGAAAATTATTATATGCAAAACAGTCTGACCAATCAGCTGAAATTTTATAGAAGTCTTGTTTTTCCTGAATGTGCAGGTCGTAAGATGTGCATCCTCTTGTTATGATCTTCTCAATGTAGCTGAAATGTCCTTTAAATGATGTTGTATTTGTTTTACTTATAGGTTGAGTTGTTAAAACCTCAACCAAAATGGCGATACATAATATTGAGCCTAAAAAAATTCCGACCTTTTGTAGTAAACTCAGTTTCATTATTGAGAAAAAGGTAAGAGGTTTAGTAGAAAAGTATTGATAAACTTAGATGGATTAATTCATCCTATAAGGAGTGATGAGATAAAATTCGGGGATCTTTACGTCGAAGGTAAAGTTGTCCATAGGGCGGATCATTTGGTATTCGCCTTTCATGCTGCCCATATCGGTTTTGAGGTTGCAGCCCGAAACATATTCATGTGCATGGCCGGGTTCGATAATTGGTTGCTGGCCCACTACACCTTCGCCTTCAACTTCGCGTTTAGCGCCGTTTGAATCAAATATATACCAGTGGCGGCCCAAAAGCTGCACAGCATAGTCGCTAATGTTCTCGATCTTTACCTTGTAAGCGAACATAAAATGGTCGTTCGCCGGGTTTGAATACTCAGGCTGATAGATCGTTTCCACTGAAACTTTAACACCATCGGTAATAGTAGTAACCATTCGGGGATATCTTTAGCTCAATCAAATATAAAATTATCTATTCAAATATTACGCCATCATAACGCCATAAGTTTCATTTATTTGCGCTAAAAGTTCATTTAGTTCCTCTAAAGTGCCCGCGGTAACTAATTTCATGCGGTATTCTTTAAAATGATCAATGCCTTTAAAGTAATTTGAGTAGTGGCGGCGCATTTCAAAAATGCCTGTTTTGGGGCCTTTCCATTCAACAGATTTCTCTAAATGGGTACGGCATGCCTCAATTCGCTCAGTAATAGTGGGTTTATCAAGGTGTTCGCCGGTTTTAAAATAGTGCTTTATCTCGCGGAAGATCCAGGGGTAACCAATCGCGGCGCGGCCTATCATCATACCATCAACACCAAATTCCATGCGCCAGTCGGCGGCCTTTTCGGGCGAGTCGATATCACCATTGCCAAAAATGGGTATTTGTATACGCGGGTTCTTTTTTATATCACGAATAAGTGCCCAATCGGCAACCCCTTTATACATCTGGGCGCGTGTGCGGCCATGTATGGTTAAGGCCTTGATGCCCACATCCTGCAAGCGCTCGGCAACCTCGTAAACGTTTTTTGTATTATCGTCCCAACCCAAACGGGTTTTAACAGTAACCGGCAAATGCGTGGCATTAACCACGGCTTTGGTCATGGCTACCATTTTATCAATGTCCTGTAATAAACTTGCACCGGCGCCACGGCAGGCCACGTTCTTAACCGGGCAGCCGTAGTTAATGTCCATCAGGTCGGGATTGGCAAGTGTGGCTATTTCAGTGGCCTCGCGCATGTGCTCAATATCGCTGCCGAATATTTGTATGCCTATTGGGCGCTCGTATTCAAAAATATCAAGCTTGGCGCGGCTTTTGGCGGCATCGCGTATCAGGCCCTCGCTGCTGATGAACTCGGTGTACATCATATCTGCGCCGTTTTGTTTGCACACGTAACGGAAGGGCGGATCGCTCACATCCTCCATTGGCGCCAACAATAGTGGGAATTCGCCTAAATCAATATTTCCGATTTGTACACTCATGCCTTATATTCGTTGCAAAAATACGAATTTTAAGCCGGATGGAAAATATAGCTGATAAACAGGCGAGTAAAGTGACAAGTGGGTTACATCCCTCGTTACAATTCTTAATGTTTGTAGGGGTACTTATCGGGGTATTCATCATCGGTAATTTAATTGGCGCAGGGCTGGTATTTGCAATTTACGGGTTAAAAACCTTTATGGCCATTGCCCAAATGGATACTACGGTGCCCAATTTTATACCTGCCGTTTGGATATTACAAATAGCAGGCACCACTTTGCCTATATTAGCTGCACCCTTGTTGTTCGCACGTTTTATTGTGAACAATACAAAGGAATATATAAAACCCGGTTTTAAATTCCCGATGGTAATGCTGCTTTTGGTAGTGGGGATCATGTTCGCATCAATGCCGCTGATCGAGTTCTTATCGAACTTAAACCAGAAAATGGTTCTCCCGCATTTTTTACAGTG
>CAIWRU010000098.1 GCA_903915155.1 uncultured Mucilaginibacter sp.
AATAACGAACCATAAATTTTTTTATGATATTTGGTGCATGTTATAGCATCTATAAACGTTAATTTCTGTTAAATAATACCATTGAAAAACTGTTTTTTTTAAATAAAGCTATAAAATTTCTGATATTTACGCCGCTTTGAAAAAACCCTTAATAACAATACATGCAATACAAAAAAATCAATAATCTTTTAGGCTGGCTTTGTTTCGTTATAGCCTCAATAACCTATATCTTAACCTTAGAGCCGTCTGTAAGTTTTTGGGACTGCGGCGAGTTTATTTCATGTGCCTACCGTTTACAGGTTGCACACCAGCCGGGTTACCCTTTGTTTGCCATGCTGGGCAAAGCATTCTCCTTATTATCAATGGGTAATGCTGCAAAAGTGCCTTATTTTACTAACGTTGGCTCGGCCCTGGCTAGTGGCGGCACCATTATGTTCCTGTTTTGGACCATAACTGCACTTGCCAAAAAGCTGACTGGTGGCAGAGATGAGGCAGCGGCACAAACAAACCTGTACGTTATTATGGGAGCCGGCTTAGTTGGTGCGCTGGCATTTACTTATACCGATACCTTCTGGTTCTCGGCAGTAGAAACCATCGTGTTTGCATGGTCGTCATTTTGTACAGCCCTGGTTTTTTGGGCAATAATGAAATGGGATGCCCACGCCGATGAACCGGGAGCCGATAAGTGGATCATATTTATAGCCTATGTTATTGGTTTATCAATTGGTATACACTTATTGAACTTGCTGACAATACCTGCAATAGCACTGGTTTATTACCTGCGCCGCACCAGCGCTATTACCACCAAAGGTGCTGTTATTGCTGTATTGTTGGGTATACTAACGCTGGTATTCATACAATACGGCATCAGGGAATACACCATTAAATTCTCTGCTTATTTTGATTTGTTCTTTGTTAACACATTAGGTTTTGGTTTCGGCAGCGGGTCCATATTCTTCTTCGTGTTGTTAATAGTTGTACTGATAGCCGGTATAATATATAGTATCCGTAATAAAAAGCCAATGCTTAACCTGGCCTTTTTGTGCGTAACATTTATTTATTTGGGGTATAGCTCATTTGCTTATATACCTATCCGCGCTACGGCTGGTACCAATTTGGATAATACGCACCCCGATAACGCCTTTACCTTAAACAGCTATCTTAACCGCGAGCAATACGGCGAAACGCCTTTATTATACGGGCCATATTACGACGCCAAACCTATCGACCAGAAAGAGGGTGGCAATATTTACCGTAAAGGGAAAACCCAATACGAAGTAGCGAGTAAAAAACTGACTACCGTATACGACCATACCACCATACTGCCGCGTATGTACAGTACCGATGGTCAGGATCCGCAGTTTTATAAGGAATGGCTAAGGATACCCGACGGACAGGCGCCGACTATAGTTGATAACTTTAAGTTTATGTTCAGCTGGCAAATGTACCAGATGTACGGGCGTTACTTTTTGTGGAATTTTGCAGGCCGCTACAACGATATGGATGGCCAAAGTGAAATGGCCGGTATTGATGGTAACTGGACCACCGGTATTTTTGATGGCGGCAAACATTTGCCAAAATCAATAGTTGGCGGCGACCCTACACACCCGCTTGAAGGTGTAACTTATACTCCGCTTTTCGCACTGCCATTGATATTAGGTTTACTAGGTATGCTATACCACTTTAACCGCCGCCGTAAGGATGCTTTGGTGATAACTTTATTATGGTTTTTCACCGGCCTGGCTATCGTTTTATATGTAAATCAGCCTAGCATACAGCCGCGCGAGCGTGATTATTCATATGTGGGCTCGTTCTATGCCTTTGCCATATGGATAGGGTTGGGAGTTGTTGCCGTTGTAGAATTACTACGGATGAAACTCAACGTAAAAATGGCAGCCATAGCGGCTACTGGAGTTTGCTTACTTGCTGTACCGTTTGTGCTTGCAAAAGAGGAGTGGAAGGCTCATGACCGTTCGACAAAATTAACGCCGCACGATATGGCCTATAACTATCTTATATCGTGCCCGCCAAATGCCATATTGTTTACATATGGCGATAATGATACCTACTCGTTATGGTACGACCAGGAAGTGGAAAACATACGGCCCGACGTGCGTATTGTGAATCTTAGCCTGTTCACAGGCGATTGGTACATACGCCAGATGACCCACAAAATGAATGAGTCGGAACCGTTGCCTATTACCATGCCTTTTGAAAAATATAAAGATGGTGTGCGTGATGTGGAATATTATAATGACGCGAAAGTGCCGGGTTATACTGAAGTGAGTGATCTGTTTGACTTCCTGACATCAGACAACAAAGCAGCCCAGGTGCAATACCAAAATGGCGATTGGTCAAACTACCTGCCAACCAAAAACCTTAAAATAACGGTTAACAAGGATGAGGTGATCAAAAGCGGTGTAGTACCTGAAAGCGATAGAAGTAAACTTACGGATACCATGTTATGGAAATATACTTCGAACTATGTGATGAAGGATAACCTGGCCATGTTTGATATACTTGCACACAACCACTGGAAACGCCCTATTTGTTTCACCGTGACCGTTGGCCCTGAAAACCTGATAGGTTTACAGCCATACCTGTATAAAGAAGGTTTCACTTACCATTTAATTCCGTTTAAGGTTGATACCACCACTAAAGACCAAATGGAAAAAGTACATGTTGATACGATGTACAAGAACATAATGACTAAGTTTAAATGGGGCAATTTTAAAACGGCCAAATACCTTGACCACGAGTCGACCACCATGTTCTACCCGGTTATGATGACCACTTTCCTTGATCTGACACAAAGCCTGATACACCAAAATAAATTGGATTCGGCGCGCAACGTATTAAACTTGTACGATAAGGAAATGCCCGATATTAATCCGTTTATTGACGTAATAGCCCGTAAATTCTACCTGGCACAGGCATGTTATACCTTATATGGTAAAAACAATTTGAAATACCAGGATATGGGGAAATTAGGCACTACGTTTGTAACAAACATTGATAATTACCTGGTAGACCAGTTGGACTATAATTATTACCTGCTGCAAAATAACAGCGACAATTTAAGCATGCGCGACGTGCAGATAGGTGTACAACTGCTTGCAGGTATAACTGATTTTGCAAAGGACGCGCATCAAACCGCGTTATATAATAAATTAACGGCTCAGGATAAAGATTATCAAGCCAAATTTGCTTCGATTTTAAGCAGGCAGCAGTAGTTCAGTTTGCAGATAGCAGCGGGCAGTTAGCAGTTTTTATAGTTGCTAACTGCCCATTTTATATTTAACAGATGCCAACTGCAAACCGCCAACTGCAAACTCAAAGTGGCAGGCTGAAAGAAAAGGTTGATCCCTGGCCTTCCTTGCTTTCTACCCATATTTTGCCCTTGTGGCGCTGTATGATTTCGCTTGCCAGGTAAAGGCCTATACCAAAGCCGGATATAGTTTTAATGTTTTCGTTCTCAACCCGGTAAAATCGCTGGAAAAGTTTCTCCTGGTCTTTGTATCTTATGCCTATACCTGTATCACTAACCGAAACTTGTACATTATTGTCAAAAACACCGCTCGACACGGTAATCGTGCTTTCTTTTGGCGAGTATTTGATGGCATTGCTTAAAAAGTTGCTTACAACCTGGCCTATCCTTTCACGGTCGGCATTTATTATTATCGTTTTGCCCGGGTTAAAAACAATTTGATGATGGTAACTAACCAGTAAGGTTTCGGTAATTATTTCGGTTATAAGTTCATTAATATCAAAAGGCTGTATCTTAACCTGCAGTTTGCCCGATTCAAGCCGGGAAAGATCAAGGAAGCCATACACCAGGTCCGCCATTTTATTTACCTGGTTTCCGGCTTTCACCAGCGCGTTGTTTATAAACGGGTCGCCTCCTTTGGTTATCTTTTTTTCTAACAGTTGTATATAGGCTTTAAGAGATGTAAGCGGAGTTTTCAGCTCGTGGCTTGCCATAGCTATAAAGTCGTTCTTGCGTATTTCATCACGCTTGCTTTCAGTTATATCAAGTACCGTGCCCAGCATACGAATAGGCTTATGGCTGGCATCGAATATAATAACGCCCTGGGTCTTTATCCAGCGTACTGATGTGTCAGGGCAGGTAATCTTCACTTCATATAAATACTCACCTGTTAATATCGCCTGTCTGAATGATGGCTTGATGATATTATCCATGTCGTCAGCAGTTATCTGGCTTCGGAATGCGGCAAGTGAAAGTACCTCATCGGCATTATGCCCAAATATTTCTGCCATACGCGGCGAATACTCAAAGGTTTGGTCAACCAGGTCCAGGTCCCACGTGGCAAGGCCGGTAGCTTCATTTGCCAGGCGTAACCTATTGGCAATTTCAATAGCTTCTTCCCGGGCTTTTACCTCTTTGGTAATATCAACAACGGTATTTAATATATAGGCTATTTTGCCATCAGTACCTATGATAGGCACATTGCTGCACGACCAATGGTGTTCTTCATAAGTATAAGTATCAGGGTCGAACATGTCATACCGGTAGCTGGGTATATCAATTTTTCGCCCTGTTTCAACCACCTTTTTAAATATGTGCTGGGCCTTTATATTGTCATCAATAGTTGCGTTTTCCGGAAAAACCTCAGAGAAACCTCTGCCCAATATGGCGTCGCGGGTAGTGGCCGTTACCGCCAGGTAGGTGTCGCTTGCCGCAAGTATAGTAAACCGCGGGGCATCAGCCTTAACCAGCAGCGATCCCGGCGACTTTTCAAATACGGTACGGAAAATATCTTCTGGTAAAGTATGCAGCGGTCCGGCGCTCATTTTTGGTTAATATGGTTTTGGGCAGATGAATTATAGTGCATATTATTTATGCCATATAAAGCGCAGTAATATTAGTAAAATTAGTTTTATTAACCATATCATAAAATAAAGCGCCTGTATATTTTCAATAATATGTGAGCGCTTTAGCGTAAACAATAAAATGTGTTATCAGTTACTTTCAACTTTATCATTTTTATTTGTTTGCAGGTGTACGGCCACAGCAGCATCACGCAGATTTTTTATATTGTCGTGTGCGCTTTTTAATTCTTTAAGCTGGTGGCTTAGAAGGGTTACTAGTTTATCGTCCTTCCATATCAGTTCCTTATCATCAAGCGCGTTGCGGTAAGCCGTATTGGCAATATCTTCACCGTATTCACAATCCGCTAAAATGGAATGTCGGTCTTTTGTCGAGAATTTGGCACGCACATCTATCCACGCCTGGTAAAACTTACCTCCTAAAGTTGTGCCGGTTGATGGGTCGCCGCCTAAACGTGAATATGGTCGCTTAGCTCAGACTTGTATTTTTTGCTGTCGTCAATATAATCCAGGAACAATCTTTTCAGGTCATCGTCGCTGGTGCTTTCCGCGGCTTTTTGATAGCCGCTTATTCTGTCGTTATTTATTTTCACCAAGTCATTTAATGCTGATATCTGGTGTTCAATGTGTTGTAAAATTCCCATGGCAGTATATGTTTGTCATATTTTATAACATAACGGTTTAGCTAATGTTTTTATAAGAAACGAATTACTGAATAAGGAAAGTTCCCCTTTTAGAGCGGGAGGGGGTTAAATAGTAAAGAACATAGCTACCGCGGCGGCGCCCATGGCCACAAATGTGAACCATAACAAACCGGTTGATAGCCACCCACTCCTATATTCGCCCATTATGTTCTTGTTTCGCGCTATTTTGGCTATCAGGAATAGCAGCGGTACGGCTGCAACGCCATTCAATACAGCAGCATATATCAAAGCTTTAACCGGGTCAATACCAATAAAATTAATCATTAAGCCGATTATTGAGGCAATGGTGATAACACCATAAAAACCATGCGCCTGCTTCAGCTTAAAATTCAGGCTGGCTTTCCAATTAACTGCTTCGGCCACCGCATAGGCTGCCGAACCCGACAGTACAGGTACTGCAAGTAATCCCAGGCCAATAATGCCTATTGAAAATATCAGCTTCGCTAAAAAACCCGCATTGGGAAAAGAATTAACCAGCGGCTCAAGCGCTTTGGCTGCATCGGCGGCGGTATTAATATCGCGTACGCCGCTGTTGTGCAAAACGGTGGCACCCACCAATAATATGCACCAGGTAGTTATTTCAGATATGATCATCCCGGCGTTATTATCCAGCCGCATGCTACGTATACGGTCCCAGGTGACTATCGACCGGCCGTTT
Source organism: uncultured Mucilaginibacter sp. (assembly GCA_903915155.1). Lineage (GTDB taxonomy): Bacteria > Bacteroidota > Bacteroidia > Sphingobacteriales > Sphingobacteriaceae > Mucilaginibacter. The sequence goes on from CAIWRU010000098.1 coordinate 6,211, forward strand.
TTTATGCGATGTTTTTCTTTCTGTTCCTCAACTTCCTGTGATGCTTCCCAAAAAAACATATAGGGCGATATGGTTGTGCCTACTACCCCGATAATGATGAACAGGAAGGCAAAATTAAATTCAAAATGCGGTATAACAGTAGCTTTTAATACCGTTAGCCAGGGTTGTTTTACAATAAATACAGTTATGGGGTAAGCGAGCAGCGCAAGGGCCAGCCACTTTAATATTTTTGAGTAAACCTTGTAATTGGTAAATATTTCGAGCACTAATATAACGGCGGTAAAAAATAAAGTTAAAAAGGTAAAATTTACAGGAATCAGCAATTGCGCCGCCGAAGCCATTGCGCCAATATCGGCACCAATGTTTATGGTGTTTGCAACTACAACCAGGCCCACTACCGCATAAAGTACGGTACGGCTGTAATGCTCCTTAACAATTGCGGCTATGCCTTTACCTGTTACCAGGCCAATACGCGCGCAGGCTTCCTGTACAGCCGTCATAAAAGGCAACATATAAAGCGCTGTCCATAGCTGTCCGTAACCAAACTGTGCGCCCGTTTGCGAATAGGTAGCAATGCCCGACGGGTCGTCATCGGCCGCGCCGGTTGTCAGGCCCGGGCCCAATAGGGTAAAAAACTTCCAGAATTTTCTTTTGGTTGATTTTTTGTTTGGGGTTGGTAGCATTGTAAGGGGATTGTGCAGTCGAATATTTTATTAAAGATAACACTATAAACAGTCTATTAGTTTGGCTAACTAATACGCTTTTATTAAATATTAATTTAAATGATATATTGCAAATAGTAATTATAGTTGTAGGATATTTTATTTACAAATAAAACATCTTGCTATATTGTCTGTTTAAAATATCACTAATATATTGGTAAATATTCCTGTTCATTTATACCTGCGTGTAATAAACTATTTACGCTGCTTTTACAAATTTTTGTACCTCTCCAAAAACAATTTCCACCAATTTGCGATTGTAAGAAATTAGAATTTAAAAAAGGGAATAAATATTATTAGCTGATACACAACACTATTTTAAATTAAAACTTGTTGCAAAATGAGTAAAACTCAGAAAAAAGAAAATAAAAAGAATCATCATGCCGTGTTGCCAAAAACACCAACAGGGATAACCGGCCTTGATGAAATAACAAGCGGTGGCTTGCCGTTAGGCCGCCCTACGCTAGTATGTGGCGATGCAGGCTGCGGCAAAACTTTATTGTCTTTAGAGTTTATTGTACGCGGCGCAACTGAATTTAACGAGCCTGGAGTATTTATGGCTTTTGAAGAAAAAGCGGCTGAATTAGCAGCAAATGTTACTTCATTAGGTTTCGACCTGGAAAAGCTACAGGCTGAAAAGAAAATAAAAATAGACCACGTTCATATTGATCGTACCGAAATAGAAGAAACAGGCGAATATGACCTGGATGGCTTATTTATACGCCTTAACTACGCTATTGACAGTATAGGCGCCAAAAGGGTGGTATTGGATACTTTGGAAAACTTGTTTTCAGGCCTTTCCAACCAGGCGCTGCTCCGAGCCGAATTACGCAGGCTGTTCCATTGGTTAAAGGAAAAAGGCGTCACCGCCATTATAACCGGCGAACGTGGTGATGGCAAATTAACACGGCAAGGGCTTGAGGAATATGTATCCGATTGTGTCATCCTGCTTGATCATAGGGTCATCAACCAAATTTCAACCCGCAGGCTGCGTATTGTAAAATACCGTGGCTCGGTGCATGGCACAAACGAATACCCGTTCCTGATCGATGAGGATGGTATTTCCGTTTTGCCGGTAACTTCCTTGAAATTAGAAAAACCGGTATCGTCTGATCGGGTGTCGTCGGGCATACCCTCACTCGATAAAATGTTGGATGGCAGGGGATTTTTTAAAGGGAGTAGCATATTGGTATCTGGCACAGCCGGAACAGGTAAAACAAGTATAGCGGCTTACTTTGCCAGCGAAACCTGCCGTAGCGGTAAGCGTTGTATTTATTTTGCGTTCGAGGAATCGCCCAATCAAATTATCAGGAATATGCAATCCATAGGTGTGGACCTGCGGCAATACGTTGATAAGGGGGTGTTAAAGTTTTTCGCATCCCGGCCCACGCTGCATGGTTTGGAAATGCACCTGGTATCAATGTACAAGTTGATAAAGCAATTTAAACCCGCAACTGTAATACTTGACCCCATAACTAACCTCATCACAGTAGGCTCGGTAAGCGAAGTAAAATCGATGCTGATACGGCTGATAGATTTTTTACAGGAAGAACAAATAACAGTAATGTTCACGGCCCTTACTTTGAATACCATTGTAAGTGAGCAAACCGACGAAGGCGTTTCATCGTTAGTTGATGCGTGGCTGCTGGTTCGCGATATTGAATACAATGGCGAACGTAACCGTGGGATGTATATCATGAAGTCGCGGGGTATGAAGCACTCTAACCAGGTTCGCGAATTTGTGATAACGGATAAGGGGCTCGACCTGGTGGAAGTTTATCTTGGGCCCGATGGCGTGCTTACCGGTTCGGCAAGAGAGGCACAGCTATTGCAGGAACAAACAGGTGAGGTTTTGCGCGACTACGCCGTAAGCCGTAAGGATCGCGAGGTTATTCGTAAGCGCAAGGTACTGGAGGCAAAAATATCGAGCCTGCAAACTGAGTTTGAATCTGTTGAAGAAGAACTGAACAAGACCTACCAGGAAGAAGAGCTGATAAAGCAGGTGGCCGAGAAAACCCGCCATGAAATGACGCATTTAAGGCGGGAAGGCAAAGGATAATTGTTTAACCTGAAGAATTTATAAAAATGACAATAGATAAAAAATATGAACTAAGGCTTTACATTGCAGGTAAAACGGCAAAGTCTGTTGCTGCATTGCATAACCTTAAGAAATATTGCGAAGAGCATTTAAAGGGCCAATATAAAATTGAGGTGATAGACCTTTTGGTGCAACCGCAATTGGCCGAAGGCGACCAGATATTCGCCATACCAACACTGGTAAGAAAAGTGCCTGAACCGATACGTAAAATTATCGGCGACCTTTCAAATGAAGAAAAAGTATTGGTTGGCTTAAATATTCGGCCTGCATAACATACACTGCATGACAAAGCAAAATACCGAGCCGGACTACGAAGATTTAAGCGGGAAACAAGTTTACATTTTACGATTGTTTATAACAGGCGCCTCGCCTAATTCTTCGCGCGCTATCGCCAATTTAAAAGCGATATGCGAAACGCATTTAAAGGGCAATTATGAGCTGGAGATAACTGATGTTTATCAGCAGCCATTAATAGCCCAACGTGAGCAGGTTATTGCATTGCCTATGCTTATTAAAATGTCGCCATTGCCTGTACGCAGGTTGATTGGCGATATGTCTGATACTGAAAAAGTATTGAGAGGGCTTGGTTTATCAAGCTCGAATTAACAAATGGAACAGGAAAAGGATACATATTATAAAGATCTGTTAAGCGAGAACGAAGAGCTTCGCATGCAGCTGGAGGAGGCGAATGATACCATACACGCCATCCGTACCGGGCAGGTTGATGCGTTTGTAGTTGAAAGCGATGGCGGGCACCAGCTTTATACATTAAAAACTGCCGACCAAACCTACCGCGTTTTTATTGAAAAAATGAATGAAGGCGCTGTTACGCTTAACCGCGATGGCCTTATTTTGTATAGTAATTCGCGCTTTGCAAGTATGATGGGCATGCCCCTTGAAAAAGTGCTTGGTTTGTCATTTGACAAATTTATCCCAAAACTATCGCGCAAAAAGTTCAATAAGCTAATAGCTAACAGTTGGGAGGAAGATTGCAAAGAAGAAATAATACTGCAGGGTAAGAACGACAGTCTTATACCCTGCCTGCTTTCATGCAATACCCTTGAAATGGATGAGGGTATTGCTTTGAGCCTGATACTTACAGACCTGACCATATTAAAAGAAGCTGAACAGCAGCTAAAGCAAAAGAATGAAGAACTGCAAGCAGCGCAAAATGCTACAAAAAAGTTGAATGACAAGCTGGAAGACACTGTTAGGGAACGTAAAAGCGAACTTTTCATCAGTCGCGAACACTTTCGTTTACTGGCTAACAATATACCGCAAATGACCTGGACCAGCTTACCAGATGGGGAAGCCAATTTTTATAACCAGCAATGGTATGATTACACCAGGCTCGGTAATTTTCAAACAAAAGAATTAGCATTAAAAGAAATTGTGCATCCCGATGATCTCGCGATCACAATGGAGAAATACAAGGCAGCGCTTGCATCGGGTAATGTATTTGAGGTAGAAAACCACTACAGGAATGGTGCCGACGGCAGCTACCGCTGGCACCTGAACAGGGCCATCCCATTGCATAATGATGATGGTAAGATAATTTTATGGGTAGGTACCGCAACAGATATAGAGGACCAGAGAAAGGCGATGGAAAAGAAGGATGAGTTTATCGGCATAGCCAGCCATGAGCTGAAAACGCCGCTTACCAGCCTCAAAGGATATTTACAGTTACTGGCATCGTACAAAAAAGATGAATTGCCACCGTCTATAAAAACTTATGTTGAAAAGGCTAATTCATCAATGAACAAGCTACAGCGTTTAGTAAATGATTTGCTGGATGTAAGCAAAATACAGGCCGGGCGCTTAGAGTATAAATTGGGTAAAATTAATCTTGCCTTGCTTATAGCTTCGTGGGTTGAGAATGCCGAGCATATTTACCCTAACAGCAATTTTCATAACCAGGCAAATGATGATTTTTGGATAGACGGTAATGCCGAGCGTTTGGAACAAGTATTAATGAACCTGATAAACAACGCTGTAAAATATTCGCCAGACAATAAGAATATCATTATTAAAACATTGCGACAGGGCGACAAGGTGCGCGTATCGGTAACCGACTTTGGTATTGGTTTGTCGGGCGAACAGATAGAACGCATATTCGAGCGGTTTTACCGGGTTGAGGACAAGAAATTTATGGCTGGTGGGCTGGGTATGGGTTTGTATATATCAGCCGAGATAATTAATGCCCACAACGGTAAAATTGGGGTGGAAAGCACGCCGGGCAAAGGCTCAACCTTTTATTTTGATCTGCCTTTAATATAAATAGTAGTACGATTTGAAATGACAAAGCCGCCCTACTTAAATGGAGCGGCTTTGTTATTTAACAATTTATTTTTTTAGAAAGCGAAGCCAACGCGTGCGAAAAACCGACGGCCGTTTTCACCCATTTGCACGGCATCAAACGGACCGGCCGGTTCGTTGTTAAAATCCCATCCTTTAGCACCAACAACGTATCCCAAATCTGGGTGAACGTTAAACACGTTGTCGCAGCCAATAGATATACGGGCGTTCTTGCTTATTTTGTAAGCAAAGTAAAGGTCGCTGGTTACTTTACCTGAATACAAGTATTCATCGGGCACAAGTGTGTTAGCGTCTACATCAAGCGGTACTTGAGGGTGGATACCATCGGAGTTTTGACCATAACCATAAAGGTCTATCTTGCCAAAATAAGTAAAGCGTGTGCCGGCAGTAAATTTCTTGTAGCCATACTCCGGATTCAACGAGAATTTTTCAGGCGGGGCCGAAGCCAAAATAAATTTCTGCTCACGGTCACTTAAAAATGTCTGCCTTAACTGATGGCAGCCGTTTTTCGTTTTTAAACTATAGGTTGCCAGATTGTGGGTATGTATCCCCGGTTTCAAAATCTACCATAAATAAAATTAAATTTTTCTTTTACCTTGCCAAAATGCGAAATGTGTAATTTCACTTTATAAACTTATAAACCATGCCAGCAACCGAAAACGGCAACGTAACTTTAAACATCAGCGTTGAAGGTATCGCCACCATAAGCTTTTACCATCCGGCGCAAAACTCGTTGCCTGCCGCTTTACTTGATGAACTTACCACTACTATTGTGCAAGCCGGTAGTGACATACAGACTCGCGTTATCATACTAAAAAGCGAAGGCGACCGCACTTTTTGCGCCGGCGCAAGCTTTGAAGAGTTGCTACAGATAAAAGACAAAGAAGCTGGCGCCATATTCTTCTCGGGCTTTGCAAGGGTGATCAACGCCTGCCGTACATCGCCCAAAATTGTAATTGCACGGGTGCAGGGTAAAGCCGTTGGAGGCGGGGTAGGCCTCGCCGCCGGGGCCGATTATTGCCTCGCTACCGAAGCAGCCGCAATTAAATTAAGCGAACTGGCTATAGGTATAGGACCATTTGTTATTTCGCCTGCGGTGGTAAGAAAGATAGGATTACCGGGTTTTTCGCAATTAACCATCCGCGCCACCGATTTTCAAAGCGCGCAATGGGCAAAGGAAAAAGGGTTGTATAACGAAGTATATGCTGATATAGCTAGTATGGACGAAGCATTAGATGGGCTGGCTCAAAAGTTGGCATCGTATCATCCTGAGGCGCTGACCGGCCTTAAGCAGATACTTTGGGAAGGTACTGAAGATTGGGATAAACTGTTACACGAACGCGCCGCTACCAGCGGCGAACTGGTGCTATCGGAATTTACACAGCAGGCTTTACATGCTTTTTTAGGTGGGAAGAGATAGAAAAGTATCTGTCATTTCGATGAGCAGAAGGGATGGGTAAAGCAAGGGGCGAAGATAAATCTTATACATCATGCATTGCGGTCATGCACAGCGTAAATGCAGGGCGTAGAGGATTTCTCCTCGTTTCCCCGCATTCCCCCTCAAACTCGTCGAAATGACAAAAGGGAGAATTAAAGGTTGTTAATCTTCCTCGTACAATCTTAGCCGGTTTTTTAATCCGCGTAAGTTTTCCTGCATTTGTTCTACACGATCAAGCAGGTGGGTGATGGCCTCAATGCCCGCTATGTTTATCTCCAGGTCGTGGTGCAGGTGTATCATGCGCTCCAGCTTTTGCAGTTCGGTTTCGGCTATGTAAGGCGTTTCATTTACTACAGTAATTTGTACCAGCCCGGCCTCATGCAGCGAATTGATGAACGTGTATTCCACATCATGATACCTGCAAAAATCAACGGTTGCTATTAAATGTGTATTTGCCATGGGGTTAATTTTTTATGATTTTGCCAATTCTTCAAATAATGCCTTTTGTTTATCGGTAAGGTTGGTAGGGAGTTCAATCTCGTAGGTGAGGTACAGGTCGCCAAAAGTATCGGCCTTTTTGTAAACCGGCATGCCTTTGCCTTTTAGTTTTACCTTGGTGCCATTTTGCGTTTCGGGAGCTACTTTCAGTTTTACCTTTCCGGTGAGGGTATCGGCAGTAATTTCGCCGCCTAAAATAGCCGTATATAAATTAAGTTTTACCGTGGCGTATAAATCGTTGCCGTTGCGTTTAAATTTTGGATCGTTTGCCACTGAAAATGCTATAAAAAGATCGCCTGCCGGGCCGCCATTAACACCCGGTCCGCCATGGCCGGTAATTTTTATGGTTTGCCCGTTTTCTACACCTGCCGGGATGGTGATGCGTATATTTTTGCCGTTAACTGTAAGCGTTTGTTTCTGTGTTTCGCTTACATCTTTCAGGCTTAAATTTAATTCGGCATTATAATCCTGCCCGCGATAACCGCCCTGCCTGCCGCGCCCGGCCCGTGCGCTGCCACCACCGCCAAACATCGACTGGAAGAAATCCGAAAAATCACCGCTCTCACCACCGCCAAAACCTTCAAAATCAAAGCCCTGCGCACCGCCATAGCTTTGCTGCCTGCTTTGTTGTTGTTGCCGGGCCTGTTGCTCATAAGCTTCGCCATGCTGCCAGTTTTCGCCGTACTGGTCGTATTTTTTGCGTTTGTCGGGGTCGCTTAATACCTCATTGGCCTCGTTCAGTTGCTGGAACTTTTTATTGGCCTCGGCATCGTTGGGGTTAAGGTCGGGGTGATATTTACGCGCCAGTTTGCGGTAGGCATTCTTAATATCCTTTTCCGACGCTTTTTTATCGACCCCTAAAATTTTATAATAATCAATAAAAGCCATTTTTTTAACAGGGTATGTTGGTTGATGTGTTTAACTGTAAAGTTACGTGGTTAGTTTTAATGCAGGCTGTTTTTTATTTTATGCTTGACAAAATAGCAAAACAACGGTTTGATAAATTTAACATTTTTTAAACCTTCGGCATGCAACCTTCCCGTAAATTTACGTGTCTTATAAGCAAATAAACTCGTTTAAATGGAAGAAGTACTGCCCCAGTTAAAAGAATTTATAGTTGACTATTGCACAAGGTATAAAATACAGCAGGTTGATCCTTGTGCTTTATACCTGGATACCAGCATTGACCTGGACCTTGATATTTTTGATATTGAGATAGACCTTTTTTTGGCTGAGTTTACCGAAACCTTCCGCGTGGATGATTCAAAATTTACGTGGTATAAATACGGCTACCCCAAAGGTTCGGCGAGTGTGAAAGTGATAAAGACGGTGTTTGGTTACCGTTCGCCATGGGTAAAGCGGTTATCGCACAAAATATATAAACCCAAATTCAGGGTTAGGAATTTGCAGGAGGCTGTTAAAACAGGCAGGCTGCTGTAATTAGGTTAGTAAATAGATAATTGGTTTTTGATCAGACAATTTTCTAATAATTAACTATAAAAGGATACAAAGCAAACTCATGCTCCAAAGCAATAAATGGCAGGCAGCTTTCAACGTTCTGTAATTTATGGGTTTGCGGCGTATCCTTATTGATTTTTTTTCAGAGGAAACGATGTATTATAGATCAGAAACCCGTGTATGAACCCTCTTTACATAGTTACGTATATCGAGCACTATGCCGGCGAATATGTAGAATATAAGCGGGAAGCCTACTGCCAGGAATGAGGAGTAGATGAAAAATAGCCGTATTTTATTGGTGGAAATATTAAACCGGCGCCCAAGGTAAGTACATACCCCAAAAGAGTAACGTTCGAAAAATGTGAGAATCCTTTGCAACATATCAACCTGTATTTTTAGTGTTTACTCAATAGCGGCTTTACCAGGTACCTGTAAATTAAATAAAGGGCCGCAAGTGCTACAAGCCCGTTAAATATCGTCCACAATGTTAATCCGCTTCCCGGGTTCATTTGTATATTTTGTTGTCAGCCAGTATTTTATTACCGATGCCGCAATGCAGGCACTTTTTAAAATTACAATAATTATTCTTTAACTCCAAAACCGCCTGCGATTCAAAAGCATTTTTAGCTTTTACACCCAAAACGCCAAAATTGGCAATTATATTGTTTTCTTCTGCCGGCAAATTTTCCAACAGTTTAAGGCTGCGACTGGTATAATATTCCAGCTGCAGGTGCCTGCCATAACTAAACAGAAATACAGCCAAAGTGTTGAGCAGCAATACATCAATGGATGAAGTGCCGAGGTTTTTGGATGATGGTTTGGATGGTACATCAAAACGATAATGATCTTCCCAATAGGGGTTTACATTTATCTCGGTAAACAGGTCGCGCAGGGATTTGACCTCTCGGATATCCAATATTTTAGAGAACAGGTGGTTTGACCTCACTATTAAAGCCGCGAACTGTGCCAGCCTGATGGTGGGGAAATTTTGCGGGCGCATGCGCATGAACTTCCACAAATGGTTATCGATAGGCGTGAGGCTGTACTTTTTTCTAAGGAAACTGTATTCTTCTTTTAGCTTTTTGGGATATTCGTCAATCAGATCGCCCTCTAAAAATCCTGCTTGCCCAAATACCAATGCCTCTATCTGCATAGGGTTATTTTTATGTTTGGCGAGGATGTTTTGCGGCAGCGATTTTGCCAACAGCTCAAATGGCAAGGCGTTGGTTTTAAAGCCGAAATTGGCGGCAAGGAACTGGTAAAAGGTTTCTTCCCAATCGCCACGATTGTTATTGAGGGCTTTGATGACGGTTTTGGCTCGTTTTTCCAAACGTTCAATTAAAACCCGGGTAAGCCAAGTGCGGATGGTCATATCATCCACATGGCCTATGCTACCCTCGCAGGGGATGATGGTTTGGTTGCCATACACCAGCGAATGAAAGCGGTTATACAACTCGGGAGGGATGCGGTTCTCCAGTTCGAGCGTTGGCATACGGCGGCCATCTGATAATATCACGGGTTCATCGTCGCGGTAAACTACATGCAGGATGACGTTATTATAGGCCTTGTCATTAGTATGGTCATGCTTGCGCCAGTCGGACGAGGGGACATGCACCTCTACATTACCTGCCCAGGTTGTATCGCCAATGCGGATACGGGCGTTATGAAAGTCGGGACCTGAATGGGTGTTGTGCATCCCAGCTGAAAATATTTCTATCTCTTCACCGTCTACGGTTTTGAGGTTGGATTTATCGAACAGGCGAAATTTCCATACGTAGTGTAAAAAGTCTTCGGTGAAAAGCATAGGTTTAAATATACTAATAAAAGTAGTAAATTAATTGCCTTTAACATTAACTAGAAGAAAATTATTCAGAGAGCTTTGGTCTTTCAGCTTTAGGCTTTTAGCTCATTAAGCCAAAATGCTATTCCTGTTCCTCAACCAATGATCTGCCAAAACCAAAGCGGCCATAGCTTCAACAATAGGTACAGCGCGGGGCACTACACATGGGTCGTGGCGGCCTTTGCCGGATATTTCGGCGGTGTTGCCTTCGCTATCAACAGTGGCCTGGCTTTGCATAATGGTGGCTACGGGTTTAAAGGCCACCCTGAACTCGATAGGCATGCCATTGCTGATGCCGCCCTGTATGCCACCTGAAAAGTTGGTGATGGTTTTGATATCGCCCTTTTGGTTCACAAAAATGTCGTTATGTTCAGAGCCACGCATTTCGCTGCCTGCAAAGCCGGAGCCAAATTCAAAACCGTGTACGGCATTAATGCTCAACATGGCTTTACCCAGTTCGGCGTGGAGCTTGTCAAAAACGGGTTCGCCTAAGCCAACGGGGCAGTTTTTTATATAGCAGCTGATTTTTCCGCCAACGGTATCACCCTGCTTGCGGATGCTGTCGATGAATTCTATCATTTCCTCGGCAGTTGCCGGATCGGCACAGCGTACGATGTTTTTTTCGCGCTCGTCGATAAAATCCTGCGCGCTGGTAATTTCAACATTCGGAGCGTTTATTTTGCCAACGCTGCTTACGTGGGCCACGATCTCAATGCCCTGGCTTTTCAATAATAACTTAGCTAAAGCGCCTGCTGCCACACGTGCCGCAGTTTCGCGGGCTGATGAACGGCCGCCACCACGGTGGTCGCGGATGCCATACTTGGTTTGGTAGGTGTAGTCAGCGTGTGATGGTCGGAAAACGTTGGTATTATGGCTATAGTCTTTTGAGCGCTGATCTTCGTTGGGTATCAGCATGGCAATGGGTGTACCGGTAGTTTCGCCTTCAAACACGCCCGACAATATTTTTACCGTATCGCTTTCTTTACGCTGGGTAGTTATTTTGGACTGACCGGGTTTGCGTTTGTCGAGTTCGCCCTGGATGTATTCCAGATCCACAGGCAACTGCGACGGGCAGCCGTCGATGATTACGCCAATGGCTTCGCCATGTGATTCGCCGAATGTTGTTATGCGGAATAGTTGCCCGAATGAATTGCCTGCCATAAGCCCCCTCTAAATCTCCCCCGGTAGGGGAGACTTTGTTTTTTTTTGTAAATATGATAATTTCTTTTTTAAAAGCCCTCCCTACCGGGGAGGGTTGGGTGGGGCTACTCTAAATCCCACCTTCTCCAAATCCTTCCAAAACGCCGGGTATGATTTTTCAACTACATCAGCATCTTCAAATTCCACTTCAGGAATAATCAAAGCAAGCGGCGCGAAGGCCATTGCCATGCGGTGATCTTCGTAGGTGTTGATGAAAACCTTTGCGGGGATATATTTTTCGCTGCAATCCAGCTTGTATACCTGTCCCTTCTCGATCAGCTTAACACCAATTTTTGCCAGCTCATTTTGCAATGCTTTTACACGGTCGGTTTCCTTTATTTTCAGGGTTTCAAGGCCGGTAAATGTTGCTTCATGGCCCAGCGCCGCGCATACTACGATGATGGTTTGCGCCAAATCGGGGCATTCCTTCAGGTCGAATATTTTGCGGGCAATCGGTTTTACTTCCTTTTGCAAATGTACGCCACCATCCTTAAACTGCGAGGTGATGCCGAAGTTAGCCATGATCTCGGTGATAACGCTATCGCCCTGTAAGCTATATTGCGTTAAACCGGGCAGGAACAGGTCTGCCTCATCGGCCAAAGCGGCTATCGCATACCAATATGATGCCGCGCTCCAATCGGGTTCAACAGGCAGTAAAGTTTCCCTGAACTCCTGGTGCACAATGCTGATCACATTATCGTTCCATTGGTGTTGAATGCCTGCCTGCTGCAACATTGCCAGCGTCATCTCCACATAAGGTTTGGACGTAAGATCGCCCTCGATGTGCAGTTCCAAACCTTGTGGTAGTTGTGAAGCGATCAACAATAAAGCCGTAATATATTGGCTGCTGATATTGCCTTTTATGCTGATAGTGTTGGTCAACTGCTCAAAACCACCTTTTATTCGCAGTGGCGGGAAGCCTTCGTTTTCTTCGTACTCAATATTTGCCCCCAGTTTGTGCAACGCATCCACCAAAATACCTATGGGGCGTTGCTTCATACGTTCGCTGCCTGTTAGTATCACTTCATCATCCTGCAACGTAAAATACGCGGTAAGGAAACGCATGGCAGTGCCGGCGGGACCGATGTTTACCAGTCTTAAGTCTTCAGTCGATAGTCTTGAGTCAGCATTGTCTTTCTGACTTTGGACTCCCGACTTGAGACTAAGGACTTGAGCCAACGTCACCGCATCCGCAGCATCTGACATATTCTCCACCTTCACTTTGCCTTTGCTCAGGGCTTCGATAATAAGCGCGCGGTTGCATTCGCTTTTGGAGCCGGTGAGCTGAACGGTGCCGGTGGCGGTTTTTGTTTTTTTAGTAAGGATGATATTTTTACTCATCACAAAATTAAGCGTGGGTCAATTTTTCAGCGGGTTGCGCTTCGCCTTTGTTCATCACTTCTGTTTGCCTGCGGATTGATTCTGCGTGCAACAACTCTAATAATTTCTCAGTAAACTCAGGGCTTAGTTTTAATGCTTTTGCGTAAGCGGTGCGTTTTTGCAATATCTCGTCCCAACGGTTAACCTGTAAAATGGTGATGCCGTTATCTTTTTTGTACTGACCTATCTTTTCAGCTATCTGCATGCGTTCAGCAGTTTTTTGTATCAGCAGGTCGTCAATCTTGTCAATCTTACTGCGCAGTTCCGACAAAGCATCTTTCACTACAGCATCGCTTATTTCAGGTTTGCGTAAAGCCAAATGATCAATAATTTCAGCTAAAGCGGCAGGAGTTACCTGTTGAGCGGCATCTGTCCAGGCTACAGAAGGGTCGATGTGTGATTCGATCATCAAACCTTGCATATCAAGGTCAAGCGCTTTTTGCGAGATGTAACCGATCAATGAACGGTTGCCGGTAATGTGGCTTGGGTCATTGATGATAGGCAATTCGGGCGCTAAAGTTTTAAGCTGGATGGCGATATCCCACATCGGCTCGTTGCGGAACGCTGATTTTTCGTACGATGAGAAACCGCGGTGTATGGCTGCCAGTTTGGTGATACCCGCATTGTTTATACGCTCCAAAGCACCTATCCATAATGAAAGATCGGGGTTTACCGGGTTTTTAACCATTACGGGTACGTCAACACCTTTAAGTGCGTCGGCAATTTCCTGTACGGTGAAAGGGTTAACAGTTGAACGCGCGCCTACCCAAAGGATGTCAACGCCTGCTTTTAAAGCTTCTTCAACGTGTTTCGCGGTAGCAACCTCAACAGCGGTTGGCAAGCCGGTTTCTTCCTTGGCACGTTTAAGCCATTCAAGGCCGATGCTGCCAATACCTTCAAACTCACCCGGACGGGTACGTGGTTTCCAGATCCCGGCACGTAAAGCGGATACTTTACCTGTAGCGGCTAATAAATGTGCTGTAGCTACCAGTTGCTCTTCAGTTTCGGCACTGCAAGGGCCCGCAATTAAAAGCGGTTCTTTACCTGTTTTTATCCAGGTGTGAAGGGGTTGTATGTTTAAATTTAGTTTCATCTTGTTTTGAGTTTTGCCGGTTAACCCGGCACTATTTATGTTTTTTAATTTTTACTAATCTCTATTATCTAATCACTAATCCCTAACCTTTATCTTTATATATTTCCTTTTTTCAGGTTTCTTGAATTGCTCGGTAGTGGGTTGTTCTTCGTGCCTTTCATATTCGCCCAAAACGTTAAAGTTGTGGGTGTATTTCAGCATCTGGCGTATGGCAGTATCATAATTTTTGCTGTCCTTCCATTCCACATCTACATAAAAATTATACTCGTTTGGTTTACCAAGTACGGGCATACTCTGTATTTTGCTCATATTCAGGTTTTGCTCGGCGAAAATGTTTAGCACCTTAGCCAGCGAACCCACCTTATTGCTTACCTGGAAACATAACGATGCTTTATTCGGCGTGCGTTTTACCTGTGTATCATGATGGGTGATGATGAGGAAACGGGTAAAATTCTTTTTGTTCGATTCGATGCGGCGCTCCAATATGTCCAGCCCGTAGAGATTTGCGGCTAAAGTATTGGCAATAGCTACGGTGTCGGTTAACTGTTCGTCGCGAATGCGTTTAGCGCAAGCGGCAGTATCGCTGCTTTCAACGATAGTGAGATTCGGATATTCATCAATAAAATCAATGCATTGGCGTATGGCTATGGGGTGCGAGGTTACATACTTTACATCCTCGAATTTTACACCAGGCAGCGCCATTAAATGCATTTGGATGGGGATATAAACTTCGCCCACAACCGGGAAGCCATACTGCATCATGAGCGTATAGTTTGGCAATATGCTGCCTGCTATGCTGTTCTCAATGGCCATTACCACGTAGTCAGCCTCGCGTTTCTCTAATGCTTCGAACGTTTGTTTAAACGAGTTGCATTCAATGGTATGAATATCTTCTCCAAAAAATTTGAATGCAGCCTCTTCGTGGAAGGAGGCGCGGATACCCTGTATGGCAACTCTTGTTTTTTCGCTTTTCATAAATGCCCTTTAAACAAAAAATCCCGGCTTGTGGGCCGGGACTTTTCAGTTTCTTTATATGTTGTTAACGCATATTAGTCCCGGCTCTTACTGCTAAAGTAAAAGTAGTAACCATAAAAAAATGCGTTGTTAACTTTCATTGTTTTTTGTTTGCGTGGTAAATGTACGGTTTAAAATGCGTTTGTCAATAGAAAATTTTATTTTTTTGAAAATAAAGGGGGTGAACGGAATTTTATTTGGGGAAACGGTTTTATTATTTGAACGGATGGGGTTCGTTTTATAATAAATTTATATTTTTAGTGACCTGCGACTGTATTATATATGAAAAAATTATTGCTTCTTATTTTTCTTTGTGTAACTATTCAATTTTCAAACGCCCAGCTTAAAATAGGCGAGACTGTTAACAACATCACTTTTAAAACTATACTCAATGCGCCTGTAAACCGGGCAGATATTAGCCAGTTTAAAGGAAAAGTTATATGGCTGGAGTTTTGGGCAACCTGGTGTAGCCCATGCGTGGCGGCCATGCCTAATTTACAGAGCTTACAAAAAGCCTACAAAGGAAAACTACAGGTTATTACCATAACATCCGAAAAAGAAGTGCGCATAAAGCAATTTATCCACAACCGGCCATCGAATCTGTGGTTCGCTATTGATACGGCAGATGCCATCAGGGCTTATTTTCCTTTTCATACCATTCCGCATTCAATACTTATTGATAAAAAGGGGGTTGTTGTGGCTATAACATCGCCTGAAAATATTACCAAACAAGCTATAGCCGATGTGCTGGCAGGAAAAAAGATAAACCTGCCGGTGAAAAATGATTTAATAGTTGAAGACCCGTTCAAAACCTTTTTTCCAGCCGATCCAACCGTTCAAAGCCGTTTTTTGGTACAGCCTAAAATAGACGGTTTAGGCAGCGCTTATATGAATTATCAACGCGATAGTGTTTTTAAGGACCGTAGATTAAGCATGCTCAATTTATCGTTGGAAAATGCTTACCGCATTGCCTATGGCGATGTGCCTTATGGGCGGACACAGGAACTTACCCCAAGAGCTATTGAAGAAGAGAATAAATTATATTGCATAGACGTAATTGTACCTAAAGGGCATGAGGCTGATCTAAAGCCTTACATGATCAGACAACTTAGCAGCAATTTTGACCTGCAGGCTGCAATGGAGAAACAAAGAAAAACGGTATATATATTAACTATTGCGGATACCGCTAAATTTGCCAAACTGAAGAGATCTACTGCTAAGGAAAAAGACTTTACGGCCGACCATAGTGACTTTAACGGCCAGGATGTAAAATTGAGCGATCTGGCCGGATACCTTGAAGGGTTTGGTATAGTGAAACTACCGGTAGTTGATGAAACAGGCGACAATACCAGTTACGACATCAGCCTTAAATACATGCCCGAGAAAAAAGGCGACCTTGAAAATGCCTTAGCCGATCTGGGTTTGCAACTGAAAAAGGAAGAAAGGGATATTGATATACTGGTGTTCAGATAACATTAACCAATTAATGCGCTGCTTGCTTTATCAAGGTATAAAATAACATCGTGGTGTGTACGCAGGATAGTTGCGGGGTTCAACTCATTCACCTCTGCATTTAATGTATTATAAACCGCCTGCGCCTTAGCCGGGCCGGGAACGACTGCGGAAAGATAATTGGCGCTTAATAAGGCCGGAATGGTTAACGTAAGCGCATGGCTGGGCACCTCGTCAATAGTCGTAAAACAACCATCATTTACCTGTTGCTGACGGCAAGCCAAATCAAGTTTAACTTGTTTTACCAGTTTGGGGTCGTTAAAATCAGCAACATGCGGATCATTAAAAGCAAGGTGGCCGTTCTCGCCTATGCCGAGGCAAACTATATCGGGCGGGTATTGGGTTAGCAGGTTTTGGTATCTGGTGCATTCTTTATCAACATCTGTGGCGTTGCCATTTAAATAGTTGATGCTTTTAAAAGGAAGTTTCGAAAAAATGCGATCCTTCAGAAAATTACCAAACGCTTGCGGCGCATCCGCGTGTAAGCCAATATATTCATCCATGTGGAACGCGTTAATGCAGTTCCATTGAATATCCTTAGTGACAAAAGCTACCAAAAACTCATTTTGCGATGGCGCGGCGGCGAAGATGATATTTACTTCGGGCTGAGCTTTTAAGAGCGCAGTAATTTTCGCGGCTACCGCAGTGGCGGCGCTTTCGCCCATTAATTGCCGGGTATCAAAAACTTTAATTTCCAATTTATATGGGCTGATAAATGTTAGCGGATGAATATACTATGCGGCCGCTAACGATGGTGGTATAGATATTAATATCTTCATCGAAAATAACCACATCGGCATCCTTGCCTGCGGTTAATGAGCCTTTTGAGCTATCGATATTTATAATTCTTGCAGGAGTAAGGCTTGCCATCTTAACAGCATCTACCAAAGGAATTTCAGCAAGTTTTACCATATTGGCTACCAGCCGGTCGAATGTGGCTATGCTGCCGGCAAAGGCGCTGCGGTCGGGTAGTTTGGCTACGTTGTCTTCAATAATAACCGATAAGCCATTCTTTTTACTTCCCAAAATACTTTCGCCAGGGGGCATGCCTGCGGCACGCATAGCATCGGTTATGAGCGCTGTTTTATCTGCCCCCTTTATTTTATACACCAGTTTTAACAATGGCGCGGGGAGATGAACGCCATCGGCAATGATCTCCACCGTCATGTCGTCTATTAAATAGGCGCTTTCAATAACTCCGGCATACCTGAACGCGTTGCGCCTTGATACGCCGGACATAGCAGAATAAAAATGCGTAGCATGAGTAAAGCCATGTGGGTAGGCCGCCACAACTTCCTCATAAATAGCATCGGTATGGGCAATGGCGACCATTACGTTCTTTGATCGCAGGTAATCGGCAAATTCCAGTGCACCTTTCAGTTCGGGAGCCGCGCTCCAGCGTTTTATGTTTTTGCTGTGGGATAGTATTTCGGTGTATTCATCCACAATCGGGGGGCGGATGTAACGCGGGTCTTGCGCGCCGCGCTGGTTTATGGCAAAGTACGGGCCTTCAATATGTAAGCCGATAAATTGCGCCCCTTTGTGGTTTTGTTTATCGGCTATGTCGTACATATCCAGTGTTGCCAGTAGGTCGTCCTTTTCGCAACTGAGGGTAGTGGGCATCAAAGCGGTTGTACCGTGGCGTGCATGTAATTCGGCAGCGCCGAGGAAGGCTTCGAGCGTATTATCCATAAAATCATGACCTCCGCCGCCGTGTACATGAATATCAATAAAACCGGGAGATATGTATTTACCCTTCGCATCGATCTCCAGCGCGCCGGGATGGTCGATGTTATGTTCGCTTACCTCAATAATTTTTCCGTCGGCTATAAGCAAACATCCGCCATTGATGATATGGTTCGGTGTGATGATTTTACCGTTGTATATTTTTATTTTGTCTGCCACCCGTTTGCTTTGTTGAAGGTAGGGAAAATTTTAAAGTTCGGGGAGATGCCGCCGATATTTTTCAGGCCGTTTTAAACTTCGCCAGCCTCGCCAATGCCTGCTGCCGTACCTTGTTTTTCATCAGTGGTGTCCAGCCCAACAAAATGCCTTTAACGCCAAATGCCTGCGCTGCCCATTTCCAAAAACTGAAATGATCGGTATGCCTGGTGATCTTTCCATCTGCAAATTCAAATTGCGCCGATACTTTATTTATTACCTTTCTGCCGGTTAGGCTAAAGGTATATTCGGCCACCCAATTGGCGCTGCCGTTTTTTTCATCAGCTTTGATATTGCTCGCGGTTATTTTAATGCCGGGTGTTTTGAGCAGCATGCGCCACATGTTTTTGGCATCGGTGCCTTTTAGCGGGCCAAAGGCGGGGTCTTCAAATTGTATGTCATCGGCATAACAGTTTACCATGCCTTCGGCATCGGCAGCAGCAAATGAGTGGTAGAATTTTTGTATGAGTTCGATGTTATCCATCTGACAGGCTAAATTGATGGATGAATGTACGGTTTATATTGTTAATCATTAGCCAATGATCAGGCCGCGTTGCTTTTTAAGTTAGGCGAATTCTGTTGTTCTTGATATTCCCGCTGCAAAGTCCTTGCTGTTTGTGTACTGCCATCATGGCTCCAGCCGGGTGGGTTGAAGAAATATTTTAGTTTGGTTTTAAAGTTTGGCGCCTGTTTAACATCGCGCAATAAGGCTTTCCATTCGTGGAAGAGAATATTTGCCGGGTCGGTATCTTCCGGTTGATGGGTGAGGCCGTATTTAATGGGCTCGGGCAGATTTTCTTCGCGGAAGGTGCCGAATAGCCTGTCCCATATAATAAGTACCATGCCCATATTTTTATCAAGATAAGGCACATTGGAGGCATGGTGCACACGGTGATGCGATGGTGTTACAAATAAATAACCGTACCATTTAGGCAGGGGCACATTATACTGCGTGTGTACTATGTTGCCATAAAGCTGGGTAACAAGGTAAGCGTACAATATATCTATAGCACTAAAGCCTATTAAAGCAAGTGGTAAATAAAAGAATACCCGGTACAATGGTTCAAAAACAGTGGAACGGAATCCGGTGGTTAAGTTAAAATGCTCGGATGAATGGTGCGTAACGTGCACGGCCCAAAACACGCGCGAATAATGCCCTACATAATGCAGCACCCAATACAGGAAATCCTGTAGGATGATAAGTACAGTCCAATAGATCCATGCATTTTTTATCTCAAAGAAACGATAACGCCATGTAAAGTCAAGAATAAAAAAGGTAGCGAATTTTACGACGAGATTTATTATAAAAGCGAGTGAGGTAAGATAAAGATTGGTAATTGTATCACGCTTTTCATAATATTTACGGTCCTCGCGGTAGCTTAACCACATTTCAGCAAGGGTAAGCACTATCAATAGCCCTATCAGGATTATAACTGCTTGTTCCCTGTGATCTAAATGGGGCATTTTTTATAGTGTTGCGTAATACCTTAAACTATCGCAAAGTTCGTCTTCTGTACAAATATTGTCAATACTGTAATGGCCTATTTTTTTCAGCAGGGTGCAATTTATTTTGCCATTTTGGTTCTTTTTATCCTTTTGCATCAGGCTGAACAGTTCAGCGTTCCATGATTCTTCTAAATGATATTTAGGATACAGGCGTGTGATCACCTCCACTATTTCGTTCAGATCGGCTTCGCTCATGCCAATTTTTTTGTGCGATAGCCATGCTTCGCATATCATCCCTATCGCAATGGCCTCGCCGTGGGTGATATTTTTACCGCCATCATGCAATAGCGAATAAGTTTCGACAGCGTGACCAATAGTGTGCCCGAAATTGAGGCTTTTGCGGATACCCATTTCTTTTGGGTCCTCAATTACTACTTCGTTCTTTATCTCAACCGACCGGTAAACCAATTCGGCTGTTGGGCGCGAGAGGTCGCTGTTTTTTAGCTGGTTCCAGTAATCAGCATCGCATATTAAACCATGCTTAAGCATCTCGGCCAAACCTGATAGTATTTGGCGTTGTGGCAGTGATTTTAAAAAATCATACTCAATAAATACCGCTTTTGGTTGTGCGAAGGTGCCGATGATATTTTTTATACTATCGATATCGATCCCTGTTTTGCCACCTACTGACGCATCAACCTGTGACAGCAGGGTAGTGGGTACGTGTACAAAGTCAATACCGCGTTTAAAGGTAGATGCTGCAAAACCGCCCAGATCGCTGATAACACCACCGCCAAGGTTTATCATAAGGCTTTGGCGGTCGGCGCCAAAATCTATCAGCATTTTCCATATGCCTATACAAAAATCAATATCCTTGCTTTCTTCGCCGGCATTTATCTCAATCAGGTCAAAATTAGTTATGCCTGCATCGTTCAATAATTGTTGAACGGCAGGCAGACAATGCTGCGCGGTATTTTCATCGGTCAGGATAAAAAACCGTGAATAGTTTCCTTGCTTTACAAAATTTACAAGCTGTGCAATGCTATTATTAAAGTATATAGGGTAATTTATGCTCTGAATATTGTCCATATAATTAAATCACCACGATCTTGTTGTTCCTGAATTCAATCACATCGCCTTTTCTTACTTTCAGGCGTTTGCGGTAATCAACCTGGCCATTATATTTCACTTCGCCCTCAGTTACAACTATTTGCGCCTCGCCGCCGGTTTGCACCAGGTTGGCTGCTTTTAGTAATTGTATGAGCGGAATGTAGTCGCCTGTTACTTTAAATTCGATCATGGAGCGGCAAAAATAAACTATTCAAAGAATAATGAGTTATGTTACGTTGTAATTTATAATATTTGTAAATGCTTTCGAACGTAACTGACCTCAAAGCAGCCCCAGTATCCAAACTCTCGTTTGAAGATACCGAGGTCGCTTTTCGACATGCAACCAACTTTGAGCTTAAACGCGCATATTGGTTGTTCAGGATCATTAATGTTAATTTTTTAGTTAAGATAGGTCCTCCCATTACCAACTTCGCCATTAAAATTGGCCTGCCCATCAAGGGGCTGATAAAAGCCACCATATTTAAACACTTTTGCGGCGGTGAAACCATCACCGAATGTGACCACACCATTAAGAATCTTTATAAGGGTGGCGTAGGCACCATTCTAGATTATTCGATAGAGGGCGAGGAAGATGAACTGGTGTTTGATAGTACCCGCGATGAGATCATCCGCACCATTGAACGTGCCACGGGCGATAAGGCTGTACCTATTACTGTATTTAAGGTTACGGGTGTGGGCCGTTTTTCATTATTGGAGAAACTTGATGAGGGCGCCGCGCTTACACCTGTTGAACAAACAGAGTGGGAAAAAGTACAAGCACGTGTTTTTGCTATTTGCGATAAGGCTTATAAGAATAGTATCCCGGTGATGATTGATGCCGAGGAAACCTGGATACAAAAAACAATAGACCAGTTGGCTATTGATATGATGGTGAACTTTAACAAGGAAAAGGCTATTGTTTATAACACCTACCAAATGTACCGCCATGATAAACTTGCATCGATAAAAGCAGACTATGAATTGGCTGTTGCAGGCGGCTTTATTTTAGGTGCTAAAATTGTGCGCGGCGCTTATATGGAAAAGGAACGCAAACGGGCTGCTGAGAAAGGCTACCCATCGCCCATACAGCCTACTAAAGAGGCCGCCGATAACGATTATGATGCTTCGCTAAGATTTTGTGTAGAACATATTGAACATGTAGCTATTGTTGCCGGTACACATAATGAAGAAAGTTGCCGGTTACTCGCAAGCTTGCTGAACGAAAAACACATAGACCCGCAGAACCCGCATGTATATTTTTCGCAATTGTTGGGTATGAGCGATAACCTGAGTTTTAACTTGGCTAATGCCAAATATAACGTAGTTAAGTATGTGCCTTACGGGCCAATAAAGGCGGTGTTGCCTTACCTCTTCCGCCGGGCACAGGAGAATACGGCCATCGCAGGGCAGATGAGCAGGGAATTGAGTTTGATTGTGAGGGAAAGGAAGAGGAGAGGGTGAACCAGGATTTAACGGATCTTTAAGATTTACAGGATATATATAAATTTTTGTCATTGCGAGCGATAGCGTGGCAATCGCGAACTATGCAGAATTCGCGATTGCTTCGTCGTCCCTCCTCGCATAAAAATTAATTTCCATCAGGCAAACTTATCATGCCGCCTTTGCTCATTTGCCAGTAGAAGTGCAGGCGCGGTTTTTCACGGTTACCTATTTCGTTCATGGAATCTGTATCGTATAGCCGACCGTTTACCATTACATATTTTATCCGTTCGCTGTTGCGTATTTCTTCAAGCGGGTTGTCGTTCAGCACTACCAGGTCCGCTAGTTTGCCAACTTCAATTGAGCCTATTTCTTTATCCAGGCCTAAATAGGCTGCACCGTTTAAGGTTGCGGCGCGGATAACTTCCATAGGCGACATACCGCCCTGTGCCAGCATCCACATTTCCCAATGCGCACCAAGGCCCTGCAACTGTCCGTTGGAACCGAGGTTAATCTTTGTGCCGCCGTCGGCTATTTGCTTTACAGAGCGCGAAACATCAATATGGCCGTAATCGCCGTATTCGGAGGTACTCCTTCGGCGCGAACGCGCGTCAATTATATATTGCGGGGTGAAATTCAGCAGGTATTCGTTTTTCCAAACATCCAGCCTGTCGTACCAATAGTTTTCGCCAAATTGAGTTCCCTGGCTCACTATCAATTCGGGTGTATAGGCTGTTTTGCTGCTGTTCCACAGTGTTTTCACATCTTTGTATACGGGCCAAACAGGCACGTTATGTTCAATGCCGGTGTAGCCGTCGAGGATCATGTTCATGTCTGGGAAAAGTGTTGAGCCTTCTTCTGGCAGCACTTCCATTTGCAGTTCGCGTGCTGCTGCTATTATCTGCTGCCGTTCATCGCGGCGGGGCTGGTCGGTACTTTCAACGGTGAAAATACCTTCGGCTTTCAACCTGCGCAGGTTTGAGCGGGCATCCTCCAAACTATTGATCACCGCTTTTGAGTCATCGTCAGTATCATACAAAATGGTGCCGGCAACATATACCCGGGGGCCTACCATATTGCCGGCCTTTACCATTTCGGCCTGGCTCAGTGCCATTTCGGTGTTGGTTGAAGGGTCGTGTACCGTGGTTATTCCGTAGGCCAGGTTAGCATAATAGTTCCAGTCCTGCTGGGGCGAGATTCCGCCTGAGGCGGGATGTAAATGGGCGTGAACGTCAACAATCCCCGGCATTATGGTTTTGCCTGCAAGGTCGAATATTTTGGCATCGGCAGGTATCTGTGTATCGGCCGCATTACCTATTGCGGCAATTTTATTTTGATCGATAATGATAGTGCCATGCTCAATTACTTCGTCGCCTTTCATAGTAATGATGCGGACATTCTTGAGTGCTATTTTACCTGTGGGTACATCGGTTTTTAGTTTCAGGTTAATGTCGATGCCGGCTGTATCAGTTGCGCTTGCATTAAAGGCATTGGTAATATCCCTGCTGTAATAGCGCGGACCGAGCGTCCACATTATTTTCTGGCCGTCCTTGCTCCAATGCAGGCAGGTGCCTGCGTCGCGGGTTATTTTTGTAAGGGGGATGGTTTTATTGTTGGCTGAAAGTTCCTGCGCATTGCCTATGCCAACCATGGGGGTGATGTAGCAGTTAAAGAACTCGGTAAAGGCCATCCATTTACCATCGGGGCTGGGCATAAACTGCGTTGCATAATCAGATGTGTACAGCATTTTTTGGTTCGCGCCGGTGGTGTCCATCACCATAAAGCTTTTTTTGCCATCGGTGATGCTTTGGTAATAGATTTTTGCATCGTTGGCGGTAAATTGAGCGTCGGTGCCGTTGCTAACCACCAGTTTGGGCGTACCGCCTGTAGCCGGGATGGTGTAAATGCCGGGGTTCTCGCCAAAATCAAAGCCAGATACATCGTTCCCTGTGCCTTTGCTGTATATTATTTTATCGCCTTTGGCCGAAAAACGTGGCGTATAATAATAGCCTTTTTCGGATGTGAGGCGGGTTACGAGGTGAGTGGTAAGATCAACTTTATTTATTGATGCCTTTAATTCGTCGGTCCAATCTATGTAGATCAATGATTTACCATCGGGACTAAAAGCAGGTGCGTATTCCAGGTCGTTAGTGGCTGTAATACGGTGGGGGATACTGTCGGGTAAAATTTTAGTGTAGATGTAACCCGCGGCATTAAAGGCCACCATTTTGCCATCGGGCGAAGTAGTGAGATGACGTATCATTTTTGCAGCAAAGTTATCGGTATACACTTTTTGCTGGTAATGCAGCGCCTCGGTTATGTTTTGGGTTGTTGCAACTTCAAATGGTATAGGTGTTGTGTTGAGGCTGGCAACTTCAAGGCTCCAAATCTTGCCTTTGACATAAAATACAATGTTTTTACTATCGGGTGTCCAGCTAAAGTTAGGGTAAACGCCAAATATGGCCCATGTTTCCTGCTGATCGCGCGATAAGTCGTCATACACAGGCCATTCTTCGCCAGTGTTGATATTGCGCAAATACAGTACAGTTTTAAGGCGCACACGTTTTACAAAAGCCATTAGTTTACCATCCG
Organism: uncultured Mucilaginibacter sp.; assembly: GCA_903915155.1. Lineage (GTDB taxonomy): Bacteria > Bacteroidota > Bacteroidia > Sphingobacteriales > Sphingobacteriaceae > Mucilaginibacter. The sequence continues at coordinate 31,309 of CAIWRU010000098.1, forward strand.
GCGATAATTGCGGGCGGCAGGCCCCGCCTGTGCCATGCGATACGATATTTACCTCGCCTGTTTCGCGGTTAAGGCGCTTTATGGCGTAGATGCCTTTGTTGGGATCGGGATTAGGGCCGGGCATTACGTTTTCGCTCCAATACACATATTTGCCATCAGGTGATACTACGGGTTCGCCCGCATCCTGCTCGTCATTTTTGAGTTTGGTGAGTTGTATGCCGTCGCCGCCTGTGCGGTTGTACAGCCACATTTCACCAGCGCCCTGGTTGTGTATGCCTATAAAGTGCTTGCGTGCCACCAGGTACTGGCCATCGGGTGTCCATGCTGCGTTATTGAGCAGGGCGTAAGTTTCTTTGGTAATAGAATGTTTGTCACCGCCGTCGGCATTCATTACCCAAATATTATCGCCGCCTTCTTTATCGCTGGTGTATGAAATAAGCTTACCATCGGGACTGAACCTTGGCTGCACTTCCCATGCCTTGCCGCCAGCAAGCAAACTTGCCTTGCCGCCCGTAATGGGCATGCTATAAATATCGCCCAATAAGTCGAACACAATGGTTTTACCGTCAGGACTTACATCCACGTCAATCCACGTACCTTCATCGGTAGTAATAGTTACTTTTTTTGAAGGGCCCGGCGGGTTATCGATATTCCATTTTTGGGCATTGGCGAGGGCGGTAGTAAATAACAGTAATATAATAGTAGTATATATAATCTTCATTATGAGCAGTTGTTTGTGGTTGCAAATGTAAAACTATTGAGGGATATAGAAGGTTTGGCGATTGTCAGAATTAAGCAGGGGCAGATAGGGCATAATAGTGATAGCGTTTGTTTCTTAAGTTTCGGATTTTTTATAACGGGGATTTTGGTTAATAATTGTTTTTGAGATGTTGCCTGTGAGGACACAGGCAAAGGGATGTATTTCAAATTTCGGGAATTGGAATGGGAAAAGTGGTGACACTATTTTTCAGTAATTCACACTCTGCTGCCGCAAGCGTCTCGCTTGCGACAGAGGAAGAAAAATTATATATTTGATACTAAACATTATCACGTATGAAGAAACTTTTATATTTGGTCTTTATAACAGTAGTCGCAACTGCTTGCTCAAAAAATCAGCCAACACCTATAACCAGTATTTCAGTTGTTGGAAAATGGACATTTGTGAGTGATTCGTTGAAGGATTTTGAAAACGGCGTAGCTACAGGTGCCAAATATAGTTTGCGGGTTGATACGCATCCGTTTTTTCAGTTTAATGTAGACTCAACAGGTGTTGTGAATTATAATGGGCTTTGGCCTGAAGATTCATTTTTCTTCACTTACGCAATGAGTGCAAAAACAATTAAATTAGATTATCCTGGTCGTTCACCTTCGTTCGTTTCAGATACAGATATAATTTATAATGTCACAATATTAAATGCTACTAAAACCGACCTTTTTATAGTAATTGATGCTGTCGGCAATCCAAATAATTTTGATGAAAAGGAATTTATTCATTTGATCAAATCGTCCTAACACCACGCTTGCAGTAGCAAAAGACAAAAAGTCGAGTAAAAGTTTATAGCAAACTATTCCCGCAATTTGATAGTTTTGGTAGCAACGCTATGACCATACAGGAAATCCTTAAACAGTATTGGAACCACGACGCTTTCAGGCCGATGCAGCAGGAGATCATCCAGTCGGTATTGCTGGGGCATGATACTTTGGCGCTGTTGCCAACGGGTGGAGGTAAGTCGGTATGTTTCCAGGTTCCTGCTTTGGCTAAGGAGGGGATATGCATTGTGGTGTCGCCGTTGATAGCCCTGATGAAGGACCAGGTGGAGAATTTGAAGGCGAAGGGGATAGATGCGGCGCAGGTAGTATCGGGCATGAGTAAGCGCGAGATAGACCTGGCGCTGGATAATTGTATTTACGGGGCTGTTAAGTTTTTGTATTTATCGCCCGAGCGGCTGTTGTCCGAGCTGGTGCGCGAGCGCATTAAATACATGAACGTGAATTTAATAGCGGTGGATGAGGCGCATTGTATTTCGCAGTGGGGGTATGATTTCAGGCCGCCATATCTGCACGTTGCCGATCTGAGGGAGTTACATCCCGATGTACCGGTACTGGCGCTAACCGCTACGGCCACCGCTGAAGTGAGGGTGGATATACAGCAAAAGCTAAGGTTTAAAAATCCTAACGTATTCCAGAAAAGTTTTGAGCGGAAGAACATCAGCTATGCTGTATTGAACGAAGAAAACAAGAGCCGTAAGTTGCTGGATATTGCCAATGGCGTAAAGGGCTGCGGTATTGTATATGTGCGCAGCCGTAAAGAAACTGTTGAGATAGCGAAGTATTATAACGATAACGGCATCCACGCCGATTATTACCACGGGGGGCTGCCAACGGGCGAACGTGGCAGCAGGCAGGATAATTGGGTGAATAACCGCACCCGCATCATTGTAGCTACCAATGCCTTCGGGATGGGGATAGATAAGCCCGACGTTAGGTTTGTGATACACAAGGATATGCCCGAAAGTTTGGAGGCGTATTACCAGGAGGCTGGTCGCGCAGGGCGCGATGAGCATAAGGCTTACGCTGTTTTGCTGTATAGCCCGGCAGATAGATATAAAGAAGAGAAAAAATTCGAACTTAACTTTCCGCCCATTGAGGAAATAAAGAAGGTTTATCATGCACTGGGCAGTTATTATCAATTGGCATATGGCACAGGTGAGGGTGTAAGCTTCGATCTTGATATCGGCGATTTTTGCAGCAGGTATAGCCTCGATCCCATTAAGACCTTAAGCTCGCTTAAATTTTTGGAGCAGGATGAGTATTTGTCGTTTAACGAGAGCGTGTTTTTGCCGTCGCGGTTCAGGTTCGAGGTAATGAACGAGCAATTGTATAATTTCCAGATACAGAACAGCGGCTGGGATCCGTTCATTAAAACTTTGCTGAGATCTTACGGCGGGGCGTTTGAGAATTACGTGCGCCTGCGTGAGTTTGATTTGGCGCGGCGCACCAATATGAGTACGCAGCAAGTTATTGACGGACTGAAGCAACTACAGGAATACGGCATACTGAATTACCTGCCGCAAACCGATCATCCACAGGTAACCTATTTAAGGCCGCGGATGAAGGATAACGAGCTGCATATTAATAAACGATTGATAGAAGAGCGCAAAGCAAATTATCGCCAAAAAATAGAGGCTGTTTTTGCCTATGCCACCCATAAAAAATGCCGCAGCCAGATGTTGCTGGCTTATTTTGACGAAACCAACGCCCCCAAATGTGGTATTTGTGATATATGCCTTGCCGAAAAGCGTCAGCGCAACGCCGCCGAGATAGGCGATGCGATAACCAACGAGATAGTGGAATTGCTGAGTGTATCATCAATGGATATTGGGGAGTTGGTTACTTCGCTTAAAAGCGGTGTGGAAAAGGAGCGGATGGAGACGATACGGTTGCTGCTGGATGCGGGGAAATTGAAGACGGATGGGATGGTGTATTATCTGTAGCAGTTTACCTATCGCTTCGAATCGCTACGCTATGTGTTACTTTTGGCTTGATCCAAAAGTAACCAAAAGATCAAGACAACAAGGATGCTTCCACCCGCCCTGCCGGTTCTTAACGCTTTTTTTTCGTTAACCGGTGCTTGGCGCACCTATTAACATGCAAAAAAGCTAAACCGTCATTCCCGCCATACGCCCGGCCCGCCCTTGTTGTCATTTGGCAAACGCTCTTTTTTGCTGTTGCTTTTCGTGTTCCATCTTCAAATCAGCACATTCTCAAATTTTCAAATCAATTTTCCTTCCCATTTCACCGATGTTTTTTCAAGGTTTACCGAGATAAACAGGGCGTACATCTATTAGGAGCTATATAGGTGTAACGTTAGTTGGGGTTGCAATGTCTTATGGTTGTATTTAATGAAATAACAATACAAACAATTGACAATCAAAAAAATAAAGATCATGAAAACTCAAGTAATAACCATCGCCGCTATAATAGCCTTAGCCTTTGGAACCGTAAATGTAAACGCTGCCACAAAACATAATGCAGCCACCGTGTTAGAAAACGTAAGCAAAATCAATAACATCGAAGTACACGGAAATGTACAGGTGTATGTATCTGACGGCCCTGCCGACCAGGTGAAAGTGTACAACGATTACTATGCAGAAAATGCCTTAGTACAAAGCCAAAACGGTACCTTACGTATATCATCATACAAAGCCGAAAAATTGGTAGTATGGGTAACCGTAAACGAATTAAAAAGCATAAACGCTTATGACAACGCCGAAGTAAGCTCATTTGGTAAACTTGCCGAAATTGAACTTAACGTGAACCTGTTCGACAAAGCAACAGCCACTCTTAATATCGACTCATATACTGCCGATGTAAACGTGAACGACCACGCTAAAGCTACTCTTACAGGTGCCGCCAGCGAATGTAACTTAACTTACGCACAGGCTGCTACTGTAAACCATGTAAGCTTTACCGCCGATCACTTAAACAAAGCGGCAAAGAAAGAAGCTAAAAGAAGCGAGTTAGACGAAATGGTTGCATTAGCTAACTTATAATATCCACACCCTTCAGACTTTTGCAAAAGTTCCATCATATAACGCGAGCTGCGACCTACGGGCCGCAGCTTTTTTTCTGTTTAATGTAACCGTAGTTGTATATTAGTTGTCAAATCCCAAAAAAAACTTAATCTATATATTATGAAAAAGCTTCACTTAAATATTTTATTGATACTTGCTTTTGTTGCAGGCACGGCCTTATCGGCATGTGATATGGCTCGCTGTGTGCACGGTTCCGGCAACAAGATAACCGAAAACCGCAAGGTGAATGACTTTACCAGGATAAAAGTCGATGGTGATTTTAAAATTATTTTAAAGCAGGACAGCTCGCTTACCTTGAACATTAATGCCGATGATAACATAATGAAGATCATTGAAACAAATGTTAGCGGCGGCAGGCTGCATATCCATACCAAACAGCACATTTGCAGCGGCGGAGAAATAACTATAACCATTGGTGTGCATAACCTGAAAGGGCTTAAAGCATCGGGCGGTAATGAAGTATCATCCGACGGAAACATAAAAGTTAAGGATATAAACTTTGACCTGGCCGGGGCCAGCAAATTAACGCTCGACCTTAACGCCAACAATGTTACTACGAGCGGCAGTGGCGCTACCGAAATGAATTTAAAAGGGCAGGCTACATCGCACAGCATTAACATGAGCGGCGTAGGCAAATTAAACGCGTTTGATTTTGTTGTAGGCAGTTGTGATATTGAATCATCGGGTGCAAGTGATTGTAAGGTTAACGTGCTGCAAACATTAAAAATAAGCAGTAGCGGCGCCACGTCAGTAAAATATAAAGGCCACCCAAGTATAACACAGGATAAATCGGGCGCATTATCAGTTGAGCCGGCAGATTAAGTAAAGGCTAAAAAATAATTGCATAGGGTCGGGGTTTATCCCGGCCTTTTTTGTTTTAAAAAGATGCGTTAAGTGCTTGTAAATTAAATTGAAACGATTATTTTTACGTAACCTTTAACAATTTCTTATCCCGCATGAAAAAATTTGGCAAATGGGCTGCCTACGTGGTTGTCTCATTCATCCTGCTTGTAATTATTGTTGTTTCGTATGTTGTTTTAGCGCTGCCTAATGTGGGCAAGCCCGAAATTATTGCCATAGCTATAACGCCCGAACGTGTGGCAAGGGGTGAATACCTGGCTAATCATGTCACCGTATGCACCGATTGCCACTCCAAGCGCGACTGGACAGTATTTGCCGCGCCTCTTGTACCGGGCACTCTTGGCGGCGGCGGAGAGAAGTTTGATGCCAGCGTTGGTTTTCCCGGCGATGTTGAAGTGCCGAATATCACCCCATATAATTTAAAAAACTGGACAGACGGCGAGATATTCAGGGCGATAACCTGCGGGGTAGAAAAGGATGGCAAAGCTATATTCCCGCTGATGCCGTGGCCTTTTTACGCGAAGATGGACAGGGAAGATCTGTACTCGATTATAGCATATATCCGCACACTTAATCCTATTAAGGCCGATCGGCAGGCCAGTACGCTTAGCTTCCCGTTGAACATACTGGTGCATACGATGCCCGGCAAAGCAACACTCGGAACCAAACCGGATGAGCATGATATGCTTAAATATGGCGCTTACCTGGTAAATGCCGCCGCCTGCTTTGAATGCCACACCGATGTAGATAAAGGCACGCCACTGCCAGGTATGGATTTTGCCGGAGGCCGCGAATTTGGCGTGCCCGGAGGAAAGATACATTCGGCCAATATTACCCCCGACAAAACTACCGGTATAGGATCATGGACGAAAGACCAGTTTATACAGCACTTCAGGCACTATGCAGACGCTGCTCTTAAACCAACCCACGTAAATACAGGCGAATTCCAAACCATTATGCCGTGGTATGCTTACGGGAAAATGAAGCAAAGTGACCTTGAAGCGATATATACTTATTTAAGAACGGTTAAGCCGGTTGAGCATAAGTTTGTGAAGTTTGTGTCGAATAGTGAGGTGGCGGCAAATTAAATCTGAACCATGATTTGTGGGATTTAAGAATTCTCATGATTTAATAACTGTGGGCATCCTGTTCATCTTTTAATCAGGAAAATCATGGTTCAGACAAAAAAATGGAACTTCATTATTCATCATTCAATATTCGGTGTTCGATATTATATTACCCATTTGATTTCAGCACTCTTCACAAATTCTTATAATTTTTCATACCTTTGCGCCTCTAAAAATGGTGTGGTTGGCATTGCTATTGATACTATACCACAACAGATTGAATATTAATTACCCGCAAAAAAAGATATGAATATTTCACAGGAAAAAATTGATAACCTGAACGCAGTTCTGAAAATTAACATCGACCCTGCAGATTACACGCCACGTGTTGATAAAGCCATTAAAGATCAGGCTAAAAAAGCTAAGATACCAGGGTTCCGTCCGGGTATGGTGCCGCCGTCGCACATTAAGCGTATGTATGGTAAAAGTATATTGGTTGATGAGATAAATAACTTATTGTCAGATACTTTAAATAAATATATCGAAGATGAGAAGTTAGAGGTACTGGGCCAGCCGTTGCCAAAAACCGGTGAAGATAACAAAGAATATAACTGGGATTTTGCCGACAACTTTGAGTTTAATTACGAAGTTGGTTTGGCGCCTGAGTTTGATATAGCCTTTTCGGCCAAAGATAAACTGACCGATTATGTAATAAAAGTTGATGACGAAACTTTAGAAAGCCGCATCAAAAATATCCGTAAAAGCTATGGCAAAATGACAAATCCTGACGTATCGGCAGACGATGATGTACTTTATGCCGAATTAGTACAGCTTTCGCCGGATGGTTCTGTTTTTGAGGACGGGATAAGCAATACCACATCGGTAAGATTAGATCAGGTACAGGATGAGAAAGTGAAAAAATCACTGATCGGCCTGAAAAAAGATGATGTGGTAACGCTGGATGTTCAGAAAGCTTATAACAATGACGCGACTCGCATCGCGGCCATTTTAAAGATCGACGAAGACACAGCGGCTGATTTAAAGTCGAATTTCCAATTAACGGTTAAAAATGTGAACCGTTTAGCGGAAGCCGACCTGGACCAGGAGTTCTTTGACAAATTATTTGGTGAAGGTGTAGTAACTGACGAAGCAGGCTTCAGAGCTAAAATTACTGAAGAGCTGGAATCGATGATGGTACAGGACAGCGAGCGCAAGCTACAGGACGAAATTTACCATTATGCTATTGACAAGGTGAAGTTTGATTTACCCGACGAGTTTTTAAAACGCTGGCTAAGGGCCACAAACGAAAAACTAAGCGAGGATGAATTGCAGGGTGGCTATAATGATTTCGCTCAGAACCTGAAATGGACACTGATCGAGAACAAGATCATAAAGGATAACAACATCGATATAAAATACGACGAGGTTTTTGCCCTTGCTAAGCAGCGTTTGGCACAACAGTTCCAGATGTACAGTCCGCAGCCTATTGCTGAGGATCAGTTAGCGCAGTACACTGTTCAGTATCTACAGAATAAAGAAAATGCCAACAAAATATTCGAAGAGCTAAAGGCGCTTAAGGTATTTGATTACGTTAAAAGCGTTGTTACTTTAGATAAAAAGGATATAGGCTTTACTGATTTTAACAAATTGGTAGCTGAGCATAAGCATTAATATTTTAGTACTTAGTAGCTAGTATCAAGTATCAAGACAAAAAATACTTGCATATAGATTATCACCAAAAGCAACTCGTTAAAGTTGCTTTTGGCGTTTTTTAGCCGCATGTCATTTCGAACGTAGAGAGAAATCTTATAAAAGATGATTAGTAGGATGTCTTGCTGGGAAGCAAGGCGTATAAGATTTCTCCTCGTACCTCGTTCGAAATGACAGATTGGATTTGAGCTTTCACCAAAAATTTACTTTAGAAAAACTTTATGGTTCAAATCTTATTGAAGTAAAAACTATATTTAGGGCGATTAAGCCCAGTAAACATTAACAAGGAAAAATAACAATCATGGACAGTATTGATAAAAATGAATTCAGAAAATACGCTGTTAAACATCACCGCATTAACAGTTTACAAGTAGATAAATATATCTCAAACTTTGACCGTAACCGTATGGCAAGCGGTATTGCTACCAATTTGCCAATGGATTATACGCCTTATATTATTGAGGAACGCCAGCTGAACATTTCACAATTGGATGTATTCTCCCGTTTAATGATGGATCGTATTATTTTCCTGGGAGATCCTATTTATGATCAGAATGCAAACGTTATCCAGGCACAGTTGTTATTCCTTCAATCGGCAGATTCAAAACGCGATATTCAGCTTTATATCAACTCGCCGGGAGGTTCAGTTTACGCCGGGCTGGGTATTTATGATACCATGCAGCTGATATCAAATGATGTGGCTACCATCTGTACCGGTATGGCCGCTTCAATGGGCGCTGTATTGTTATGTGCCGGTGCCGAAGGCAAAAGAGCTGCTTTACCACATTCAAGGGTGATGATACACCAGCCATCGGGCGGTGCACAGGGACAGCAATCGGATATCGAGATATCTTATCACGAAATAACCAAGCTGAAAAAAGAATTATACCAGATCATTGCCGATCATAGCGGTGCATCGTTTGAAAAGGTTGAAAAATCATCAGACCGTGACTACTGGATGATTGCCGAAGAAGCAAAAGAATTTGGTATGGTTGACGAGATTTTACGCGGCAACGGTAAAGCCAGTAAACAATAAATAGGTAATTTGTTGATTTAGTGAGTGGTTAATTAAATGAACGGTTGGTTAAATAACTAATACCCCGGTTAGCTAATCAACCACTCACTACAACAATTTCGTATTTTAATTGTATTTAGTTAAATTTGATAAACAAAAGCGAATTTTGATGAATAAGAACAGCAAGGAAATAAGGTGTTCATTTTGCGGCGCAGGTAAGCAGGATTCCCTTATGCTGATAGCCGGGCTTGATGCACACATTTGTGATAAATGTGTGAACCAGGCTAACGAGATATTGGCCGAAGAGCTGAAAGTGCGCAAGGTGAAAACTTCTCCTTCAACCCCCGGCATATTAAAACCTGCCGAAATAAAAGGCCATTTGGACCAATATGTTATTGGCCAGGACGACGCCAAAAAAATACTATCCGTAGCCGTTTACAACCATTACAAACGCCTTAACCAGCGTATTGATAAGGATGAGGTGGAGATAGAAAAATCGAACATTATAATGGTTGGCGAAACCGGTACGGGTAAAACTTTACTGGCAAAAACGCTGGCTAAAATATTAAATGTGCCTTTTTGCATTTGCGATGCCACCGTATTAACCGAAGCCGGTTACGTGGGCGAAGATGTGGAAAGCATACTTACCCGTTTGTTGCAAAGCGCTGATTATGATGTAGCCACTGCCGAACGCGGTATTGTTTATATTGATGAGGTTGACAAAATAGCCCGCAAGAGCGACAACGCATCCATAACGCGCGATGTAAGTGGTGAAGGTGTGCAACAGGCTTTGTTAAAGATACTGGAAGGCACCATGGTTAACGTACCACCACAAGGTGGGCGTAAGCACCCCGACCAAAAAATGATAACCGTTAATACCAGCAACATATTATTTATATGTGGCGGGGCGTTTGACGGCATCGACCGTAAAATAGCTAACCGCCTGCGCACGCAAACCGTTGGTTACAAGCTGAAACGCGAAGACGGCGAGGTAGACATGAAGAACCTGTACAAGTACATTACACCACAGGATCTGAAATCATTCGGGTTGATACCTGAGTTGATAGGCCGTTTACCGGTGCTTACTTATCTGAATCCGCTTGACAGGGAAGCCCTGCACAATATATTGACCGAACCAAAAAATTCACTGCTTAAACAGTACAAAAAACTGTTTGAATACGAAGGCGTGAAACTGGATTTCGATAACGAAGTGCTCGACTTTATTGTTGACAAAGCGGTTGAATTCAAACTCGGCGCACGTGGTTTACGCTCAATATGCGAAGCGATAATGATTGACGCGATGTTTGAGTTCCCATCCAAAAAAGATGTGAAACAACTCACCGTAACGCTTGATTACGCACGCGAGAAATTCGAGAAATCAGATTTGAAGAAGTTGAAGGTAGCTTAGTTTTAAGCCAAAATTCAAAAGTAAAAAT
>CAIWRU010000099.1 GCA_903915155.1 uncultured Mucilaginibacter sp.
ACTTACGAAGTTTTCAAAACTTCGTAAGTTTCTTTCCGCAATATTGCTTTTAACTAATCTCTATCATTTTACTCGCAGCGTTCCTTCAAACAGCTTATAAATGCGCTTATACTCATCGGTCCAACTGCTGGGTTGTTCAAAGCCGTGGTCTTCAATCGGGTAAGGTGCCAGCCACCAGTTATCTTTATGCAACTCAATTAAACGCTGGGTAAGCCGTACAATATCCTGGAAGTTTACATTCTGATCGATCATGCCATGCAGCATCAGTAAATTACCTTTCAATCCATCCGCAAAATATATAGGCGAGCTTAGGCGATAGGACTTTTCATCGTTATAAGGCTCGTTCAAAATATTGTCGGTATATCCATGGTTGTAGTGCGCCCAATCGGTAACCGAACGTATGGCAGCCCCCGATGTAAATACATCAGGTGCGGTAAACATGGCCATCAGCGTCATAAAACCACCGTATGAACCGCCGTAGATACCAACATGCTTAGGGTTCACTCCGTAATTGTCAACGAGGAATTTAACCCCGTCAACCTGGTCGCTCAAATCCTTGCCCCCCATATGGCGATAGATGGCCGTGCGCCAGTCGCGTCCGTAGCCCGCGCTGCCCGAATAATCAATATCCAAAACCGTATAGCCCTTATCGGCAAGCATATTATTAAACATGTATTCGTGCGAATAATAGCTCCATGAGTAGGTTACATTTTGCAGGTAGCCTGCGCCATGCACAAACACAACGGCAGGCTTTGAAGGGTCGGGATTTTTCGGCACGTATAAACGCGCGTAGACATCGCTGCCATAACGGTTTTTAAAGGTGACTATAGGCGCATCGCGCCACGGATAGGCGTTAAATTCGGCGGTTGTGCCGTGGGTTACCTGTATGGCTTTTGTACCCGGCCTGTTCGGCTGTAAATACAATTCCCACGGTTTATTGGTGTATGAATAACGTATGGCCAGCCACTTTTCATCGGGCGAAAGGGATACTTCGTTCTGGCCTTTCATTGATGTTAGCTTTACCGGTTCGCCACCAGTTACCGGTAAACGGTAAAACTGGTAATCACCCGGATGTGCGATATTCGCGGTAAAATAAAAGGTCTTTTTATCATTCGATAACTGCAGGCCCTGCACTTCCCATTTACCGCTGGTAAGTTGTTTTTTGTCGCCAGTAGTTATATCGGTCACATAAATATGCGTATAGCCACTTGCCTCGCTCTGGTAATAAAAATGGGTGTTGTCCAGCCAGCCGATGGTATTATCATCAATACCGGGTGCGCCGGTTACCCAAGCGTTATCATGCTGGCGGTCGACGATGCTTAAACTACCTGTGGCGGCATCAAGTTTCATTATCCAGCGGTCTTTATTATCCAGTGCATCAACAATAGTTAAGGCATACCTGCTGTCTTCGCTCCAAAAAGGGCCGGAGATTGCTACCTCGCGATCAGCATTTAATTTGGTGCGTTCGGCTAATTCTTTTGGGTAATACTTTACATAATCGGGCAGGTCTTTTATGCCCGGGATATTTTGGGTGATGATCTTATAAACCGTGTCGCGCTGCGTATCATAAACAAACGATTCATAGGTTGCCTGCGGTCCGCCTACTTTTGATCGATTGGGGATATCTTCGGTATAGCCGCTGGCGGTTACATAATTAGGCACGATGCCTGCTTTATCACCATCCGCCTGTTTTATGAGTTGATAGGTGATGTAGCGGCCATCTGGACTAACCACTACGCTACCTACATCTTTACCACCCGTAACCAGTTCCTTTAATTTTTTTGGTGTGAGTGCTTTCCGCTCAGCGGCATCAAGCACTTTGTCTTTCTCTTTTACTTTAATAATATCAAATAATTCCAGTTGTTCGGCTTTCAGCCATTTGGCTTGTTGGTTATCGTCATTATCCTCTTCTTCGCCTTTTTTCGATGCCGACTTTACAAAATTGGTAAGCTGATCCAGCCTTGTACTTCCTAAATCCAAAGCATAAAGGTTATCGCCTTTGGTAAAAAATATCTTGTCCTCACGGGTGCTGAAATAGGGGTCGCTTTTACGTTCAGTGGTATTGGTTAACTGCTGTATTTTGCCTGTTTTAACATTCTCCAGAAATATATCGCCGCTTTTTGCATATACTTTTAGGGTGTGTTTTTTATTCCAGGTACCATTGCCGGGCAGGCCGCGGCGTTCATCAACGGTCACTTTTTGCGGCGCGGTATTATTGGTTGTTATGCTGAAGTGTTCACCTCTTTCCTGGTGATCGGGGCTCAATTCAAAATATACTTTCTTGCTATCGTCGCTCCAGTTGATGTGCGATGGCATCACACCTATCCACTTGGTGTCGCTCATTATTTTTTCAACAGATAGGGTATCAGAGGTTTGGGCAAATGTATTGGCAGTGGCTGCCACCAGCAGTAGCGTAAGGATTTTTTTCATTGAGGTTAGTTATGGTTGAACGGTGGATCAACTATTTCATCACAATAATAGTAAATTTAACTATGGAATTAAAGGGCACAAATTTCTCGCTGCGCGAATGGCGGGCCGATGATGCGGAATTGCTGCAAAAACATGCCGATAACCCGAATGTGTACGCTTTCCTCATGGACAGGTTCCCACACCCTTACACTATGGATGATGCGGTTAGCTGGGTAAACATTATGTTACGGCAAAAGCCCGTGGTTACGTTTGTTATTGCAGTTGAAGATAGACTGGCGGGTGTTATCGGCCTCGAACTGCGCGACGATATTTATAGCAAAGCACCTCTATTAGGCTATTGGCTGGGTGAGGAATTCTGGGGCAGGGGCATTGCTACCGAAGCTGTAAAACTAATAACCAATTATGCTTTCTCAACATTAGACATTGCACGAATACAGGCAGGGGTATTAAGTAGGAACCCACGTTCCATGCGAGTGCTTGAGAAAGCTGGTTATACAAAGGAAGGTGTGTTGAAGGATAATATTTTTAAGGATGGGCTTGTTTTGGATGAGTGGGTATATGGGATGGTGAGAATAACTGTTTAAAATATAAAACCCCACCGCTTGTGTCATCATAAGCGATGGGGCTTATTAACTAATCCTTCTTCTTTACCAAATCCTTCAATAATATATCTACTTCACGACCAATCGGTTTGCCATTGCGGTAGGTAATGGCTTTGATCTCGCCTGCTCCGATGGGTATGGCTACTGGCGTGCCGTTGTATTTTGGCGAGAACGCATCGGGGATGCTGGTATCAAAGGTGTAATAAATATCAAGGTTACCTACCTGGCTGTCGAGCCTTAATCGCGTGGCTACCGTGTCGCCCGGCATTTTTACGCCCTCAACCAACGGGTCGTAAATACTTTTGGCATATTTAATGTTGGCCGCATCAAGGCGTTTAAAATGGGTTTCAACCTTCTTGATGAAGGTTCCCAAAGTACCCTTCTCCTTCGGAGACCAGAACACTTCTGATAACGCCATAGCACGGGGCCATGTCATGTATTGTACCTGCCGCTCGTCTGTCACCGATTCTGTCCACAAATTACCTTGGCCGCCTAATATCAGTTTGGCATCAACGCTATCGGGTACAGGTTCGTAATTATAACAATCGCGCAGCCATAACTGCCCGTAGGTATGCGGTTCCAAAAACGGCGAGCCCTGGTAAAGGTCGAGATAAGTGTTACCCCAGGGCGTCATTACCACCTGGTGCCCTTGCTTTGCTGCCGCTATGCCGCCTTCAATGCCGCGCCAGCTCATTACCGTAGCGCTCGGCGGTAGGCCGCCCTCAACTATCTCATCCCAACCGATCAGCTTTTTCCCTTTTGAGTTCACGATCTGCTCCACCTTTTTTTCAAAATAACTTTGCAGCTCGGCGCTGGTTTTTAAGCCCTCGCGCTGCATCAGTGCCTGATCTTTAGGATCTTTCTCCCAAAATCCTTTGTAAGCCTCATCGCCGCCTACGTGGATGTAAGGGCATGGGAATAGTTGTGCTATTTCGGTAAATATTTTATCTAGTATCAGGTAGGTGGAATCATTGGCGACGCATAGCACATTATCTTCTTTCATGTAAAATGGCGAACCGGGATTTACCGGGTATTGCAACTTGGTACACGACAAATTTGGGAACGCCGCTATGAGCGCCAAACTATGAGCAGGCACATCAATTTCTGGCATTATGGTAATGTACCTGTCGGCGGCATATTTTATCATCTCGCGCATATCATCCTGGGTATAAAAACCGCCGTAGGTAGCAGACTCGCCGGGTTTTGGTGCAGGCTGCGGACCTAAGCCAAACGGACCAGTACGCATCACGCGCCACGCGCCTACTTTAGTAAGTTCAGGCAGACTTTTTATTTCTATACGCCAGCCCTCATCATCGGCCAGGTGCATGTGAAAGGTATTGAGCTTGTATTTGGCCATCTCGTCGATGTAGTTTTCAACTACTTGTTTCGGGAAGAAATGGCGGCTCACATCCAGCATCAGGCCGCGCCAGCCAAAGCGGGGATAATCGGTAATATCAACCGCAGGTATGCCCCAGGTTACACCGGTTATTTTTTTGTGCGCCTCAATGTCGGGCGGTAATAACTGCATCAGGGTTTGTATGCCATAGAACAGGCCCTTACCATCGTTGGCGCTAATGACAATGCCTTTGGCTGATGATTTTAGTTGATAGCCTTCTTCGCCCAAAACCGTATCGCGCACCGCATTCAGCTTTAAACGTATAGCGCCGGTTTGTTTAGGGACAGTAGTTACCACGAACGTATGCCCAACAGGTGTAGCCAGCATCCCGGCTAACAAGTCGCCTAATTTTTTAGCTTCGGCATTACCCGCAGGTACTACAATGGTAGTTTGGCGACCAAGTACAAAATGCCCCGGTTTGGTTTTTAACGATACCGGCTGCGGGATAAGTTGCGGCGCTTGTTGCGCCATGCCTGCAAAAGCTATTGTAGCACTAAAAAAAGCGGTCAGAAAGCCTCTTTTCATATAATTTATTTTTGGGTGAAGGGATATTATATGCAATTTAAGATTTTTATTTGACTATTGGAACGATGCGCATAAATATATGTACACGGAAATGTGCGCGAACGTTTGCGTAACGAACGCGATGAAGAATCTTCTTCGATTAATAGGTTGACGGGCGATATGCATGGCGAAGAAGATTCTTCGCCGGCGCTCAGAATGACAAAGAGGTAATGGAGAATTTTATAACTCCTTGCGCATCACATAATCATTCATAAAGTATGGGCCGATGGGGATGTCTTCTTCATAAATTACTGTAAAGCCCATTTTCTCATAAAAATTTTTGGCTTTGTTGTGGCGGTTAACATTAAGGTCGAGGGTGTGTTTACCAGCTTTGCGTACCTGGTCGGCCACTTCGTTTATCAATATCCTGCCATAGCCTTTGCCCTGGGTTTTGGGCAGGCAGTATAGTTTGTGCAGCTTGTAAATTTCGGCGTTTTCTTCCCGTGGCGAATAGGCCGCAAATGCTACCGGCTCATCGTCTTCAACCAATAATAAATAGGTTTGCGTGTTATTTTTTATTTGGGCCGATAGATTATCCAACGAATAAATTCCGGCGAGCATATAATCCAATTGTTCCCGGGCCAGTATGGCCGAATAGGCATCGCCCCATGTTTCTATAGCCAGTTCGCGGATGGTTTCCGCATCGTTTATGGTTGCTTTTCGGATATGGTACATGGTTCAAATATATCACACGAAATGTAGAGACGCAATACTTTGCGTCTTTAACATTGCACAATGAGACGCGAAGTATCGCGTCTCTACAATATATTTAATACTTATACCTGTCGCCCCAAAGTTTTTTTAACTTCTCCTTAGTTTCTGCTTCACGGGCGTTGTTGCCGGGTTCGTATATTTTGGTGCCTTTTATGGCATCGGGCAGGAAGTCGAGATCGGCAAAATTACCCTCGAAACTGTGGGCATATTTGTAGCCTTTGCCGTAACCTATGTTTTTCATCAGTTTGGTTGGCGCGTTGCGCAGGTGTAGGGGAACGGGCAAATCGCCGGTTTCTTTTACCAGGGCTATGGCCGCGCCTATGGCCGTTGTTGCTGAATTACTTTTGGGTGATGTCGCCAAATAAATAACCGTTTGCGATAGGATAAGTTGAGACTCGGGCATGCCGATTTTGTTTACGGATTCAAAACAAGCCTGCGCCAGCAACAGTGCGTTTGGATTGGCATTACCAATATCTTCCGATGCCAGTATCAGCATACGACGGGCGATAAACAGCGGGTCCTCACCGCCGACTATCATCCGCGCCAGCCAGTACACCGCGCCGTTGGGATCGCTGCCGCGCATGGATTTTATGAAGGCCGAGATGATGTCATAATGTTGTTCGCCGGTTTTATCGTACAGCGCCATGTTTTGCTGCACGTGTTCAAGCACTACATCGTTGGTCAGTTCAATCTTTTTGCTTTTGAAGGCATTTACCAGCAGCTCGAAAATGTTTAGCAACTTGCGTGCGTCGCCGCCGGAGAGGCGCAACAGGGCCTCGTCTTCTTTTATAATGATGTTCTTTTCGCGCAGCACCACATCTTCCTTCATGGCTTTGTTGAGCAGGCTGATTAGATCTTCTTCTTCTAATGGCTGCAAGATATAAACCTGGCATCGAGACAGCAAAGCCGAGATCACCTCGAAAGATGGATTTTCGGTAGTGGCACCGATGAGCGTTACCGTGCCTCGCTCCACAGCGCCCAATAATGAATCCTGCTGAGATTTGCTGAAGCGGTGTATCTCGTCAATAAATAATATGGGCAGCGCGTCGCCTTGTTCTTTTAACAGGGCGGCTTTCTCGATTACCTCGCGCACATCCTTTACGCCTGAATTGATGGCGCTCAACGCAAAAAATGGCCTATACAAGGTTTGCGAAATGATATAAGCCAGTGTGGTTTTCCCCACGCCCGGCGGCCCCCATAATATCATAGACGGTATCACACCCGATTCAATGGCCTTGCGCAAAACCGCGCCCTTGCCCACAAGATGCTTTTGACCCACATAATCATCCAGGTTTTTGGGGCGCATACGCTCGGCTAATGGGGGCAGGTTATTCATTATGGTAAATGTCTGAAATTAAATATTAAATCCTAAAGAAATTAGTAATTTAGATAACAATTTTATGAGCAAACAGTTTAGCCAATCCAATTTCCACCAAATTTGCGACCAACTTGCGGCGAGGGATAGTGACCTTGCCGCCATCATCGATTCATACGGCTACCCGCCCATGTGGTCGCGGCCGAACAGCTTTGATACTTTGGTACATATTATTTTGGAGCAGCAGGTTTCGCTGGCATCGGCATTATCGGCACTGAATAAATTGAAGGAAAGATTGCAGGAATTAACACCCGCCCGTGTGTTACTGCTAACCGAAGAAGAAATGCGCGCATGTTATGTGAGCAGGCAAAAATCAAGCTATATTAAGTTTTTGGCCGAGGCCTTATTAGGCGGGCATATTAAGTTGAAGGAGCTGGAGCATTTACCGAATGATGAAATACGCGACCAACTCATCACCCTTAAAGGCATAGGCCACTGGACGATAGATGTGTATTTAATGTTCGTGTTGCAACGGGCCGATATTTTCCCGGTTGGTGACCTGGCAGCGGTGAATGCTATGAAGAAGGTAAAGGGATTGCCTGTAGCAACCACCCGCGAGGAATTGGTTTTGATGGCTGAACAATGGGCGCCTTATCGCACGGTGGCTACGATGTTATTGTGGCATTGGTATTTGTCGGAGATTGCGGGGAGGAGGAAGGGGTAAATTGTACAAATATTCTGTTTAAATACTTTGAATTTTAATATATAAAATCAGTAGATTTATGTATCATTTCCCCCTTACATGTTATCCACAAAACGTATTATATTCCTGATGATAGTATCAGTTTTTTTTTGCTGTAAAAATGCAAATGCCCAGCTATGGAGTTACATAGGCGATACGCCTGCCAAAGAAAAGGCATTTGACAAATATCTTAAAAAAGAAGCCTATAGAGTGATTACGCATCATACTTCAGATGAATTCAAAGCTCCGTATGACGAAATGATCTATCGCTTACAATCATTAGATTCCGCCTTATACTACGTTCATATAATGCAGGTGCCATTTGCGACTAAAACCCTTACCATCACTACTTCAACCGACAGTTTAAAAATAGAAGATTGTATGGGCCCGGCGCGTCTTCATTTGTTAAGAAAAAACCTATTTGAAGTTGTTTACAGCCCAAGAGGTGGCTCTGATGACGGCTATGACAATATTCTGTTACTGGCAATAAGAAACGGTAAATTCATTATATCAATGGAAATAGAATCGATGCATGATTATGATGGCCCTGGATTTTTTGGTTTGAATGAAACGCATTTATTCCTAACCGGCGAAATACCACAAAAATATCAGCTTACATTAAAAAATCATGATCTCCGTAGGTATGATAAAAAAGCAAAGAATTTTGACCATTATCATTCCTGTCAATTAAAATACGATTATAAACTCAATTTATTTTATACATCCTACGAAGCAATAAATGGCTGGGTTTGGGACTACGATGATGATGACCATAAAACCCAAGTAAAAGGTACTTTCCCGGTAATCAAGTTTGGGGACATAGCGTATTGCTTCATTAATGATTGCTGGTATTCAGTAGGGAAGGATTATAAGAGCAACAAAACCATACTATACAATGATTGCCACAGACCTAACGCGAAAAACTGATTTTTCCTCCTATCGCTCGTATAAGATTTCTCCTCGTACCTCGTTCGAAATGACAAAAACAGGTTCGAAAAAATCAAAAAGTCTCCCCTACCGGGGGAGATTTAGAGGGGGCTGATCTACGCATTAAACAACCCGTTCCTCTCCTGTTCCTGGTAGTTCTGCACGGTTTCAATGGCGTTATCCACCACATCGCTTAGTGCAACAATAAACGTCCCCGGGCGGGCAAGGCTCATGGCGTGTTTAATGGCGTCGATCTCTTTTGATACTACTTCGAATTGTTTGTCGGGATCGACTGATAGTATCCCTTCCTGGAGCAGCGATAAAATATTCTCTTCAGTGCGACCGCGCAGGTGTTTTTCCTGCCGCAAAATGATATAATCAAACATCTCTGCCGATAGCTTGCCGATCTCGCGGATGTCTTCATCGCGCCTGTCGCCCGTACCGGCTATGATGCCAATTTTTAAGGGCGAATCAATATGCGTTAAAAACTCTTTTATGCCTTTAAACCCATCCGGGTTGTGGGCAAAATCGATCATGAATTTAAAGTCTTTAAAATCAAAAATATTCATCCTGCCCGGCGTTTGCGCTGCTGATGGGATAAATGTTTCGAGCGAGGTTTTGATGTCTTCCGTCCTGAAGCCCCAGAGGTATGTGGCCAGGGTCGCGGCCAATACATTCTCTATCATAAAAGGCACAGTTCCACCAAACGTAAGTGGGATAAGGCCGATACGCTGTACGCGCAGTTTCCAGTCGCCTTTTATGATGGTGATGTAACCGTTCTCGGCCACGCAGGCTATGCCACCCTTGCGGCAATGACTCTTAATAACCGGGTTGTTTTCATCGCGACTAAAATAAGTCACATGACATTCAGCCTTTTTGCCTATGCGTACGCAATATTCATTGTCTGCATTCAATACCGCCCAGCCACTCTTTTTAACCGAGTTAACAATAACACTCTTTACGCGGGCAAGGTCGTCCAAAGTGTGGATATCGGCAAGGCCCAAATGGTCTTCCTGAATATTGGTTATAACGCCAATATCGCAAAATCCAAACCCAAGGCCCGAGCGTAGGATGCCACCACGGGCAGTTTCCAGCACGGCAAATTCCACGGTAGGGTCTTTCAAAATAAACTCTGTGCTTACCGGGCCGGTGGTATCGCCTTTCAGCATCATGTTGTTTTGTACGTAAATGCCGTCGCTGGTGGTGAAGCCTACCCTGTAGCCATTATTTTTCACGATGTGGGCGATTAAGCGGGTGGTAGTGGTTTTGCCGTTAGTGCCCGTTACCGCGATAATAGGTATGCGCGATGATTTGCCGTAAGGGTATAACATATCTATTACATTCCCGGCCACATTGCGCGCCAGGCCCTCGCTGGGGGCGATATGCATCCTGAAACCCGGTGCAGCGTTCACTTCCAATACTACGCCGCCGGTTTCGGTTAAGGGTTCGCTTAGGTTTTCGGCCATAATATCAATACCGCATATATCCAGCCCTATTATCTTTGATATGCGTTCGCAAATAAAAATATTTTGCGGGTGCACATGATCTGTAACATCAATGGAAGTTCCGCCGGTGCTTAAATTGGCAGTTGATTTTACAAATACCTTTTCGCCTTTCGCGGGGATGGTTTCCAGCGTGTAGCCCTTCTTTTCCAACAGGTCGAGTGTGTCACGGTCTACATCTATTAAGGTCAGCACATTTTCGTGTCCATAGCCACGACGAGGGTCGGCATTTTCAATATCTATCAATTGCTGAATGGTCGATTCACCATCGCCCTTCACATGCGCAGGGTCGCGCAAGGCGGCGGCTACCATTTTGTTATCTATCACCAATACCCTGAAATCATACCCGGTTATAAAGCGCTCCACAATTACGCGGCGCGATATTCTTGCAGCGTGTTCGTAAGCCGCCACTGCATCTTCGCGGTTACGGATATTGATGGATATACCGCGGCCATGGTTGCCGTCCAGCGGTTTAAATACCAGTGGGAAACCCACTTCGCGTATGGCTTTGTCTACTTCATCGGTACTTGAAATGGTAATACCTTTGGCAACAGGGATGGCTTGTTCCTGTAGCAGGCGTTTGGTTTCGTCCTTATTACTGGCAATGTCGACAGCTATGCTGCTGGTTTTTTCGGTCATGGTGGCACGGAAGCGTACCTGGTTTTTACCGTAGCCCAGTTGCACCAGCGATTGTTTATTCAAGCGTATCCATGGAATGTCGCGGGCAATGGCTTCTTCCACTATCGAGCCTGTGCTTGGGCCCAGGCGAGTGGCTTCGCGTATCTCGCGCATTTGTTGTATGTCGTGTTCAAGGTCGTAATCTTCGCCATTTATCAGCGCTTCGGCAATGCGTACCGACGCTTCGGCAGCATAAATGCCTACCTTTTCTTCAAGGTAAGTGAATACTACATTATAAACACCTACTGCTTTTGTTTCGCGGGTGCGGCCGAAACCGGTATCCATGCCGGCAAGGGTTTGTATCTCCAGGGCGATATGCTCAATCACATGCCCCATCCAGGTGCCGGCTACCACACGCTGAAAAAAGCCCCCCGGCGTGCCAGGTGAACAGCGGTGCTCATGTAAACTGGGGAGCAGGGTTTTAAGGCGTTCATAAAAACCCTCAATTTTATTGGTGGGCTGATGCTCCAACTCTTGCAGGTTCAGCCGCATTTGAATTAATTTTTTGCGCTTTACGCTCCAGATGTTCGGTCCCCGAAGTACTTGTATATTTTCGATTTTCATAGAATGGGTCAATTTAAAAGAGTTTAAATTTAAAAAAATCTAAACCTGTAACAAGCTATTTATTTTTTTGATGGAGAAAATTTAATATATATTTAATATGGGGGTGCCTTTATGCCACTTTTTCTTTTAATTTGTATAAAGAAGCATTGAGTGAATTAGTGATTGAGCGAATTAGTGAGTTTTAATTATTCACTCAATCACTAATTCGCTCATTCAATCAATAAACAAATAATATGACCCCAAAAGGAAAACTGATCATAATTGGAGGCGCTGTAGATATGGGCAGCAACATAAGCGCCCAGGAAAATATTTTACAACCCAATTATATCAAGTTTTTTGAGCAGGGGATCTTAAAGCGCATCATTACCGAATCGGCACATCATGAGGGTTCGAAGATCGAGGTTATTACAACGGCATCCCAAATACCGGAACTGGTAAGCAAGGAATACATCGCCGCTTTTAACCACCTTAACGTTACCCATGTGAACATCCTCGACATTAGAAACCGCGAGGACACAGCTAATAAGGACTATTTAAAACGCATCCGCGAGGCCGACGTTGTAATGTTTAGCGGCGGCGATCAGCTGCGCCTGAGCGCAATTTTTGGCGGGACGGAGTTTTTGCAGATACTTAAACAACGCTATAAGAACGAAAATTTTGTTATCGCGGGCACATCGGCGGGCGCGGCAGCAGCATCGGCGCACATGATCTATCGTGGTTCAAGCAACGAAGCGCTGATAAAAGGCCATGTGCAGATAACCGCCGGTCTTGGCTTTATCGATTCCGTTTTTGTCGACACCCATTTTGTACAGCGTGGGCGCATTGGCAGGTTATTATATGCTGTGGCCAGTAACCCCGGTATTTTGGGCATAGGCTTAGGCGAGGATGCCGGGCTGCTGATAACCGAAGGCACCATGATGGAAGCCATTGGCTCGGGCCTTATTATTTTGGTTGATGGCCGCCATATGGTAAGCACCAATATTTACGATGTAGAAATGGGCGCGCCGGTATCGATAGAAAATTTAAAGGTGCATGTGATGTCGATATTTGATAAATATGATCTTTCGCAACACAAATTGAATATTAAAAAGGTTGTAAAGATTGAGGATGGGGTATTTATAAAAGTTGGGGACAAATAAGCCCCACCCAAACCCTCCCCGGTAGGGAGGGCTTTAAAAAACGTAGTTTTATATTGAGAAATTTTAAAAAGTCTCCCCTACCGGGAGAGATTATTCGCAGATTGTTAATTTAAAGGGAGCTCATGAGGGCTTCGCCATTTAGAGGGGGCTAATATGAAACTGATCATTCACGGCGGCTTTTTCAGCGAATCAAGCACCAATCACGAGGTTAAGATAGCCAAGCAAGAGGCATTGCAGGAAATAGTGGAGCTGGGTTACAAGTACCTCACACATCATACCGCGCTCGAAACGGTTGTGTATACCGTTTGCCTGTTGGAGAATTGCGACCTGTTTAACGCAGGCACCGGTTCGCAGATACAAAGCGATGGCAAAATACGCATGAGCGCCTCGTTAATGGACGGCAAAACCCAGCGTTTCTCGGGCGTAATAAATATTGAGGATGTGAAAAACCCTATCTGCATAGCCGAAAAATTACTGCACCTGGAAGATAAAGTACTTAGCGGAAAAGGCGCACTAACCTTTGCCCGTGAGAACGGATTTGCCTATTATAACCCCGAGATACCGCAGCGCCGTTGGGAGTATGAGAAAAGACTGAGTGATTCCATCCGTTTGGGTACGGTTGGCTGTGTGGCACTGGATCTGCATGGCGACCTGGCTGCTGCGACATCAACCGGCGGCAAGGGCTTTGAGATACCGGGGCGGGTAAGCGATTCGGCTACTGCCGCAGGGAATTATTGCAATGCCTTAGCCGGCGTATCATGCACCGGCGTGGGCGAGGATATTGTGAGCGGGGCCGTGGCCCCAAAGATCGTTACCCGCGTAACCGACGGCATGTCGCTTTCGGCAGCTACCGAAAAAACATTGAACGAAATGAAACCCTACGACGGCTTTGCTGGTATAATAGGCATTTCCGCAAATGGCGATATATACCATGCCGATACCCACCCCTACATGGTATGGGCGCTGCATGATAAACAAACCGAAGTTTTTGCGTGATAATATAATTTGTTTATATTGGTGGATTAATTAGTATATTTGCGCCCTAATTAATTTAATTAAGCCCAAGGTAAAAAACTTTAATGAAATTCACGCTGATTATTGTACTGTTAACTACGCTAAGCTTCTCGGCTTCGGCGCAATGGTATTATAGAATAGGGCTTAAAAAAGCTGTGCGCTACCCGGCAATAGTACAGGTTAAAAACAATTCAATTAAACGTTTACCTATCGCAAAGCTCCGCACGGTAAAAATTGCCAAATATCATATCCCCGACATAAGTGATTATGAACTTGATGCCGCCGAGGTGGCTATAATGAAAACGGCCCAACATAATATGCGTTTCAGGATATATGATATTGCCAGCTATAATTTTAGCCAGCTTGCCGAATTATTCATGAAGCAGAACCGCTTTTCTGAAGCCAAGTGGTACTTGCTGCAAAGCAACAAAATATCGCGCGAGCAAAATGATGATAAACATACCATAGCAAATTTAATGGACCTGGCTATGGTCAAAGCCAATTTAGGCGACTTACAACAATCGCAACAAGATCTTGACGAAGCACGCCAGATAGCTACCACAAGGGGCTGGACGTCAGATGTCGCCGATATCGAAAAGGAAAATATCTACATAAAAATAAATAAAAGCGCTTCATCGCCCAAAATGGAGCTAAAGTATGCATCTGACGCTATGGTAACCGATAAAAAGGCCACTGATAAGAAAACCGATTAATTTGCGTTTGATTGTAACATAACGGTAAAATGCCCGTCTATACTATTAGAAAATTCAAACATATATTGTAATATTGTTATTTCTAAATAAGAGACAGCTTTCCAACTGTCTCTTTTTATTTACATTAGCAAACACATAACAGGCACAAGTATTGATGTTGTATAAAAACCCGGATTTAAAGACAGTAAAGGATATGTTTAAGAAAGTATATTTAGTTTTAGTGCTTGGTGCTGCCCTGGCCTGCCACGCCGCACCTTCGAAACCCATAAAAGTTGACGGCTCAAATGATCTGCAGCCTGATACACGCCAGAATATTGCCTGTAAGGAAGTTGCAGAACTGATATCGAAATATAATTACAAGAAGGTTGATTTGAATGACTCATTATCGGCGATCATTTATAAACGTTATCTTAAAAAGATAGACGAGAACCATAATTACCTCCTGGCATCGGACGTTGCAGACTTTGATAAGTACAAAACTGTACTGGATGATGACCTGAAGAGTGGAAACCTGAACGATGCATTCTACATTTTTAATGTTTTCCAGAAAAGATATTTAGATCGTATTAAATTTTCCATTGCGCATGTTGATGATAATTTTGATTTTACTAAAAACGAGACTTTCATTTACGACCGCGAAGACCTGCCATGGGTTGCCACACAGGCCGATATGGACAGCCTTTGGATAAAGCGTGTGAAATATGACCTGCTTAACCTAAAGGTAGCTAATGCGGACATGACCAAAAATAAGGCTACGCTTAAAAAACGTTACCAGGACCTGCTTTCGCAATCGAATAAAATATCGAACCAGGAAGTTTTCCAAACTTTTATGGATTCGTTTACCGAAGCTGTTGACCCGCATACCAATTATTTTAACCCTTTTAACGCGGCACAGTTCAATATGGAAATGTCGCGCTCACTGGAAGGTATCGGCGCTACGCTGGCTACCGAAAACGATTATGTTACAATTAAAACCATAGTACCCGGCGGCCCGGCTGATAAGAGCCACCAGCTAAGCCCTGACGACCGTATTGTAGGCGTTGCACAAGGCAAAGAAGGGGAGTTTCAGAACGTAGTAGGCTGGAGGATAGATAACGCCATAGCCCTTATACGCGGTTCAAAAGGTACTGTGGTGAAATTAGAGATATTGCCCGGCGGCGCAGCTGCAGGCAGCAAGTTAAAGGTGGTTGAAATGGTGCGCGAAAAGATCGTGCTTAAAGATGAGCTGGCTAAAAAAGAAATACGCACTTACAACAGTAATGGCAAAGTGGTGAAAATAGGCGTAATTGATATACCGGCGTTTTATGTAGACAATGCCCTGCAGCCAAGCGACCCTAACTACCACAGTACCACCCATGATGTGAAACTGATACTCGATAGCCTGAAAAATGAGCATGTTGATGGCATTGTGCTTGACCTGCGCGAAGATGGCGGCGGTTCATTATCCGAAGCTATATCATTAACCGGCTTATTCATAAAACAAGGACCGGCAGTGCAGGTAAAAGGTACCCGCGGCCAGGTTGAGGTTGATGCAGATGAAGACCCTTCCATTTCATACGGCGGGCCGTTAGCCGTTTTGGTTGACCGCTTTAGCGCTTCGGCTTCTGAGATATTCTCGGGTGCTTTACAGGATTATGGTCGCGCTGTAGTATTAGGTTCACAAACCTATGGCAAAGGCTCGGTGCAAACGGAAATTGAGTTGGACAAGGTAATAAGCCCTACTTTGGCTGACATGGTTGCCAAAGTAACCGGCAAAGGCACTAAAGTTGCCGGTAACCAAAGCACATTTGGCCAGCTTAACTTAACCATAGCCAAATTCTACCGTATTACCGGTAATTCAACACAGCGCCATGGTGTTACACCTGATATTACCTTCCCATCAGTTATTCCGTTGGATAAATATGGAGAAGACACTGAGCCATCGGCTATGCCGTTTGATGTGATAGCAAAAAGCGACTACACCAAATTCAGCGACCTGAGCATGGTGATACCACAGCTTAAAAAACTGCACGACCAGCGCATGGCTACAAGCAAAAGCTACCAGTATTTGTTACAGGATGTTGCCGATTTTAAACAGCATGATGGAGAACGGACGATAACGCTTAATGAAGCGCAGCTTAAAAAACAGCGTGATGCGGATGAGCAAAAGTCATTCGACCGCGAGAATTTGCGCCGTGTAGCCTTAGGTTTACAGCCACTTAAAAAAGGGCAAACAAAACCTAAAAACGAAGACCTTGACTTTTTGAAAATAGAAGCCGGAC
The DNA here is from genome assembly GCA_903915155.1 of uncultured Mucilaginibacter sp. GTDB lineage: Bacteria > Bacteroidota > Bacteroidia > Sphingobacteriales > Sphingobacteriaceae > Mucilaginibacter. The sequence continues at coordinate 16,562 of CAIWRU010000099.1, forward strand.
AGATAATGACCGACTATATAAACTTGAACAGTAAAATGACAAGGGTTGCTACACCGCAGGAATTGAAATAAGGTTTTTGTAGGATATTATGGAAATCCCGGCTTATGGCCGGGATTTTTTGTTTTTAATAGGATATTATAGTCCAAAGCCATAGGCAATACGCAATCCTAAAACGCCGTAGTTATTACTTTGGCCTATAAAATCTTCATAGCGAATACTTACGTCCCATCTTTTAGAAGCGTAGCCAACACTTGGCGAAGCGATCAGTTTAGTGGGGCCGCCGCCATCTTCAACTTCGAACCCAGCACCTACTTCCGCGCCTAAATAAATACTTGGCGACACGAAGGCCTTGATACCGACTTTTACCGGAACAATGTCCAGGTGATTTTCGATCCTTTCACCCGCACCTAAAAAACCGGCGGGAATATAAAGGGGCTTAGTAAAGAAGTGATAAAACCCCGATGTGAAGGTGAGCCCTACATTATTCGCGATGCCATATTGCAGCCTTGGGGTAATGCCTAAACCAAAATTCACAGCGTTATGAAAATTGCCGACAGGCAAAAGCCCGTCAACCCCTATGCCGAACCGGAATTTACCTTCGGCAATAGACTGTGCCTTAGCATTGCTGCAAATAAATAAAGCGAATAAAATAAAGCTGACGGTAAACAATTTTGTGTTTGTTTTCATTTGTTTAGTTTGGTGAAGTGTTAACTGAATAACGCTAAAGCAGGGGGAGAAGCGTATTAACACACCAAATATTGGATATTCTTCTGAAATTTACATGAAAAAGCAACTCTTTTAGGGGGCGGAGGGGGCAAACTAATTCCCTTTTTCCCCGTTTATCAATCATGGCTAAAAAACCGCTGCTTGAATTTACTGACCGGGGCATTTACTGCGCGCAGGGTAAATTTTATATCGACCCATGGAAACCGGTTGATGATGCGGTGATCACCCATGCCCATGCCGACCATGCTTATTGGGGGCACAAACATTATTTGGCCCACAAGCTATCGCGCGAAGTTCTACTATACCGTTTGGGCGAGATACAATTGCAAACCGTTGAGTATGGCGAAAAAGTGATGAAGAACGGCGTACAAATTTCACTGTTCCCCGCAGGACATGTTATTGGTTCGGCGCAAATACGGGTGGAATACCAGGGTGAGGTTTGGGTGGTATCGGGCGATTATAAAACGGAGGATGATGGTATCTCAACCCCATTCGAGCCGGTGCGTTGCCATCATTTTATATTTGAATGTACTTTTGGGATGCCCGTGTACCAGTGGAAACCGCAGGTACAGATATTTGAGGACGTGAACAACTGGTGGCGCAGCAATTTGCATAATGGGCAAGCTACCGTTATTGTGGGTTATTCACTGGGCAAGGCGCAACGCATTTTGCAAAACCTCGATCTGTCTATCGGTAAAGTATATACGCATGGAGTGATTGAAAACACCAACGAAGCGTTGCGGCGCAATGGCGTATTGCTAAATCCCACTGAAAGGATAACCCCCGAAAGTAATAAGGAAGAAGTAAGCAAAGGAATTATCCTGGCACCGCCGTCATCGGTAGGTACGCCGTGGATGCGGAAGTTCGGGCCGTATAGTTTTGGTTATTGTTCGGGCTGGATGGCGCTGCGCGGGGCCAAGCGCAGGCGCGCTGCTGACAGGGGGTTTGTGCTGTCCGACCATGCTGACTGGGACGGCCTTATCAGCGCTATTGACGCCACGGGTTGTGAATGTGTTTATTTAACGCATGGTTATACCGCTACTTTTACACGCTATTTGAACGAGATAGGGTTTAATGCCAAAGAGGTGCATACGTTGTATGGTGGGGAGGAAGAAGAAACAGCCCCCACCCAGCCTCCCCCGGGAGGGGAGGAGTTTGAAGACCCGTATGCAAATAAAAAAGTCTCCCCTACCGGGGGAGATTTAGAGGGGGCTGGTATATCATGAAAGCATTTGCCCAACTTTTCCTCTCGCTTGATGAAACCAACAAAACCAATGAAAAGGTTAAGGTTTTGAAGGATTATTTTACCAGCGTACCCGATACGGATAAAATGCACATGCTGGCGCTGTTTACCGGGCGCAAGCCGAAACGATACATTAACTCCACCCAAATACGTACCTGGGCCATTGAGGCTTCGAATATACCGCCGTGGTTGTTTGGCGAGAGCTACCAGGTGGTTGGCGATTTGGCTGAAACCATGGCCTTACTGATGCCGCAGACGGAAAGCACCAACGAGAAGAACCTAACCCAATGGGTTGCCGAACTGAATGGTCTTGGCAATAAAACCGAAGAAGAACGCAAGCTATGGCTCATGGATTCGTGGGCGACGCTGGATAGCCAGGAGCGGTTTGTATTTAATAAGCTGCTTACAGGCAGTTTTAGGGTTGGTGTGTCGCAGAATTTGGTGATAAAGGCGTTGGCTGATATTACCAAGCTCGATGCCGCCACCTTAACCCACCGCATTATGGGTAACTGGATGCCGGAAACTTATACTTATGATCAACTGGTGCAGGAGAGCGGGGCATCGGATGATATATCGCGGCCTTACCCTTTCTTTTTGGCATACCCTGTACAGGAAACATCCGACAAAAATAAATCTGCTGATGAAATGCAGGGCCTATTGGGCGATGCAGACCAATGGCAGGCCGAATGGAAATGGGACGGCATACGCGCACAAATGATAAAGCGCGACGGTAAAATATTTATCTGGAGCCGAGGCGAAGACCTGGCAACCGAGAAATTTCCCGAACTGCACCCATTTTTAAATGCTTTGCCTGACGGTACAGTGATAGATGGTGAGATATTGAGTTTTCAAAATGGTTTGCCTATGCCTTTTAATGTGCTGCAAACACGTATAGGCCGGAAAAATCTCAGCAAAAAGATACTGGAAGAAAGCCCGGTTGCCGTGATCGCTTATGATTGCCTGGAATTTAAGGGCGGGGATATCCGCAGTAAAACACAAACAGAACGGCGGGAGATATTGGAAGGGTTGCAGGCGGCGACTGATTACCCTGAAATATTTCGCCTATCGGCATTGATAAATTTTAGTAGTTGGGATGAATTAGCCAGGATACGCGAACAATCGCGTGCCATGGTAGCCGAAGGTGTTATGCTGAAGCGCAAAAGTGCCGCTTACCAAGTTGGCCGTAAGCGTGGAGACTGGTGGAAATGGAAAATAGACCCGTTATCGGTTGACGCGGTGATGATCTACGCGCAAAAGGGTCATGGTCGCCGGGCGGATCTGTACACCGATTATACCTTCGCGGTTTGGGATGGCGATAAACTGGTACCGTTTGCTAAAGCCTATTCGGGGCTTACAGATGCCGAAATAAATAAGGTGGACTACTTTATTAAACGCAATACGCTCGAAAAATTTGGTCCTGTGCGTACCGTAAAGCCCGAATTGGTCTTTGAGATAGGGTTTGAAGGGATAAATAAATCTACAAGGCATAAATCGGGTATCGCGCTGCGTTTCCCGAGGATATTGCGGTGGCGGCATGATAAACCTAAAGAGGAAGCGGATACATTGGATAGTTTGCGGGCGTTGTTGGGTGAATAGATGATACTTAATTCCGCAGTCACTCTGCTGGAGCCGAGCGAATGCGGATATGGATGAAAGTAATATTCCCGCTACACCAAATCAAAAATATACGTTACTTCGTTGTAAGATAAACCCATCAGCATGGAAAACATACTTCACATTCTCAACGGCGATTCAACTCTTCAGGGCTTTGAGCAAACCGGGCTTGAAGGTGATATAATGGTTTGGCGCGAAGTATTATCTGAAGGGCCGGTAGAAGAAAATATCGCTTCGGGCAGTTTTTGGAAAAAGCGTTCGGAATGGATAAGTAAAGGAGCTAATGAAACACCCGAGGGGTACGATGAAAAAGTTATACAGGAACTAAGCAAATTAAGCGACCCATACCAGGAATTTAACCTGTGGTTCGAGTTCGACCTGCATTGCCAAATAAATATGCTGGGTGTTATTATGATGCTGAGTAAACGGACTAATTTATCCACGCCGTCTATTTATTTAATATGCCCGGACAGTTTTCCAGGCATAGATGACTTCAGGGGTATGGGCGAACTTAACGAAGAACAACTGGAATACCTGTACGATAATGTACGTGTACAACTGGGCGAGCCTGATTTTTTTGTGGCTGCTGAAGTATGGAAAATATATACCGGTAAAAATGTAAACGAGCTGAAAAAATATCTTGCAGAAAATACTTATTGGGGCAATTTACATTGCCTTAAAAATGCCTTGCAGGCACACGTTAAAAGGCTGGAAACAAACGCCAACGGCTTAAACTACATCGAACAAAAACTGCTGGATATTTATAATAGCGGCGCTAAAACCAAGCCGGCTATCTATCAGGCCTTTTGGCAAACCGAGCAAATTTATGGCATGGGTGATATGGAGATAGCTATTTATTTAGATAAGGTGGTGCCAGGGTTGAAATGCTGAAATTCCCCTTATGAAATGGCTGCAGGGGCGTGTCTTTTCTATTCATTTACACACCCCTGCAGACGCACCTTCTTGCGCGCCCCCTCTCATCAGTCCATTTCCTCCAGGTTTTTTAAGCGGAAGATCTCGCGGGCAATCAGCTTACTGTTGCAGCCTAGTTCATCCAGTGTACAGCAAATCGTTTTGATCTTCACGGGCAAATCGGCAACCGTCTCCATCAGGTCGATATGCAATAGACAGGTGTCTCTTATGTATTCCTGTCCCTTCAATTGGCTGAACAGGCGATAAGCCGCTCCACGGTCATTGCCAAAGAAATATTGCCCGTAATCCACGAACCCCTGGGTTGTTTTCAGGCTCAATAAGATATAAAACTGTGTTTCCATAGCATCTAAAATTCAAAAAGCCCCTGCAAGCAGGAGCCTTTTGGTTCAAAACGATAAAGCACTTATTTAATCTCGATCTGACGGCGCACCATTTTGGCTTCTTCGCGTTTGGCGATATCGATGCGGAGGATACCATCTGTATAGGAAGCATCAATCTGGCTGTCGTCAGCGCTTTCGGGCAGGGTAAAGGAACGCACAAAAGAGCTGTAGCTGTATTCGCGCTTACTGTAGTTTTTGTGGTTGCCCTGGTGATCGGATGATTGCTCCACTGAAATGGTCAGCTGGTTGCGTTCAAGGTTCAGTTTAAAATCTTCTTTTTTCAGACCGGGCGCAGCGAGTTCCACATGGTAGCTATTTTCGCTTTCGCTGATGTTGACGGCGGGTACGCGGGTCACCAAGCGGTCGTTGAAAAAAGTGTCGTTGAAGATGGATTCGAAAACATCATTAAAGCCTGGCAATAATGCGTTGTTGCTGTTTGGATTAAATTTAACTAAGGTCATGGCCTTTTCTCCTTTAAATAAATTAAAAAATAAACGAACAATAATTAATTAAACTATCGAATGGCAATACAAGTGGTATGCCAATGCACTCGCGCTGAAAAATTTTCAGTTTTAAGCTGAAAAAATTTCAAAGAGAGGTGTCATTTTTTCAGTTCTCGAAAAAGAAATAAAGCGGAGGGGATTCTTCCGCGCGCTCCGTAGGAGTCCTTCGGACAGGCCAGGCTCGCGGCTCGCCCCCTCTTTCGGATGTGCCTTTGCGCGCTTATGAGATAAAGGTGTTGTTCATTTTTGTTCAATTCGCGTGAACACTACAAAATATTAACCAGTTGAAGAATAGCGACTTAACTGTTTAGGGGTGTTTGGGTCTGTTCAGTTTTGTTTCGGTTTGTTTGGGTGCGTTTGGGTTCTGTTTATGGGGTGTTTAGGTGCTGTTTAGGTACCGTTCAGGTGTGTTTAGGTTCTGTTTGGGTTGTTACAAAAACCTGACACACAGTAAAATATGAACATTGAAAATCCTGCAAAAAAGGCACTAATTATTACTGTACTTTAACCGCTATCGTGGGCGAGCGGTCGCTTTCATTTTTAAGTCTGTCGAGGGCAGTTATTACATACAGATAAGTTTTGCCTCTTTGTACCGTGTTATCCTGGTAGGTTGTGGCATTATTGTAAATAATATGCAATATGTTTTGCGGGTTAGTAAGGTCTATCTTATCAGTATCGCCAAAACGATAGATAACATATCCGTAAGCAGGTTCATTGTCTGACGCAGGCAAAGGTGTTTGCCAGTTTAGCGTTACACCTTGCCCCGTTGGCTTTGCTACCAGGTGCTGCGGTACATTTGGCGGGACAGAATCGAGCCATAGCATAGGCGGTGGCAACGCTGAGTACTTATAAAAGTTGGTATGCAATGAATCGGCGATGCCTAAAAAATTATTGGTAAGTGAATTCGAGCTAAAAAATACACTGCCTTCAATACGCGGGTTGTTGCGTAGGTGGCGTATTTCGTTGGGTATTTCGTTGGGTATTTTATATGCGGCCGATGCCTTGGAATGCTCATGTGCACGATACGGGGCCTGCCCTATGTATAAATGCCGGTTAAAGGTATTGTTGCTCCACCAGTTTATCAAAGTATCAAAGTTTGCTAAACGGCTGTTAAGTGCCCAGTATAGTTGCGGCACTACATAATCCACCCATCCTTCTTTCATCCATTTGCGGGCATCGGCATAGTTTTCATAATAAGATGAGCCGCCATGGGTATCGGAACCATCAGGATTTTGATGTTTATTGGCCCAGATACCAAAAGGGCTTACACCAAATTTAACGCGGGGCTTATGTGCGTGTATGCTATCGCCCAGGGCCTGTATCAGCGTATCAACATTGTGGCGACGCCATTCTTTTATATCGCTAAAATTAGCGCCGTATAACCGGAAGGCGGCGGTATCATTTATTTTTTGGCCATCGATTAAGTATGGGTAAAAGTAATCATCCATGTGTATGCCGTCTACATCGTAATTATCCAATACATTTAAAATAACGTGGATAATGTATTCGCGCACCTCGGGCAAACCGGGGTTGAATAGCTTTTGTCCGCCATAAATAAAAAACCATTCGGGCCTTAAATTGGTGATATGGTTTGGGCTTAGCGCGTAATATTTATTGTCGTTAGTAGCGCGGTAAGGGTTGAACCAGGCATGCAGTTCGATACCGCGTTTATGCGCTTCAGTTATAGCAAACTGTAGTGGGTCGTACATAGGAGTTGGCGCTGCACCTTGTTGGCCGTTAAGCCATTTTGACCATGGCTCGGTGCCTTTGGCGTAAAAGGCATCGGCGGCGGGCCTAACCTGGAAAAAAACTGCGTTTATACCTGTGCGCTGATGTGCATCCAATATATCAACAAGCTGTTGTTGCTGTTCAAAGGCTGTTTGGCCTTTTGCGGGCCAGTCGATATTCTCTACCGTCGCTATCCAAACACCGCGGAACTCGCGCTTAGGAGAGATTCTATATCTTAATAAGGTATCCTTAATTAACTGCGTGCTATCGGTATGTTTAATTAGCGTATCCTTTTGGGCTACTGCTTTTTGAACAACCAATAATATAAGGGTAAACAGTATAATAATTTTGTATAAACGCATTAACGCAGGTGTTATTAAAGCCGCAAAGATATAAAACTCTGCCAACTGCTATTTTATTATGCGGTATAATAAATGCGGTATTTTTGTGTTTTTATCATATTGTAATTACTTTAGGAACTATTACCTAAAGAAATTTAACCTATGCGAAATATTATTGTTTCATTTTTGGTTCTTCTACCCGTATTTAAATAATTATCACAAGTGTTAATATATGCTTGCGCATTTCAAATACCGGGGCGTACAACAAAACAAAATTTGGGTTTACTTGCTTATTGAAATATAAATAATTAAAAAACAATCAATTCCATATCAGGAAACATAAACAAAACTAAAAACAATTACCATGGAAAATCAATCGGGACAGACACCTAAAAAAAATTCAAATGTAATTTACTTCCTTATCGTTGTGGTGGTGGCCTTGCTGGGAACTGATGTATACCTGTATTTGCAGAAGAATAAATCAGACGTAATAATTGTAAGTCAGAGTGATGAAAAATCGAGATTAACCACTGAATTGGATAGCCTTGAGGCGCAAGTTGAACAGGTTAACTCAAGCAAAACTAAAATGACCACGGCCATGCAAGCCAAAAACGACTCATTGCAATCAATGATACATGTTTTACGTACCAAGCTAGCCAAAGGCACGCTAACCAAACAGGAATTAGCAACAGCACAGGAAAACGTAAAACAACTGCGTTACTTTGTAGCTAAATACACTTCTTCGATTGATTCATTGCAAAAAGTAAATGCTTCATTAACTACCGAACGTGATACTTTAAAAACCAACCTTGCAACAGTAAAAACCAAAGCAGATACGCTAACCAAACAAAATCAGGACCTGAGTAACAAGGTACAGATCGCATCGGCGCTCAAAGTGGCACAGGTAGGGGTAGCAGCGTATAAAATTAAAGGCAGCGGTAAAGAGGTTGAAGTTAGCAGATCATCACCTGCCAAAAAATTGAAGGTAAGCTTTACCGTGGCAGCTAATGCCGTGGCACAAAAGGGCATGCACGATATTTATTTGCGTGTGCTTGACCCAACCGGAAACCTTATAACTGGTGGCGATGCAGGTACATTTACTGCTGATGCACAATCACTACAATACACCTATAAAACATCAATCGATTTTAAGGATGACGGCAGCGCTTATGTTGTTGACTGGATGAACCCTTCAGCATTCACAAAAGGTACTTATACCGTTATGCTTTATGCTGATGGCTATACTATGGGCAAAACAAGCGTTACGCTGAAATAGAGATTAGTTAATTAGAGACTAGAGATTAGTCGGAAAAGAAAGAGCAACTGTTTAATAGCAGTTGCTCTTTTTGTTTTATTTTAAAGGATGCCACTATTTAAGAATTAAATCTCGCCTTCAGGAATTTACCTGTATAGGAATCCTTAGCTTTTATCAGATCTTCGGGCAAGCCTTCAAAAACTACCTGTCCGCCTTTGTCGCCGCCTTCGGGGCCGATGTCGATCACCCAGTCAGCGCATTTAATTACATCCATGTTATGCTCAATAACAATAATGGTGTTGCCATGATCCAGCAGCGCGTCGAATGATTTCAGCAGCTTTTTAATATCATCAAAATGCAGGCCGGTTGTAGGCTCATCAAATATGAAAAGGGTTTTACTGGTGTTGTTCCCTTTCTCCAGGAATGATGCCAACTTAATACGCTGTGCCTCGCCGCCCGACAAGGTGTTTGACGATTGCCCTAAATGCACATAGCCCAGCCCAACATCAACCAAAGGCTTTATTTTGGCGATGATCTTGGGTTCTTTCCTGAAGAATTCAAGGGCTTCGTCGATGGTCATGTCGAGCACATCGGCTACGTTTTTTTCCTGGTAGGTAACATCCAGTATATGCTGTTTAAAGCGCTTTCCGCCGCAGGTTTCGCACGTGAGGAAAATATCGGCCATAAACTGCATTTCAATCTTCACTTCGCCTTCGCCCTGGCAAACATCGCAGCGGCCACCCTCCACGTTAAATGAAAACGCCGATGGCTTTAACCCGGCTGCTTTCGAGCGCGGTTGTGCTGCGTACAGGTTACGTATCTCGTCCCAGGCCTTAACATAAGTAACCGGGTTTGAGCGCGACGAACGGCCTATGGGGTTTTGATCCACCATTTCAACCTGTTCAATCTTTTGATAATCGCCTTCAATGGCATCATACGAGCCTGTTTGTTCGCCTGTATAATTACCCAGCGTTTTTTGCAACGCGGGCGCCAGTATGCGTTTAACCAAACTTGTTTTGCCCGAACCTGATACCCCCGTAACCACGGTAAGCACTCCCAACGGGAATTTGGCATTTACATGCTTCAGGTTATTCTCGCGGCCGCCTTTTATCTCAATATAATCGTTCCATTTGCGGCGCTGGGCGGGGATGGCTATTTCTTCCTTGCCGCTTAAATAACGGCCGGTAAGGCTGTTATCATCCTTTATAATTTCATCATAGGTGCCCGAGAATATCAGTTCGCCCCCGTGGGTACCAGCTGCAGGGCCAATATCGATGATATGATCAGCGGCTTTCATTATTTCTTCTTCGTGCTCAACCACCAAAACGGTGTTGCCCACATCGCGCAGGGATTTTAATACGTGTATCAACCGTTGTGTATCGCGCGGGTGCAGGCCAATGCTGGGTTCATCTAATACATAAATTGAACCCACTAAACTGCTACCCAACGAGGTGGCCAGGTTAATACGCTGCGATTCACCGCCTGATAATGTGTTTGATAAACGGTTAAGTGTTAAATAGCTTAAGCCTACATCATTCAAAAAGCTCAGGCGGTTGGTTATTTCCATCAGCAGGCGCTTGCCTACTTTGGCATCCGTTTCGTTCAGTTCCAGGTTTTGGAAAAAGTCGAGGGCCTTGTCCAAAGCCATCAAAACTACATCGGTTATGGATTTTCCGTCGATCTTCACATAGGAAGCATCCTGCCTTAACCGACTGCCCTTACATTCGGGGCAGGTGGTTTTGCCACGGTATCGCGAGAGCAAAACACGGTATTGTATTTTATAGGTTTGTTCTTCCAGTTCCTTGAAAAATGCATCCAGTCCGCGGAAAAATTTATTGCCTGTCCACAATAATTGCTGTTGTTTTTCGGTAAGCTGGTTGTATTGGCGATGAATAGGGAAATCAAACTTCAAAGCATGCTGAATAAGTTGATCGTTCCATTCGCGCATCTTCTCGCCGCGCCAGGGTGCTATAGCGCCCTCGTATATGCTTTTGCTTTTATCGGGGATAACCAGGTCCTCATCAATGCCGATCACTTTGCCATAGCCTTCACAGCGCTTACAAGCGCCGTAGGGATTATTAAAGCTGAAGAAATTGGCTGTTGGCTCTTCGAATTTTATGCCGTCCAGTTCAAACCTGTCGCAAAAGAAACGTTCGCATTCTTTTTCTGCATCAGGTTCCTGGTAACGCACATAACAATCGCCCTTGCCTTCAAAAAATGCGGTTTGGATACTATCGCCTAAACGACTGAAAGTTTCATCTTCTTCGTTTTTGGTGATACGATCTATAACTATCCTTACAGCCTGTTGGGTTGATGTTTCTCCTTCATTTTTTGCCTTCTCTCCCTTCACCTCTTCAACCAGCCAAGCGCCGTCGTCAACAATGCTCATATCCTCTAATAAGGATTCGATGCGTGATAGCTTTTGCTGATATTCAACCCTTACAAAACCCTTTTGCATTAATACAGCCAGTTCCTCTTTTAAACTGCGGTTGTTGTGCGGGTAAAGGGGGCAAAGGATGGTAACCTGCGTGTCGTTCGGCAGCGACATCACAAAATTCACCACATCGGTAACCGAATCTTTTTTTACTATTTCGCCTGATACGGGAGAGATGGTTTTGCCAATACGCGAGAACAGTAACTTCAGGTAATCGTATATCTCGGTAGATGTGCCCACGGTTGAACGTGGGTTCGAGGTAATTACTTTTTGCTCGATGGCGATGGCGGGAGCTATACCTTTTATATAGTCTACATCGGGTTTGTTCATACGCCCCAAAAACTGGCGCGCGTAGGATGAAAGGCTTTCTACATAACGGCGCTGGCCCTCGGCATAAAGCGTATCAAACGCCAGCGACGATTTGCCCGAGCCCGACATACCAGTTATTACCACCAGTTTGTTTTTAGGTATGGCTACATCAATGTTTTTAAGATTGTGTACCCGGCTGCCCTTTATAATAATATGCTTTTGCGGATCTTTTTCTGCTTCTTTGATCATTCAAATTCCCATTCGTAGGTAATGGTTGAAAATTCGATGCAAAATGTGTTCCGACATTGAACTTTCTTCCAAAATGCAAAAATCCTAAAATTATTAGCCGTTTCCAAATGTGTACAACTAATAAATTGTAATATGATTTTGGGTTGATGATTGTTACACAATTGGTTGAGTGATGCTGCTGTAATAGCGTGCGATTGGTCGTGCTGCGCTTGTCGAAGCATACGGGCAAAGGCCTGCGCTTGTCCTTCGACAGGTTCAGGATGCCCCCGATTTTTGCTGCACTAAAGGGCAATATTTAGCTAACCAATTAAACCTAAACGGCTTAAAACAGTCAAATGTTAAATAATGTTAAAACGTGTATTTTAGAGATTAATTTGTTTTTTTGACGAATTTTTGTTTAATTTGATGTAACAAATCCATAACAACGAAGGAGAAACGCTATAGATTAAACTCTACTTTTAATAATTTATTACACTTAATTAGTTTAAAGTAACAGTTTTCTATGGATTTTCAATTGAAGAGTGACCAGGATCTAATCCATCAATACATCACGGGCGACGAGGCAGGACTGGTGGAATTAATACGCCGCTATCAATCCAAAATTTACACTTCCATTTATTTATTGGTTAAAGATGAATACCTGGCCGAGGATATTTTCCAGGATACGTTTATAAAAGTTATTAATACTTTAAAAGCCGGGAAATATAACGAAGAAGGTAAGTTTTTACCATGGGTAACCCGCATAGCACATAATTTGGTGATAGACCATTTCCGCCGCGAAAAACGCGCGCCGATGGTAAGCAACGGTGATGATTTTGATATTTTTGAAGTATTAGGCAATTATGATGAAAGCACCGAAGACCGCATGGTTCGCGAGCAAACCCATAAAGACCTTAAAGCACTGATACAGCTTTTGCCATCGGAGCAAAAAGAGGTGCTGATCATGCGCCATTTTGGTGATCTGAGCTTTAAAGAGATAGCCGATATTACCGATGTAAGCATAAATACGGCACTTGGCCGCATGCGCTACGCGCTGAATAACCTGCGTAAAATGATGCAAAGTAAGGAGCTTAGCCTGAAAAATTGAATTATGAAATTTTAATGAAATTTTTTTTGTAGTCCCATAAAATATTATAAGGGAGCTTGCGTTTATGTCTTATATTTAAACACTAAACAAGCTTATGGGAGAAACCTTTACAAAACAATCAACTACGGTCATTAACCACACGCAGATGAAAGAGGCAGAAGTGCATGATAATCTGGATGCGGACGAATTGATCTTTTATCATTCTATCCGTGCTGAATTGGATCTTTTAAAGAAAGAACCAAAATTGCAGACGATCCATCATATATTGGATCATTCAAAAAGCCTGCGATAATTCAAAACTCATAAACACGGAAAAGACTTACGCCCGACGAATTATTTTCGCCGGGCTTTTTTTTTATTTGTTTTCGACGGAAGACCAATCCCCATGCTAAAAAAGAAAGCTACCAGCCGATGTTCGAGGCTTGCGACTACTTCGTTCACACATAGCCGGTTATTCCGTTTTCAAACTTTTTATCGGGTTAGCGATCGCGGCTTTTATAGCCTGGAAACTTATGGTTAACAATGTGATGAGCATAGCGCCAATAGCTGTAACAACAAATATCCACCATGCGACATCGGTGTGAAACTGATAATTATGCAGCCAGTTTTGCATAAGGTAATAAGCCACAGGCGAGGCTATTATTATAGACAAAGACACTAGTATGGCGAAATCCTTTGATAACAATTGCCACAGGGCGAATACCGAAGCGCCAAGCACCTTGCGTATACCTATTTCTTTAACGCGCTGTTCGGCCATAAATGATGCCATGCCAAACAGGCCGAGACAGCTGATAAATATAGCCAGCCCGGCGAAGACAGTAGCCAGCTTGCCCAGTCGTTCTTCATTATCGAATTCTTTAGCATATTCCTGGTCAACGAAGTGGTATTCAAACGGCTGTTGCGGATTCTCGGTTTTGAACACCGAAGCGATGTTGCTAATAGCTTTACCGGCACTCATTTTCGGGCTGATCTTTAGCAGTAAACAGCCTCCCGGCCATTTCGCTAAAAAATAAACTATAGGTTGCACCTGTTCATAAGGCGAACGGTTAATGATGTCGTTAGTTACGCCTATGATCCTAAATTTTTCCCCATAAAAGGTTATGTAGTTTTCTGTCGGTTTTTTCATGGTCATAAAATCAGCTGCTGCCTGGTTGATGATCACCGCTGCTGAATCGGAGAGGAACGACCGTGAGAAATCACGGCCTGCGCTAAATTCCCAACCAATGGTTTTGCCATAATCGTATGAAATATCCTCCTGGCCGAAACCGGCGTCCAGGTTAGGGTCTTGTCCGGGCCATCCGACGCCGCTGGTAGTGCCGGCAACTGTGTTAGGCGGAGCATCTGCTTCGGCCATTTCAGTTATCGTGCCGTTACTTTCAAGGGCCTGTTTTATCGCATCAAAATGTTGATGTATTTCCAAGGTTAGTATGGGTATGGTAAGTAATCCATCCTGGCTGTAGCCTACGGGGCGGTCTTTGGCAAAAAGTATCTGCCGGATAACTACAATGGTGCCGATGATCAGCACAATAGAAACCGTAAACTGAAGTACCACCAGTACTTTACGCGGGGCCGAAGCCAGCCGCCCGACCCGGAACGCCCCTTTCAATACTTTCACAGGTTTAAATGACGACAGGTAGAGTGCCGGATAACTACCGGTGATAATAGCGGTGATGAAACTTAGGCCAATTATGGCGAGCCAAAACGCAGGGCTGTTCCACGGAATAACTATATGTTTACCGGCGAGCTGATTAAAAGCCGAAAGACTTAATTCTACCAACAGTAATGAGGCCAAAAATGCCAGCAATACACAAAGTAGCGATTCACCGTAAAACTGGTATATCAATTGGCTGCGGGATGAACCAATTGCCTTGCGAATACCTACTTCGCGCGCGCGTTTCTCTGACCTGGCTGTACTTAAATTCATAAAGTTAATACAGGCCAGCAGCAGTACAAACACACCTACAATACCAAAAAGCCACACATATTGTATTTTGCCGCCGATATTTTTTCCGTTCTTAAAGTCGCTGTACAAATGCCATTTACTCATTGGCTGCAGGAACAGCGCCGGCTTCGCTTTGGCTGAAACCGGTTTTAAATGCCTGAGCATTTCGTCCCTGATCTTTAAAGAAACTTGGTCAAGGTCGGCATTATCGGCCAATTGAACATACAAGTTAACAATTCCTGGCCCCCACGGCTCTCTCATTCCGCTCAAGCCTGCCTCATAGTGGCCCCATGAACCAATAAAAGCCATGCCGGCAAGCGTGGTATTTTCGGGCAGATCTGCATAAACGCCTGCTACTTTCAGGTTATCTAAACCGTTCCACGTCAATTTTAACTTTACTACTTTTCCCATCGGGTCCTCATTGCCGAAAAATGCCTTAGCTGTGGACGCGGATATTAATATAGCTGATGGATCTTTTATAGCATCTCCCCTGCCCTCAAGCATATTTAATGTAAACAGGTCCGGTCCGCCGGCTTCCATAAAGGAGCCTTGCTCATTCAGTTTTTTGTCACCCCAAGTCAGTATATAATCTCTCGGGAGTGTCGACATCGCCACAGACTTAAAATCGCTGCCATAGTTTTTGCGCAGCTCGGCTGCCAAAGGGTACGGTTCATGGAATGAGGTTTTCACTTCGCCATTATTGGTCACATTTTGCATTACCTGGGCTATATGGTGATAATTGCTGTGATACTTATCAAATGATACTTCATCCAAAACCCACAAACTGATTAGCATTACCACGGCCATACCCACTGCAAGGCCACCTATATTAATAAGCGACAATACCTTATTCTTAATAAGGTTGCGCCACGCAATCGTTAAATAATTCCTGAGCATGTGATCTTGATTAATATAATAATTTGTTAAACGACCCTCTGCAAACTTTCCTGAAGGAAATATAGAGATATAAATTTACGGTTAATAAAAAGCCGCGCAATTTTTTAGTTTTACATCGGTTGATATTTTGAACCATCAACCATGAAAAAATAAATGCTAAAGCAAGAACGCTACCGCCATTTTGTAGACTATTTTTCAAAGAACCAGCCCGATGCGGTTACCGAACTGCATTACGGCAGCCCGTTCCAGTTGTTGATAGCGGTAATACTATCGGCACAATGTACCGATAAACGCATAAATCAGGTTACGCCTGCCCTTTTTGAACGTTTCCCTACGCCGGAATCATTAGCGGCAGCTACGTCGGATGAGGTTTTTACTTATATACGCAGTGTTAGTTACCCCAACAATAAAGCCAAGCACCTGGTAGGTATGGCTAAAATACTGGTGGATGTTTTTAAGGGAGAGGTACCATCGGACATTGACCAGCTACAGAAAATGCCGGGTGTGGGTCGTAAAACGGCGAACGTGATCGCCTCGGTGGTTTATGATGCCCCTGCTATTGCTGTTGATACGCATGTTTTCCGTGTGGCTAACCGCATTGGCCTTACCACCAACGCCCGCACGCCGCTTGCGGTTGAAAAGCAGCTGGTGGAATATTTGCCTAAAGAAACGCTGGCCATTGCCCACCACTGGCTTATATTGCATGGCCGCTATATCTGCGTGGCGCGTAGCCCTAAATGCGAGATTTGTCCGCTGACATGGTTTTGTAAATACTATGCACGTACGCATACTGAAACTTACCTGTTAAAGGCCGAAGCCGCGAAGGAGAAGAAAGCCAAAGAAGGGAAAAAGAAAAAGGCGCTGGATAAGATTAGTAAGGAGTTGAAGAAAAGGAGTAAATAATAAGCACAGCCAAAAATCCCCCTCTTGACAGAGGAATAGTACATAAAAAGACATTTATGGTGCATTACTTAAATTTTAGGGTTAACATAACTTAACACAATTTCAAACTATTTTTTTATTAATATATTGATTGTCAGTTGTTTAAAAAAACAAACGAGCTAAATTGTGTAAACCATGTAATTACGCCCATTTTGGTTTGTCTCCAACAAATTTTTTTTGATTCCTTACGGTCCGAAGGACTCCTATGGAGGGAAGTTGGTCAACACTTCAATATGTCATATGATGGGCTATTACTTTTAAGAGGGTGCGCGAAAGACAGTGCAGCTGCAGGGGTGTGTTATGCGATGTTCATTAAAACCATTTTAATCAACTGATTATCAGCTACTGACAAAACAGTGTCACCACTTTCACCATTCAGCCTTCGTAACTTGCATTATTCCCGGGCACGTTCCGCGATGGATGCAGGTCGGGTAGTTATTTGACATATTATTTAAAAAATTAGTGCTTCCAAATCATTTATAGCGCAAGTCTTGTAGAGTGGAATTAGCGGGGTTGACTTGTGATTATTAAAGCGATATTTATATCTTTATACATGGGCACAATAACATTCAAAATTCCCGATAGCCTGGCTGAAAACCAAAGTGACCTTGTTCGTTTTGTTGCTTCAAAGCTATACGAAGCCGGAAAATTATCATTGGGCGAGGCCGCAGATATGGTTGGATTACCGAAACGAACTTTTGCTGAATTGCTTGGCAATTATGGGGTATCGCTTACGAATTATCCTGCATCTGAGATGTTGGATGATGCAGACAGAATATAAACTAATCGATATATCCTTTCTTTCTTAGTTCTTCGTAATTTTCTTTAAGATTTTTGTTGTGCTGATGTATTGGCTTTTGAATTAACTCTTTGATTTTATTCAAAGTAATTTCATGCGTTATTCCATATTGATCGATCTTTTCTCCCAAATCTTTTAGATCTTTGGTCATTTCTTCAAATACAGACATCATCTTTAAATTATCAGGCGTTTCCGAAAAATATTTTTTTTGATCTTTAACATGAGCGCCAATGCTTCCGGGTTTTCCTAATATCCAATCTTCTGAATTTTTTTCTGAATTATAATTTGACGTTAATACGAAGTAAGAATCTCTTTCACTACGGAAAATGTATTCCTTTATGATTTCCTCTGTATTAGGGTAGATAATTAAATAATGTCGGCTATCTAATGGCAATCGAATAATATTAGTTGGGTCAAATGGATGAAATCTGTTCTTAGTAGTACTATGCATTTCAACCGGATTATCCGAGGTAATTAGGTCGATTTCACCAACTACTTTCATCACGCTAATGCCAGCATTCATTTTAAATTCAACAAAATCATGTAGGTCGCCAATATGTTTATTTAAAAAATGAACTTTGTTCACTACATGGAAATCATTTTTAACTTCTTCTAGTAGGTCGATATGAAATTCCAATTGATACGTTTTTGTTCGAACTTTTACTATCCCATCTATGCTAATATTTTCTTTCGAGGCGTCATCTAATATCTTATCAATCCTAGCTTCGTTTAACTTAAGAAATTTGGGTGTTCTGAAAAATAAACTCATTGTGGTTAAAATAATCTTGCGTCTTTGATCTTCCGTTATATTTTCAACCTTTTCATCAATGAGTAATTTATAAATTTCCGGGTACACGCAATCTATTTCATTAGCATAATATTTTTCTATGGCATACTTATCTTTAATGTCATTAATTGGTATTGTATAAATATTTTTATCTACACATATATCTCTTATACTTATCAATTTTGATTTCGGTTCCAAGTCATTTTTTAATTTTGCTTCGACAAAAAATTTATTATTTTCAGATAAGGCGAAATTTTTAAGGTAGGATTTTGGTATAAAATGTTGATGACGTGGATTACTCATATATCAATATACACTTTAATTATTATGTGGCAAATATCATTTCAGCTTATGGTAGTTGTTTTCAGCGCACTAATATCAAGCCATCTCCGTTTCCTCATCTAACTCCCTCATAAACTTCTTCCTGTAATTCAGCGGGCTCAGGTGCATTTTGGTTTTGAAGGTTTTGTAAAAATGCGATACATCGCCAAAGCTGCTTCTGCCCTTGTTGGAGTTGTCTCCAACAAGTACACCCTACGCCGAAGTTTAAAACTTCATTATTCGATATTATCAGGCCATCTCCGTCTCCTCATCCAACTCCCTCATAAACTTCTTCCTGTAATTCAGCGGGCTCAGGTGCATTTTGGTTTTGAAGGTTTTGTAAAAATGCGATACATCGCCAAAGCCGCTGTCGAACGAGATCTCGGATATGGGTTTATCGGTTTGTACCAATTGCTGGGTGGCGTAGTTGAGGCGATATTCGATGATGGTTTCCATAAAGGTTTTGCGGGTTATTTTTTTGAAATATTTGCAAAACGCGTTTGGGGTCATATTGGCAATGCCGGCTGCTGTATCCAATGATACCTGCTGGCGGAAATTATCAACCAGGTAAGCATACACCGGGTTAATTCGCTCCTGCTCCGCTACGGTGCGTTCGGCAATACTTTGGTTCTGATCGAGTAAAGTGTATTCGTTTGAGACTGCGAGGCGCTGCAGTATATCCAGCAAACCTAACATCATGTTAAAATTGCTTCCTTCATTTATCAGCGCCGATAACTTTTTGTTTACCTGTGCCTGCGTATTGCCCACAAAACTGATTCCGCTAACCGCTTTTTTGAACATTTTTTTTATATCCTGCAGCTCGGGTTTATCAAAAAAGTCATCACCCAAAAAATTAGCGGTAAATTGTATCACTATGGCACCCGCATCGCACTGTTCGCCGGGGGCATCCAGTTTCCAGCAATGGGGCAGGTTTGGGCCAAGCAGCACCAGGTCGCCAGTCGAAAAATCGTCCATATTGCTGCCCACATAACGCTTGCCGGTGCCTTTTGTAATAAAAGTGAGTTCATATTCCGGGTGAAAATGATAGGGGCCGTCGAACGCCCATTTATCAAATTTACGGGCAACGAACGACTGTCGGTTACCCGGTTGCACTATCTCATACGAGGCTTTTATCATTGGTTTATTTTATTACGAAATACTAAGTTATAAAATGTACCGGATAAAATAAACCATAATTATTCCATTTTCAACATTTTTTTTGTTTTGGCGTTTCGGTTACTTTGATCATACCAATTTTTTAAAAATGAATAATACTCTTGAGCAATTGCCTTCGCTGGATGATGTTAAGCAATTACCCGCTGAAAATATAGCTGAGTTCCGGGAATTGGGGCATACGCTGGTTAGAGATGTTTTGTCGCCCGAAGAGATGGCGGCTTACCGCCCGGCAATAGTTGGCGCCGCGGAAAGATACAATACCGAGAAACGCAAATTACAGGACCGGGATACTTACGGCAAAGCTTTTTTGCAGATAATGAACTTATGGCAGGTAGATGCCGAGGCCCGAAAATTTGTACTGGCTAAACGCCTGGCTAAAATAGCCGCCGACCTTATGGGCGTTGAAAATGTACGACTATACCACGACCAGGCGCTGTTTAAAGAAGCCGGTGGCGGACCAACGCCATGGCACCAGGACCAATATTACTGGCCCATTGATACCCATAACACCATAACCATGTGGATGCCGTTGGTTGATATTGATGTGGACATGGGTATGCTGACTTTTGCATCTGGGTCATATACTAACGGGGCGATATTCGATCATGAAATTTCGGATGAATCGGAAAGCGCGTTTGATGATTATGTGAAGGATAAAAAGTTCCCGATAAGCCGCGCCCAAACCATGAAGGCCGGTGATGCTACCTGGCACCGCGGTTTTACTATACACAATGCACCGGGAAACAACTCGAACAAAATGCGCGAGGTTATGACCATTATTTATATGGCCGACGGCGCCCGCGTTACCCCTTATGCCAACAACTGGCAAAAAAGCGACCACCACAAATGGCTGATGGATAAACCCATCGGCGAGTTGATAGACTCGGAATTGAACCCGCGATTACTTTAATTGATTGAATATAGATGAAGGGGAGGTGTAATGCCTTCCCTTTTTTGTTGATTGTGGGGGCACAAACAACGGGGTTGAGAATAAACCTACTTACCCTTTACGGTTTTATCAACAGCGTTTAGTAACGACATTTCGCCATCGGCATCTTCCATCAGTTCCCATATCATTACGCCGCCCGCATTTTGCATGGCATAGGCCGTTTTCTTTTTTATGGTGGGGATGCCGTTGTAATAAAGCACGTTGCCTGGTGTTACAGTTACAGAATCCGTTTGTTCTGCGCCAGGGTATTGTTTGATAACTTGAGCATAATGAAACTCTGAAACTGCGGCTGTGGTAAATCCATAGCCATAAAATGGCAGCCCAAGGTTTAGCCGGTCTTTAGCTATATGTCGTTTGTTGGTCCAAAAATCAAGGTCAGATATGGCCATGCTGTAAGGCGAATGCGGCCCCGGCTCTTTTACGTTCCATGGCCCGGTGGCATCGTAGGTCATTATGTTCAAAAAATCAAAATAACTCAAAGCTTTATCGCTAAGCGTCGCGCTTTCCCAGGTGGCGATGGCGGCGGTCATGAGTTTACCTTTGGCTTTCAGGGCGGCGGAAAGATCACCCACAAAACCTTCATAATCCTTATTAATATGGTCGCCTTCCAGGTCAACATCAATACCATCCAATTGTAGGTCAACTACCGAACTCACCAGGCTATCGATAAAATTAGTACGGCTGGTATCGGTTAACAGCGAAAGCTTAACACCATTGCCAATTGTGGCCATAACTTTTACATTGTTTTTATGCGCTGCCGCGATAGTGGAATCAAGGTGGGGTATATCTTTAAATTTACCATTAGCGCCGGGGCCGTTAAAAAACACATTAAGATAAGTGAGTTTGGTTACATCAAAATTACTGATATTCCCCTTGGCTATATCTCCACCCAGCATATAGCCAACTACCCTAAAGTTTGCAGGGGCCGTGAGCATTGTTGTGTTATTAGACTGTGCCAGCCTGCGGGTTTTGCAGCCGATGATGGCTAAAGGCAGTAAAAGTGCAAGGGATAACTTATATAAGTGTTTCATATATAATTGTTAATATTGATAGCACATAAAAATATGAAAAAATCCGTACTCATATTCGTAATAATGTTGTTAGGATGCGGTTCAAAACATCATAACAACGTAATTAAAATAAGTTTGGCCGATAGCGGCCGGAGCCTGGAAGTAACCGGCATTGCGGAAGATATATTGCAGGAAATAAACCGGGATACGGTAGCTACGGTGTGGCAAACGTTAATACCAGTTTACCGCATGCCTGCCGATACCGATACGAAGGATTTTCAACGCCCGCAACCTGGTAAATATATAGTGACCGGGAGCACGGTTCTATTTAAGCCCGACACGCCTTTTGCAAAGCAGACGGTATATTTTGTCCGCTATTACCAATACGGCGAAGGCAATACGGAATGGGATTTTATAAAACAGCAGAAAAGACTGGGTAAAACACCCTACATTGATTTGATTTTTAAGCGATAATAGCTTTGCAACTACAAAAAAATGTAGTATATTTGCATAAAATTAAATGGAGGGGGCGATTTGCCCCCTCTTTTAGTTTACCAATCTTATTGCGGTGGTCCCAATAGCTGCCGCGAAGGACAATACAGATTTATGAATATTGAAAAGAGAGTAGCGGAACTGGTTGAGGAAAAGATAGCGGAAATTGCGCGTCCTGATCTGTTTTTAGTTGATGTGAAAATGCACGCCAACGGAAAGCTGATCATACTGCTTGATGGTGATAAAGGGATAGGGATAAGTGATTGTGCGGCCATAAGCAGGTACGTGGGTTTTAAGCTTGAAGAAGAAAATACGATAGATACGCCATATAATTTGGAGGTTTCATCGCCCGGGGTGGATATGCCGCTTACGCAAATAAGGCAGTACACCAAAAACATAGGCCGCGAATTGGCAATAAAGCTTGCCGACGGTAGTAAAAAAGAAGGCAGGCTAACCGCGCTTGCAGAAGACGCGGTAATAATTGAAGAAAAAGTAAAAGAAAAAGGGAAAAAGGCTTCAACAATTGAAACCGTGATCCCGATTAAGCAAATAACAGAAACAAAAGTTTTAATATCATTCAAGTAGGAAAGAAAATGAGCAATATTAATTTAATTGATTCTTTTCAGGAATTTAAAGATTTCAAGAACATAGACCGCCCAACCATGATGAGCGTTCTTGAGGACGTTTTCAGGAGCATGATCCGTAAAAAATACGGTAATGACGAAAACTGTGACGTAATTGTTAATACCGACAATGGTGACCTTGAAATATGGCGCACGCGTATAGTGATGGAAGATGGTTTTAGTGAGGATGATGACCTGGAAATAGAATTAGCCGAAGCAAAAACATTGGACCCTGACCTGGAAGTAGGCGATGAGTACATTGAGCAGATAACACTGGAAAGCTTTGGTCGCCGTGCTATACTGGCAGCCCGTCAAACCCTGGTTTCGAAAATTTTGGAACTGGAGAAAGACGAGATATTTAAAAAATATAAAGACCGAGTAGGTGAAATAGTAACCGGCGAGGTTTACCAGGTTTGGAAAAAAGAAACTTTGGTATTGGACGATGAAGGTAACGAATTGTTGCTGCCAAAATCAGAACAAATACCGGCTGATTACTTTAAAAAAGGCGATAGCGTAAAAGCGGTAGTGAGCAAGGTGGATATGCTGAACAGCAACCCTAAGATCATCATCTCGCGTACAGCGCCTGAATTTTTACAGCGTTTGTTTGAGCAGGAAGTGCCCGAAATTTTTGATGGTTTGATCACCATTAAGAAAATTGTACGCGAACCAGGCGAACGTGCTAAAGTAGCGGTTGAATCATATGACGACCGTATTGACCCGGTTGGTGCATGCGTTGGTATGAAGGGTTCGCGCATACATGGTATCGTTCGCGAGTTAAAAAATGAGAATATCGACGTAATAAATTATACAAATAATTTACAGTTATACATTCAGCGTGCATTGTCGCCGGCTAAGATTACTTCTATTAAATTAGATGATGAAAAGAAAACTGCGGCGGTGTATTTAAAACCCGACCAGGTATCGTTAGCAATTGGTCGTGGCGGGCATAACATTAAGCTGGCAGGTAAGTTAACCGGCTATGAGATAGATGTTTACCGTGAGGCAGATGAGCAGGATGAGGATGTGGATATTGAAGAATTCTCAGACGAAATTGAAAGCTGGATATTGGATGAATTTAAACGTATAGGTTTAGATACAGCTAAATCAGTACTTGCATTAACAGTTGGCGAATTGGTGAAACGCACCGATCTGGAAGAAGAAACTGTTAAAGAAGTGTTATCAATATTGCAGGCTGAGTTTGAATAAGCACAATAAGCAAAATTAAAATAGTAATTTTGCAGAAAAATAAAGCAGAAGAAAGAAAATCTATTAAATGTCAGAAGACAAAAGCATAAATTTAATTAAAGCAGCAAAAGAGCTTAACATTGGTACCGGTACTATTGTTGACTTTTTAGCAACCAAGGGCTATAAGATCGAAAAATCGCCCATGGCCAAGCTAAACGGCGACATGTACGGTGCTTTGTTGAAGGAATTTGCTTTTGACAAAAGTATCAAAGAGGAAGCCAAACAAATTAACATTGGCAAAATAAGAAAGGATGAGCCCGGACAAGCTGAGAAGCCTGCTGAGTTCCGCCGTTCACGTGATTTTGAGAACGAAGAGATACTGATCAAAAATGCGGGCAATTATGCCCACCAGCCGGCAGTTGAAAAGCCAAAACCTGAGCCCGAAGTTAAAAAGGCAGAGGAAACAGCGCAGCCAACTTTGCCGGGCGTAAAGGTTGTGGGTAATATCGACCTGAACAATCTCAATGCAAGGCCACAGGTTGCTGAGAAAAAACCGGAACCTGAGGTTCAAAAGGAGGTGGCTCCTGAGCCAAAACCAGAGCCTAAACCGGAACCGGTTAAAGCAGTTGAACCTGTTGCAGAAGTTAAAAAGGAAGTAGCCCCTGAAGTTACTGAAGCACCTAAAGTAGAGCCTCCTGTTGCCATACAACCGGTAGTTGAAGAAACTGCTGCTGTAGATGAGCCACAGGATGATGAGGTAATACGTGCTAAAGCCGAACGTTTAACCGGCCCGAACATTATTGGTAAAATACAACTACCTAACGCGCAGAAACGCAACCCTATAGCATCATCAAGCAATAGTGCTGCCGACCATAAGCGGAAACGTAAGCGTAAAGAAGGCGGCGGTAATAATAACCAGCAGCAGCAAGGTGGCGGACAAAATCCGCAGGCTGGCGGGCAAGCGCCAACGGGTACTGTGAACCCTAACCGTCCTGATTTCAGGAACAGGCCGAATAACCCGCAGGGTGGAGGAGGCCAGGGTGGTGGTGGTAACCGTCCGGACTTTAGAAATAACAGGAATAGTACCCCGCATAGTTCAACCCCTAAGGAAGAACCATCGGAAAAAGATATACAGGACCAGATAAAGGCAACCTTAGCCCGTTTAAGCGGCGCAGGTAAGTCGGGCAAGTTTGCACAACGTGCAAAATTCCGCCGCCAAAAACGTGATGATGTAGCCGCTACTGCCGAGGAATTGGCAATGGAAGAAGAACTGCAGTCGAAAATATTGAAAGTTACCGAGTTTGTTACGGCAAATGAGTTGGCTTCGATGATGGACGTGCCGGTAACGCAGATCATATCAACCTGTATGAGTTTGGGTATGTTCGTATCCATTAACCAAAGGCTTGATGCCGAAACACTGGCTATTGTGGCCGATGAGTTTGGCTACCAGGTTGAGTTTGTTAAACCACAGGACGAAGAAGCTAACCTTGACCAGCCTGATGATCCGGCAGATTTGGTACCGCGCGCACCAATTGTGACCATTATGGGCCACGTTGACCACGGTAAAACATCATTACTGGATTTTGTACGCAAAACCAACGTAATAGGCGGCGAAGCAGGGGGTATAACCCAGCACATAGGCGCTTACGAGGTAACTTTACCTGATGATAAAGGCAAAATAACATTCCTGGATACACCGGGCCACGAGGCGTTTACCGCCATGCGTGCAAGGGGTGCACAGGTTACAGATATTGTAATTATAGTAATAGCTGCCGATGACAGCGTGATGCCGCAAACCCGCGAGGCCATAAACCACGCGCAGGCTGCAGGTGCGCCTATCATCTTCGCGTTTAATAAAATTGATAAACCAGGCGCTAACGCCGATAAGGTGCGCGAACAATTATCGGCCATGAATATTTTGGTTGAAGAATGGGGCGGTAAATATCAGTCGCAGGAGATATCAGCCAAAACCGGCTTAGGCGTCGACCTATTATTGGAAAAAGTATTGCTTGAAGCAGAATTGCTTGAATTGAAAGCTAACCCTAATAAACGTGCCGTTGGTACTGTTATCGAGGCTGCTTTGGATAAAGGCCGTGGTATTGTTACGACTATATTAGTACAGGCAGGCCGCTTAAAAGTAGGCGACCCGATACTGGCCGGCTGTTACAGCGGTCGTGTGAAAGCCTTAACCAACGAACGCGGACAACGGGTTGAATTCGCAGGCCCGTCTACACCGGTACAGGTGTTGGGTATGCAGGGCGCACCAACCGCGGGCGATAAATTTAACGTGCTGGAGACTGAGGTTGAAGCCCGTGAAATTGCCAACAAACGGCTGCAATTGCAACGCGAGCAAGGTTTACGTACACAGAAACACATCACCCTTGATGAAATTGGCCGCCGTTTGGCAGTTGGTAACTTTAAGGAACTTAACATTATTGTTAAGGGCGACGTGGATGGTTCGATCGAAGCGTTATCCGATTCGTTACTGAAACTTTCTACCGAACAGATACAGGTGAATATTATATCGAAAGCTGTTGGGCAAATATCCGAATCGGATGTATTGCTGGCTTCGGCATCTGACGCTATCATTATCGGTTTCCAGGTTAGGCCATCAGGCAGCGCCCGTAAACTGGCTGAGGCTGAACAGATAGACATCAGGCTTTATTCAATTATTTATGACGCCATAAATGAGATAAAAGCCGCGATGGAAGGTATGCTTGCTCCAACCTTTGAAGAGAAGATTGTTGCTAACGTGGAGATACGCGAAACATTCAAGATAAGCAAAGTAGGTACCATTGCAGGTTGTATGGTGCTTGATGGTAAAATAACCCGTAACAGCAAAATACGTATCATTCGCGAAGGCGTGGTAATATACACCGGCGAGCTGGCTTCATTGAAACGCTTTAAAGATGATGTGAAGGAAGTAACCGCGAACTACGAGTGCGGTTTGAACATCCAGAACTTTAACAACATTGAAGTAGGCGACATAGTTGAGGCGTACGAAAACGTGGAAGTGAAAAGGAAACTTTAGCCCCCCCAACCCCCTAAAGGGGGAGTATAAAAACAAAAAAGTCTTATTCATTTGAATAAGCCTTTTTTGTTATCGGTGATGAACCGGTTGGTGAACCACTACAGGGTGATGGTGATGCCTGTGATGTTTTTTGTGATGCTTGCGGTGTCTCACTTGTGCATTTGCTGCTGTGAACCCAAATGTGGCCAGCAACACGATAGCTAATACTTTCAGAGTTTTCATAATTTAAATTATAATATGTTTTTTACTGGAACGGTACAGATGTGCCATTGTTACCGGTAAACAAAATTGTTACAATATGCGCCAGGCGGCGGCTTTTATGAATTAAACAGCTTGTTGATATCAGCATATGGCTTAGCCTCATTAGCGAAAGTAAACTTTCCCTGGTGGCGTATCTCTTCTGCGGCTCTAAAGAAAGCCCCGTAAGCTGCCCGTATAAGCGATGAGCCCAGGCTTACGCGCTTAACGCCTATTTCAGCAAGCATATCGAGCGAAAAATCACCTCCCGAAAGTCCCATTACCACATTTACAGGTCGGGGCGCCACGGCTTTTACAACTGCCTCTATTTCTTCGAGGGTTTTCAAGCCGGGGGCAAACAACACATCCGCGCCTGCATCAGCAAAAGCCTCCAGGCGGCGTATGGTGTCGTTCAAATCCGGGCGACCATGTATCAGGTTTTCTGCACGGGCTGTAAGCGTAAAGGCATAAGGTAAACTGCGTGCTGCGGCTACTGCGGCCTTTACACGTTCAATTGCATGATCGAATGAATAGATAGGATCATTAGGGTTTCCCGTGGCATCTTCAATTGATCCACCCGCAAGGCCAGCTTTTGCCGCAAGCAAGATGGTTTCGGCACAGGTTTCGGGGCTGTCGCCAAAACCATTCTCCAGGTCGGCCGATACCGGAAGGTTGGTGGCAGTTATAATATCTTTTACGTTTTGCAAAGTTTCTTCGCGGGTTATTGACGCAAACCCGTCGGGCTTACCGAGGGAAAAAGCCAGGCCCGCACTGGTGGTTGCCAATGCCTCGAAGCCCAGGCTTTCCAACACTTTAGCTGAACCGGCATCCCATGGGTTAGGAACGACGAAAATGCCGCCACGCTGGTGAAGGTTTTTGAAAATTTCGGCCTTGTTCTGCAATGAATTGTTTGGCGACATACTGTTTGTTATTTATTTAAAGCTATAATTCTTATCTGATTTAAGGTCGATAAAAAAATAACTATTGCCGGCCTGTGATGCTACCTGTTAAATTCAAAAAGTTTGGCATTATTATTTTTCTTGCCACTGATCATATCCCGCAATATCTCAGCTGCAATAACGCTGAAGGTAATGCCGTTACCGCCAAATCCTAATGCAAAGTAAGTGTTCGGCCGTTCAGGTAT
This sequence comes from uncultured Mucilaginibacter sp., assembly GCA_903915155.1. Classification (GTDB taxonomy): domain Bacteria; phylum Bacteroidota; class Bacteroidia; order Sphingobacteriales; family Sphingobacteriaceae; genus Mucilaginibacter. Next base: position 44,899 of record CAIWRU010000099.1, read on the forward strand.
CGAACCAATATAAGGTAGTCCATCTTTTGTGGTTGCAAATGCACCCGCCCAGCTAAAATCGGCTTTTAGAGGAATATCGGGTAATTTCTTTAGGAAAGCATTGCAAAGCTGCGTTGTTTTTTTGACGATGACCGATGGCTTCATGTGTGGATGATGATAAGGGTCGTCGCGCCCGCCTATCAGGATGCGGTTTTCGCTTACCACTCTGAAATACATATAGGGCGTTGCCGTTTCCCAGATCAGGCTGTTACGGTGCCAAAAGTATTTATCATGCAAAGGCTCGGACACCAAGGCATAAGTTGAATGGATATCGGCAATTTTTTTCGGCACATACTGCAGGCTTTCGTATCCGCTGGCAATAACCAGTTTACGGGCTTTCACCCGTAAGTCATTTGTCATGTGCAGCGTAACGCCTTTATTGGTATGCTCTAAATGTTTAACAGGCGAATTATTATAAACCTGGTGGCCTTCCTTACAAAAATCGGCGAATAAAGCATGCGTTAGCAAATACGCATCCACCTCACCGCCATCTTCACTAAACACAGCTGCGGGCGCTTCAAATCCAAAAGTCTTTTTAATATCGGCTTTATCCAGCCAATTTATTTTAAAACCATATTTTTTTCGTAGTTCAAACTCCTGTTTTAGTTTAGCGGTATGGGTATTGAAACTGGCATATTGCAAGCTGGGCACTAAATGAAAATCAAAGGCGGGTTTTAATGTTTTGCAAAGGTGTTCAATATCATAAATAGCCTTGCGACATAATTCATAACTTTTTACCGCATTTGTTTCCCCAACATAATCGCGTAACTCGGTTAACGGCGTATCTATTTCATATTGCAAGAATGCTGTGCTTGCCGCCGTGCTACCCATCGCCACATGCCGCCTGTCGAACACCGCAATATTAAGGCCCGCGTTGCGTAGGTACCATGCCGTTAGCGCTGCACTGATGCCTGCTCCCATGATAGCCACATCAACCGATAAATTTTTGTCAAGTGAAGGGTATTGGGCCACAATGCCGTTCTTCATTAACCAGTAAGGTTGTTGTTCGTAAAGGTTCATTTATTGGATTAACGGTTATGCCTTATTAATACCTGTAATAGTATGGTTTGTTTTAACTCAATAGCCCCTTAACCAACGCTTTCCATTGCGGGCCAGATATGCCCGCTCGCGAAGTTAAAGCTATGATAGTATTGCGTATGGTATCATATATCCCTGTATTTTTGGTATTTGTAGTTTCATTGCGCCCGTGCGTGGCGGCACTTACGTGGTTTAGGTAGCGTTCGACAATAAATGTGTTAGTTGAACCGTGACCGAAAAAGTGGGCTGTCTCCTTATCGGGGTGACGGGGATTCGCTACCGGCCTTACTGTTATTGCTATGTACTCCGCTTCGGCGTTGGCATTTTCCACATCATCAATATTTACTATTTGCACCCAATCCAAACCATCGCCTGCTATTGTTCCGGGTGCCGGCAGGTCGATATAAAAATGGTCTTCTTTTTCCGCCATCCGGTATAAGGGATTGCCTTTTGCATCGGTGAGCGTAAATTTTGATGAACCCGGACCACTGAATGTGTGCCAGTTTGATACATCCTTCAGCCTGCTTTTAGCCAGCAGGAACAATTCATGTGCTTTTTGCCTGGTCTCGCAGTCGACAAATTCAATCACATCGGTTTGGTTGCCTTCGCGTTGTTTAGGGATATTGGCTGATGAATCAATCATGGTAATAGATTTTATTAGCTAACACCTGAGGATGATAAGAGTTTTTTTATTTGAGTTGGAAGTGTTGCCTGTGGCGCGCACAGCAAGGGGCAATAGCCCGAATTTAGTTTGATGTTAAAAAGTGTTAAATAAATTTGTTTTCTACGAAACTTTCGTAGATTTACGAATAATTAGTAAATTGATATGGAAAAACTATCGCAACAGGAAGAAGAAGTAATGCAAGTGGTGTGGAAAGCAGGCCGTGGATTCATAAAGGATTTTTTAGACGAACTGGCCGAACCGCGGCCGCCATACACCACCCTTGCCTCGACCGTAAAGAATTTGGAGAAGAAGGGTTTTTTGAAAAGTGAAAAGCTGGCCAACTCGTACCGGTATTCGCCGCTTATTAAGGCCGAAGATTACAAGCGGAAATTTATGAAGGGCTTTGTGAGCGATTATTTCGAAAACTCATACAAAGAACTGGTAGAGTTTTTTGCTAAAGAAGAAAAGATAAGCGCCGATGACCTGAAGGACATCATAAACCTGATAGAGAATCAAAATAAAAAATAAACCTTAAACTGTATTTTATGCCTGCCATCATCCAATACCTTTTAAAATTATCAGTAAGCGCCGCTGTGATATATGCGTTTTACTACCTGGTGTTACGCCGTTTAACATTTTACAACCTTAACAGGTGGTACTTGGTGGGTTATACCTTGTTATGCTTTATTATACCGTTCATCAATATAACGCAGATAGCAAGCAAGGCCGATGAAAAAATGCCGGCCTTGAATTATATCCCAGCTGTACAAAACATAAAATACTTTATGCCGTCGGCGCTGAATGAAACGGAACACCATAGTTATAACATTTGGGATGCGATGCTAGTCCTGCTGGCTATCGGCTCGGTTATATTGCTGGTGAAACTGGCGGTACAAATGATCTCGTTTATGCGCATGAAGCGGCAGGCTAAACTGATAAGCGATAAAGACAGCGCCATTTACCATGTAGATGAAGAGATAATGCCGTTCTCGTTCGGCAAATCCATCTACCTGAATAAAAATATGCATAGCGACAAGGAGCTGGGTGAAATTATAATGCACGAATATGTGCATGTAAAGCAATTGCATTCGGCCGATATTTTAATTGCCGAGTTGTTTTGCGTGGTTAACTGGTTTAACCCTTTCGCGTGGTTTATACGCCACAGCATACGGCAGAACCTGGAGTTTATTGCCGATGATAACGTAGTTCGCTCGGGTATAAATAAAAAGGACTATCAATATCATTTATTAAAAGTGGTGGGCATACCGCAATACCGCATTGCCAATCAATTCAATTTTTCATCCCTAAAAAAACGTATCATCATGATGAATCGCGCAAAATCGGCAAAAATACATTTGCTAAAATTTATGTTCATACTGCCCTTGCTGGCAGTTACCCTTATGGCTTTCAGAAGTGAAATAGTAAATACCGTAAACAAAATTACAACGAGGCCAATGGCTGTTAAGGCGGTAACCTTTCCGTCGCAGGCCGTTATGATACCGCAAAGCGAAGCTTTTAAAAAGATGGCAATTGTGCCTGTTAAAAATAAAGACCTAGCAATAGCAGATACATCGGTAAAAGAAAGCGTGGAGCTAAACGCTTATTTTAAAGGTGAGGTATTAAGAACGCAAGAAATTGACGGCACCTATCTTATTATTATAAGGGATGGCAACAGGTTCGATTCTTATTCAAATCTTACGTCGGTAAAAGTGAAAAAAGGCGATAAAGTAAAGAAAGGGCAGCCTATAGGTACTGCAGATGTTGACCTTGCTACCGGCCTCCCCAAGGTGAAATTTAGTTTATATGATGGGACCGCAATGGTTTATGAAGCAGATGGGAGTGATACTGCAAAAAGAGGTTACACCAGCATATCGGGTAATGGCTCAACATCAAGCAACAACGCTTACGTGGCTGTTTCAACTCAGAAACCCAGCAGTTGGAGCACTGGATCATCCGGCAGTGGACAGGTATACACCATTTCCCCCGCCTCAAGTCATATTGTATCGGGAACTGTTATATACGACAGTACCACTTATGTCACTTCCCCTGCTCCGTACACTACAGCGGCATATAGTACAGCAGTTCCGTCTACTATATCTGCAGCAGCGCCCAGCGTAGAGGTTACTTACCAGGCAAGAACAAAGGCCGACCCGGTAAGAATAAGTTCGGGCAGAACGTATTTAACGGGGAATGTAGCCTATGTGATGGCTGGGAATGATGCTGATGAGCTGACTTTTACTATCGATCCAAAGCATGTAGAAGAATCGCAATTTGCGCGGATGGAAAAGAAATTTGCCGATAATGGCTTCAAACTAAAGATAAAAGGCGACCTGAAAAACAATAGTGATAGTAAGCTGAGGATCGAAATATCGGGCTCAAAAGATAACAGCACATCATCGGCCACAGCAACTTTTAGTTCTGACGACCTGCATAATAGTAACAGCTTTATTAAAATAACAGGAGATAAGAAAACCGGCCTGGTTTCAATAGTATCTTACCGATAGGCAAGTAATAGTTAGTAGTTAATTATATTTCGCAGGGCATGCTAAGGCGGCCCTGCGATTTTTTTTAAGGTAGGCTTAACGTACGTTTTTAATGGTTTCAAGCACTCGTACGGTGTCGTTGTATAACTGATCGTATAGGCGGCATTCGAGTATGGTTTTGCTGATGAGCTTGCCGCCCATGCCAACTGCCGCTACGCCTGCGTTGAACCACTCGGAAAGATTGCCGCGGGTTTGGTCGACCCCGCCAGTAGGTAAGAATAGCTGGCCGCGGAACAGCTCCCTGATTGACGATACAAAAGCAGCCCCTAAAATATTTGCCGGGAATATTTTAATTAATAAAGCGCCGTTTTGCTGCGCGGTGAATATTTCAGTAGGTGTCATACAGCCGGGGATCCACAGCATATCATGGCGGGCGGTAATTTTTGCTACATCTATGTTGATGATGGGCGCTACGATAAAATCAGCGCCGGCGGCTATGAACGCTTCGGCTTCTTCGGCTGATTTAATGGTGCCTACGCCAAAGTGCAGGTCGGGCATTTCCTGTAGCTGCGCTTTTTTTAATTCAACAAAATTATCGAAAGATTCGGCGCTGCGGTTGGTGTATTCCATTGCCCGTATGCCCGCTCTATACAACGTACGGATAATTTGCAGGCTGACCTCCACATCTTTATAGGAGAACAAAGGCATTATCCCTTGGGCGACTATAGTATCCAATACTTGTTGTTTTTTGCTCATAACTTTATCGCTTTAGTAATTTCTTCAACACTTTTATTGGTGATATCGCCCTTAATAAATAATTTTTTGAAAGCGGCTGCTGTGGCAAACTCCAATGTTTGCTGTGCGCCGATTTGGTTATAAAAGCCATATATCAACCCTGCCATAAAACAATCGCCGCTGCCCACTTTGTCGATAATGGTTTCGCTTTGGTATTCGGCTGATGCGTAAAATTCATCTTTAGTTGATAACGTGCCGTAATAGTGAATATCACCGGCATCAAACCTGAAGGTATTGGCTACAGCGTTACAAGCCGGGTATTGTTCCATTATTTGTGCCGATGTTTTTTTCGCGGCGTTTAAATAGGTTGTTTTATTGGTCGTTTCGGCGACACCTGTGGGGATGCCCAGCAATGTTTCGGCGGCCCATATATTGCCCATTACCAGGTTGCAGTATTTTACCAGCCCGGGCATTATTTGCTGCGGTGATTTGCCGTATTGCCATAATTTTAAACGATAATTCAGGTCGATAGAGATAGTGATGCCTTTTTTGGATGCGGCTTGCAGCACTTCGCTGCAAACATCGACAGCATTTTGACTAAGCGCCGGGCAGATAGCACTGAAATGGAACCAGCTGATGCCCTCAAGCACCGTGTCCCAATTAACTGTGGCAGGTTTTAGTTCGGCAAAGGATGAATAAGCGCGATCATAAATAAGGGCGTTGTGTTTCATATCCTTACCAGGGGTGAGGTAATACACGCCAATGCGATTGCCGCCGTACGAAATGCGGCTGGTATCGATATTCTTTTTCTGTATATAACCAATAATTTGCGCCGACACGTGGTTATCGGGCACTACGGTAAAATATTTGGCGGGTACGCCCCAAAGCGCAAGCGCGGTAGCCGCATTTAATTCGGCACCTGCAATATAGAAGGGCAGATTATTTTCATCGAGCCATTTTCCGCCCGCGTCCGGGCATATCCTTAGCAATAGCTCGCCAAAGCATAATACAGCGCCGGGTTTGGTATTTGCAAAAGGGTTACTCATGAAAGATATTTATGCAGGCTGAAAGCTGTTTAAAGCTAAAAAAATAAAATTATTAACTATCGAACAAGCTTCTTTTAACGCCCATTTCAAGGCCGCGTAATTCGGCCAAGCCTTTTAGTCGGCCGATTGCCGAATAGCCATGATAGGTATTATGATTAAAATCATCCAGTAGTTTATGGCCGTGATCGGGGCGCATGGGTATAGCTATATCCGTACGACCGGCATCTACACGTTTTTTCTGCTCAAGGATCACATTTTTCATTACCGCGTACATATCGGTACTGCCGCCCAGGTGTTCGTCCTCATAAAAGCTGCCATCTGCCTCGCGCCTTACATTGCGCAGGTGCAGGAAATGGAAGTGCTGCCCTAGCCGTTCTACTATTCCGGGTAGGTCATTATCGGCGCGGGCGCCTAATGAGCCCGAGCAAAAGGTTAAGCCGTTGCTGGGAGATGGCGCGTAGTTAACAATATCGGTTAGGTCTTTTTCGGTAGATACTACCCTTGGTAGGCCAAATATCGGGAACGGTGGATCATCGGGGTGGATACACATTTTTACACCCGCTTCTTCGGCTGAGGGGATGACGGCACGCAGGAAATAAGCAAGGTTTTCCTTTAGCGCCGCAGCATCAACATCAGCATATTTTTGCAAGTGGGTTTTAAATTCAGGAATGCTCAGGGTTTTATTGGTGCCCGGCAGGCCAGCCATTAAATTGTTAATGAGTTGTTGTTTTTCATCTGCACTTAATCCATCCAAAAAAGCCTTTGCTTTTTGCTGCTGGTCGGCAGTGAAGGATGTAAAAGCTGCTTCGCGTTCAAGTATATACAAGTCAAACGCCGCTATGGCCCGCACATCGCAACGCAATGCCGAAGCATTGTTGGGCAAGCGATAATCAAGATCGGTGCGTGTCCAATCCAACACAGGCATGAAATTGTAGCACACGGTTTTTATGCCGGCTTTAGCCAGGTTTTGAAGTGTTTTTATATAAAGTTCGATGTATTTATCGCGTTCTCTGCCGGCGGTTTTAATGCTTTCATGCACATTAACGCTCTCTACCACATCCCAATTGAGGCCGCCACCGATAATAAGTTGTTTGTATTTATTTATTTCGTCGGTGGTCCATTCCTCGCCGACAGCGATATGCGACAGGTGGGTAACTATACCGGTAGCACCGGTTTGCCTTATACGCTGCAGCGTAACTGCATCATTTGGGCCAAACCAGCGGAAAGTTTGTGTTAAATTGCTTAGCATAGTCAAGATTTATAGCTTGCTAAATTAAAATCTATTTAGATAAAAACCTGTGTTTTACAGCAATAAATAATAAAAGGAACTTTTTTGAAATTAACATTTGCGTAAACATAAAATCTGACTATATTTGCCAACCCAAACGGAGTGGTAGTTCAGCTGGTTAGAATACATGCCTGTCACGCATGGGGTCGCGGGTTCGAGTCCCGTCCATTCC
>CAIWRU010000100.1 GCA_903915155.1 uncultured Mucilaginibacter sp.
GCTTGTAGGTTCACGTTTTGAATTGTATCAGGCTGTTACCAAACACGAACTGGCACATGCACACAACGATCAGATGCCAGTTTATACGATACTGTTGCCGGTTTATAAAGAGGATAAACTAATAAAAAAACTGATCTGGAATCTTCAAAGCATAGACTATCCCCGTGAAAAACTAGATGTTAAGCTATTAATTGAGGAAGGAGATGATCAAACGCTGAACGCCGTTCGTAACCTTGATTTCCCGGGCGTATTTGATGTGGTTATCGTACCTTACCATCAGCCTAAAACCAAGCCCAAAGCCTGTAACTACGGTTTACGGTTTGCCCGGGGTAAATACCTGACTATTTATGATGCCGAGGATGTACCTGATTCAGATCAGTTGAAGAAAGTCGTCACCCTGTTCAACAAATTGCCCGAACAGTATATCTGCGTACAAAGTGCCCTCAATTACTTTAACCGGAACGAGAACTTTTTGACGCGAATGTTTACACTCGAATATTCGTTTTGGTTTGATTATATGCTGCCTGGACTGGATACACTCGATATTCCAATACCGCTAGGTGGCACTAGTAATCACTTTAAACTTGACGCGCTGTTAGAATTAGGTGCCTGGGATCCCTTCAACGTTACAGAAGATGCCGACCTGGGTGTGCGGGCTTATGCCAAAGGTTATAAAGTTGCGCTTGTTAACTCCACTACCTACGAAGAAGCCAACAACGAGCCGATCAATTGGATACGGCAGCGATCGCGTTGGATCAAAGGCTATATGCAAACTTACCTGGTGCATATGCGCAACCCGGCAAGACTGATTAGGAAAATTGGCATCAGAGGTTTTTTGGGCTTCAACTTCTTTGTTGGTGCCACCCCAATTACCTTTTTGTTTTACCCTATTTTGCTTATCATTTTCCTGATATACGTTATTTTTGACATATCATCCATTAAATTGCTTTTTCCCGACTGGGTTCTTTTTGTATCAATCTTTAACCTGATGGTCGGCAATATCCTGATGATTTATGTAAATATGATGGCAGTATTTAAACGCCGTTTTTACGAACTGATTTTGTTTGCTATTGCCAATCCAATTTACTGGCTGCTTCATTCGGCAGCCGCTTATATGGGACTTTACCAATTGGTGGTAAAACCATTTTACTGGGAAAAAACCAATCATGGTCTGAGCAAGGTAAACAGTGCAACCAACGTGATCAAGTAATGCATAAGCGCACCTTATATCTCATTATTCTCACACTGCTTTTAGCGGCATATTACTTGTTTCTGGGTATTTACCTGCACAACATTGGCTATCACAACCAGGAATCGCTCTTCTATGCCGAAAAAAATAAGATCTTATTTGAAGGTATCGGCAACCGGCTTAAAGTGATGGGACTTACTTCGCCAATCTTGCCATTTTACGGCTCAACAATATTCTCTTATAAAAATTTTCTTTTAGGTCCCGTCTTTGCATCAGCAATCGGAACCGCTATATTATTTTTCATTATGGCGCGTACGCTTACCAAGCGTAGTCACGATGACTATTATATGCTCATCCTGCTAATACTCTTTGCCCTGCATCCAGGATTGCTATACACTGCTTGTTCTGGTAAATCCATTTACCTGGTGCTCATTTGCTTGTTCCAATTTTTTTATCATATTCTCAGGTATTATAAATCTAACACTACTTTCCACGTTTCAATAGCCAGTATTTTCCTGGTGGTCCTTGTATTTTGCGATTATAAGTTTATCTGGCTCACCCTATTCTTCATTCCGCTTGTACTTTTTATCGCAACCCAAAGTATGAATTTGAGTGAGACGGAGACGGTATTCAGGCTGGTACAGAGTTTTAATACGCCAGCACTGAGGCGTAAATTAATCAATAAAACTTTTGCTATCTATATTATAATTTTCCTGTTGCCGCTTGCTTCAATCGCCATTTTTAAGATGCTGAATTTGACCCACGCGAACGACCTCGACTACTTCCTCGATAGTCCATATGCAACATGGACCGTACTGGCCGACAGGCTTGGGTTCGAACAAGCCACTAGTTTTGCACATTATCAATCGTCACAGATATCGCCGCTGGTTACAGCTAGTATCGCACTCTACTGCCCGATGATAATTATAGCCATTTACCTGTTCAGACATAATACTTACCAGATATTGACTATAGCGGCGCCATTTGGCTTTGTTGAGTTTCTGCAGATCAAATACGATAAGATATTCCTTTCGCAAGAATATTTTCTCATTTTCCTAATTCTATCGCTTTTGTGTGTCGTGTTCCGTGGGCACCGGCACGAGAACCAGCGTATGATGAAAACCCTGCTGACTGCCACTGTCATAGTACAATTATTTGCAGGTTTCTTTTTCCTAAAAAATTCATTTATTGACGAGGAGCGGGAGTTTATTACTACGCTGATACATTCCTCCCCAAACAACGGGCAAGTAGAAAACAAAGAAATGGCTTCCTTCCTCGACACGCTTCCAAACGATCAGCAAATCATGATGGATGATGCTGTTGCCTACCCGGTAATCGCATTTACACATCACGTTCAGCGCCTTACGTTACCTTACCAGGAAACTTATCTTAGTGCAAGTGAAGCCCCAGAACATTATGTAAATTATATTTTGATCGCCACAGACCGCAACCCCCTAACAGGTTATACCCAACTCAATAACAAATACCTGCCTGCAATTCATAAATCAGATAGTAATGTGAATCTGCAAAAGGTTTATGAAACAGATAACTGGGTATTATATAAAGTGCTTTAGTGGTGTAATTGTAAAATTAATAGTCTATTTGGGTCAACCCTGTTGGGGTTCCAGGCCATCCTGTAAATACTACTAACTTCCTGATACATTTGCCTATTGATGCAAGGTTACCGCGTCTATTTCGAATATAAATAATCAGCAATCATCGCCTAACCAAAATAACCTTCCGGTGGCTATCGGGGCAATTAATACCACTAAAATATACCCAAAAATTCCGGGAATCCATTTTTTGACGCATCTTTACATTTTATGATTATTTACAAGAAATTTATTTTTGATTCTGCGCATTATTTGCCTTTCGTGCCAGAAGGACACAAGTGTAAAAACATGCACGGTCATACTTATACCTTAACCATTTTTGTAGAAGGTGAACTTAAACAGCCAGAAGGTTGGGTAATTGACTTTGGCGATTTGAAAACCTACGTTAAGCCCCTTCTGGACAAACTCGATCACCATTGCTTAAACGATATTCCGGGGTTAGAAAACCCAACAAGTGAAATATTAGCTGAATGGCTATGGTACCAATTAAAGCCGCAACTAGCTGGTCTAAAAAAGATCGAACTCAATGAAACGACAACATCAGGAGTAATTTTTGAGGGATAATGGCTGGTTGTTAACCAGCAACATAATATTTTAAACCAAAGACTCCAATCAATAAAAAAGGGGCACCTTTCGCTATTTTCGTTAGATAAGAAAGGACTGGGTATTAACAGATATTATAGGCGTGCAATTTTTAAATTGGAGTACGTCATTGCAGATTAAGTCAAAATCATTTCAACGTGGTCTATACCATCTTCTACATAAATCTCCCCATCGCGCTGGAAACCAAAACGCTCATAAAACTTTAAAGCATAAAGCTGGGCTCCAATCCGTATAGTATGCCCAGGAAATAATTTCGTTGCGGCACTTATAGCTAGTTCCATCAAAAGCTTACCCGAACCGGTTCCCCGGAACGCAGGGCTGGTAATTACACGCCCAATAGAAGCTTCAGCGTAATATATACCTGGAGGTAGAATTCTTGCGTATGCAACCAGCGCATTATCACCATATAGCAATAAATGATGGCAAAGCTGATCCTTATTATCCATATCTAAAAAGACACAATTTTGTTCAACCACAAACACTTCACTTCTTAAACGAAGCAGCTCGTATAATTCAATCACCGATAGTTCACCAAATGCTTTGCAAATACTCATATTATTCATGGTCTAAAACTAAAAATAAATGGGGAAAAAAAGAGGGTGAGTGGGTGATTGGTTAATTGGGTGAGTGGTTGATTAAGTGAGTGGTTGATTAAGTGAGTGGTTGATTAAGTTAAAATGAATATCGAACACCGAATGTTGAATATCGAATAATGAAGTTCTAATTCTTCAATATTAAATATTCAACATTCATGATTCGATATTTCTTAAGTGAGCACCGAATTCGCAAATGACAAAGGACAAATGACCGAATGACGCGAAGCCAATGACAAAAAACAAGAAAGCCCCGTAGATTGCTACGAGGCTTCTTATAATATTGGGCACCGACCTACTCTCCGATCCGTCCGCCTAAGGCGGAACAGTACCATCGGCTCTGGCGGGCTAGTAAACAAGAAAGCCCC
>CAIWRU010000101.1 GCA_903915155.1 uncultured Mucilaginibacter sp.
GGATTTGTAGCGTGCAAATGAACAAAAATATTTTTATTCTTCGAGTGTGGCTCAATTTAATTATATAATTAATAAATTAAATTAGAAATTAAAACAATAGGGATTTTAATAGGTTGTGAAAGTACGTTATAACTTCTCTTCACCGGGATATTATCATGTAAAATCACTCATTATTTACAACTATTAAAATTTAAGACCATGTTTCATCATGTAAAAGACCTACAATTCAATGCCAGGGTGTCACGCCCTGACCCGCGCTTTGCCAACTTATTGTTAGAGCAATTCGGCGGAGAAAACGGTGAGTTGGCCGCGGCTATGCAATATTTTACCCAGGCATTCGGCGCAAAGGCCGCGCACCCGGATAAATACGATATGTTGATGGATATCGCCACCGAAGAATTCAGTCATTTGGAGATTGTTGGAGCCACCATTCAAATGCTGTTAAAAGGCGTAAACGGCGAATTGAAATACGCTGCCGACAGTTCGGAAATTATGCAAGTGATGGATGGCAAAGCCACAAAGGAAAACATCATCCACCAGGCGCTTACTGCCAATCCCCAATTTGTAATAATTACCGGTGGCGGGGTTACACCACGCAATAGCCAGGGTATCCCGTGGTGCGCGTCGTATGTGAACTCGAATGGTGACCTTACGGTAGACCTGCGTACCAATCTAGCTTCTGAATCAAGGGCGAAATTGGTTTATGAGCACCTTATGAAATTTACTGATGACCCGTATATCCATGAAACACTTTCATTTTTAATGACGCGCGAAGTGACACACTATAAAATGTTTGAAGCGGCGTTGAATAGTATACCCAATAATTTCCCTCCGGGCGTATTGGCGGCAGATCCGCGTTTTTTACAAAACACTTATAATATGTCGGCAGGTAGTGTGCGCGGCCCATGGAATGAAGGCGAAATGCCCGGCTTAGGGAAAGAATTTGACTATGTGGAAAATCCTGTTTTGCAAACCAGGGAAACGAAAGGCAATACCGAATTGCCCGACTCCATGAAGAAAGAGTTGCAAGACACCGAGAAACTTAACAAGGAAATGAGTGAAGTAAAAAGCGGGGAAGAGAAAAAAGCTGAACCCAAGGGAGTGGCACAATGGAGCACTTATGCCGATGAGCTGAATTAATTGATAACATTGTTGTATATAAAAAAAGCCGCCCTAATTCAAGCGGCTTTTTTTATATACAGTCCGATTAAATAATATGTGTTCGCCGGCGCGACGGATTCGGTACCCAAAATTTCAGGCCGTCCCCAGCTTTTGTCATGCCTTTACTATTTTTATTCACTGCCTTAGGGTGTTAGGCGGTTTTTGTTACTTTTGCAACTCTATGAGCAAAAAAGGAATTCTCCTGATAAATTTAGGTACCCCCGATAGTCCTTCAACAGCCGATGTACGTAAGTATTTGCGCGAATTTTTGATGGATGCGCGGGTTATTGATGTGAACCCTGTATTACGCACTTTTTTGGTGAAGGGGATAATTGCCCCTACCCGCGGGCCAAAGTCGGCTAAGCTTTACCAGCAGATATGGGATGAGGAAACCGGGTCGCCTTTATTGCATTACAGCAAATTGCAACAGCAATTATTACAGCAGCGACTGGGCGACGGATATATGGTTGAACTGGCCATGCGTTACCAAAGCCCGTCGATTGAGTCGGCTTTGGAGCGATTAAAGGATGCCTTGGTGCAGGATATTAAGGTAATACCGATGTTCCCGCAGTATGCTTCGGCAAGCACCGGTTCGGTTTATGAAAAGGTGATGGATTTGGTTGGCAAATGGCCAACATCGCCTAATATTTCGTTCATCAATTCGTTCCATGATAATGAGCTGATGATAAAGACCTTTGCCAATAATGCTTTAAAATACAAGCCTGAGACTTACGATCATATTTTATTCAGCTTTCATGGCCTGCCGCAGCGGCAACTGATAAAAAGCGACCATACGCACAGTTATTGCCTGAAAGCCGACGGTTGCTGCGAAACATTTAACGATACCAATAAATTTTGCTACTCGGCACAATCCTATCATACGGCGAAGCTTATTGCCGAAGAACTGAATATCCCGAAGGAAAAATATACTATTTGTTTCCAGTCTCGCCTGGGTAGCGACCCGTGGGTACAGCCTTACACCAGCGAGATAGTTGCCAAACTGGCGAAAGAAGGTAAGAAACGCCTATTGGTTTTTTGCCCGGCCTTTGTTGCCGACTGCCTTGAAACGGTATTTGAAGTTACCCGTGAATACGGTGACGAATTTAAGGCCCTGGGCGGTGAGCATGTGCAGTTGGTGGAGAGTTTGAACGATTCGCCTACGTGGATAGAAGGATTGGCGCAACTGGCGATTGGTTAGCGGTGGTGAACTCATGGTGTTCGGCGAGTATTGGCTGTGAGGACAAAGAGAACGAGAGGGCTACCGCGTAAGAGACGCAAAGTATTGCGTCTCTACAGAAGCCAATTACTGCACCTTTCTAAAATCGTAGGGGTCTATCTCCACATCATCATCCACTTTAACCCTTACGCCAACAACGTTGCTGCCCTGCACGGTGAACGGGAATACGGCTTTGCCCAGTTCAGGGTCGCTGAATACAACATAGAAACGATTGCCGCCAAGTGGTTGCATGTGGGCAAACATGTGCGGATGGTGTTCAAAGCGGGCTTCCAGGTCATTGGTCTCTCCGGTGGTGATGGTCATGTTGCCGTACAGTTCATTAACGTACTTACCGGTGTAAGCGGTTAAAGGCAGTGCGGCCGGGTGCAGCATAGCAACTGTATCGCGCAGCCTGTGGTCGGCGGCATCGTTTGCGGCATGTTTTTGTTTATATTCCTGCAAATAAGTATCGTTATAATTGCGGAAGGGCATTTTGAAATAAGCATCCATTATATCCCATTTCATGGCCTCGTAAAACTCGTTCGCATCGGTGTTGGTTAATACAATAATACCCAAATGTTCTTGCGGCACCAGTGTTACTGACGAAACATAGCCGCCAACACCTCCGTTGTGCATAACAATGCGGTGCCCTGCATAATCTTGTAGCCGCCAGCCGAGGCCGTACAACTGGTAGTCGGTTTCGCCGTTGAGCTGGGTTTCGCTGCCTACAATATCCTGGGGTTCGCGTGTAGCTTGTATAGCAGCTAAAGGTATCACTTGTTTCTTACCTACTTTCCCGTCATTCAGCAATGCCATTACCCATTTGCTCATATCATTAACGCTCGAACTTATGCTGCCGGCGGGTGCCAGGCCGTCTATCTGCTCATAAGGGATAGCGGTTAAGCGGCCATCGACAATGGTGTGAGGTACGGTGCGATTGATAGCGGCAGGCATGCTTTTGCTTAAAGCCAGCGTATTACCCATACCCAATGGCGCGAAAATATAATCCTTAATATATGATTCCCACGAGCGGCCGGTTACGGCGGTTATTACCTGCCCTGCAGCATCAAAGGCTGAATTAGTATATCCCCATTTGCTGCGGAACGGGTAGTCGGCTTTTACAAGCGCCATGCGGGCTATTACCTGGTCGCGGGTAAGGTCGGTGTTATAAAAGGTGAAATCGCCCTGGTAGGTTTTGAAACCTATGCGGTGGCACAGCAGGTCGCGTACGGTGGTCATTTCGCCTGCGGGTTTGTTATCAAGTTTAAAGGTTGGGATGTATTTGGTTATCTTATCATCAAGCGATAGCTTACCCGCTGCCTGCAATGATGCAAGGGCTGTAGCGGTAAACGCTTTGGTGTTGCTGCCTATCATAAACAGGGTATTTTCATCCACCGGACTATTAAGGCCAAGTTCTTTTATACCATAACCCTTCATCAGTACTATCTTGCCATCCTTTATAATACATATGGCCATGCCCGGTATTCGCCAATTGGTCATGGCGCGGCTAATGTAGTTTTGCAGGGTATCGCTGATGAATTTGCTCCTGTCGACACGCTGCGCGCTAACAGGCACAGTAAATAAGGTGGTAACTATAAGCAGTAATATTAATTTCTTCATAACAGGTTATAACCGGCTTTTAAAAGCTTCTAATTTAATGCAAAAAACAAAGCGGCGATACTAATAATAAATAAAACTGAAATATTTAACACAACGTAAATGAGCATACTCGTTCTTAAAAGGGAGTTAAATATTATGCGCATCGCTAAGCAAATTACCAGAATTATTTTACCCTGTTTCGTTTATTTACTTTGCTCCAATAGCATATCGGCGGCTATCAGCGTAAAACCTGATGCCGATGGTTCATATTCAAAAAAAGTTGATACCTCTAAAATAAAGACATACCGTATAAACAAGGCATTCGACCAGGTTTATATTCAAAACCAAAGGCCGGCCACTTTCGGGCAGGAATTTTTTGATCCGAATAAAACGCTATTGGTATCGGACCTGGCTGTTAATTTCGTGCTTTTAAGCAGCCCCAAATTACCCATATTTTTCGTAGCTAACTCCCGGATAAATATACGCCTGTTCGCTGCTTATGGTTCACCCGTAAGGTCGCCCAGTTATATGCCCGGCGGCACTTTTTATTTCAGGACCAATAACGACAGCTATAACCCTCATTTCTTTTCCTTATCGTATACTCACCACTCAAACGGAATAGAAGGGCCCACTTTAAACCCTAACGGCACTTTTAATACTGATAGTGGCAAGTTCACTACCAACTTTTACACGCTAACTTATCATACCGGCAAGCAAACCGACAAGGGGAACCTCATCATTAACCGTTATGATGCCATAGGGCTTGAGCTGCATTCGGCATTAATTGGTTTGGGCTATGCACATGCTTTAAAGGGCAGGTATGGTTTTATACGAGTTAATGGCAGCTGGATATATAATATTGCCAAAGCCACAAACGACCCTATTGACGGGCATAAATATTTTACAAACTGGCAGCGCCTGCAATTCGACCTCACCTACATTGCCGATAAATACGATGATTATAATGCCATCGACCTTAAAAAAAGGCTTAATGTAAGCCTGAAATATTATTATCAGCTCCCATTTATGCAAAATGTAGCATTTTTGGTGGGGGGCGGTTACCGAGGGCAGGATAATCTGAATATATTTTTTAATGATAGTTATCCTTATATGATGGCTGGTGTGGCAGCAGGATTATCATTTGGGTTACATAAGGATCAATAGAGGGGCGCGAATAACAGATCAAAATTAAAGAAGATCTACCGGCACTTCAAAATAAAGCCCTGCTGAATTAACAACAGGGCCCATATTTAAGTTTACAATTGGGTTTAAAGGGAAAGGTCATCAATATCAAGGCCATCGGGCATGACGCTATCGGTCACCGGCTTTTCTACTTTCGCGCTAACATCTTCAAAATCGCTTTTGCGGCCAAGCAGCGTAAAGTTTTCGGCTACAATTTCGGTGGTGTATTTTTTTATACCTTCTTTATCTTCGAATGACCGTGTACGCAGTTTACCTTCGATATACACCAGCTTGCCTTTTTGCAAAAACTTAGCGGCAACATCGGCCAGGCCGCGCCACATTACTATATTGTGCCATTCTGTTTGTTCAACCTTGCGGCCATCTTTATTATAGTTTTCAGAAGTTGCGAGCGGGAAGCTTGTAACCGATACGCCGCCTTCCAAATAACGTACCTCAGGATCTTTGCCTAAATGACCTACAAGGATTACTTTATTTATTCCAGACATATTTTAAATTAACAACAAATTATTCTACAAATTAAAAAATTTTTTTATAAATATAAAAATGATTTTTGGCAATGCCAATTTTTCCAGATTTTTCGTGTTTGCGAAAAACCATTTTTGTTTTAATTTAATTGTTTTCGTCTGTATTTTTATGAAGCGAACATACAGGCGCTGGTGCGTAAGTAAATGCTTGTAAATCTGCGAAATACTATCAATTTCAAGGTCTTCTCCAAAGTGCTCCGCTACCTGCGGCAATGCCACCAACGCGTTTACCGGCATTAAAAACGATGTTTCAACCAAAGGCAGATCATACATATTGGCCCATATATCAGTTTCATCGCGCTTGTTTAACAGTATTTCGTCGTCATTAACAATAACGAAATAATTAAAATAACGTTCGCGTACTTTTAGCTTGTTTATTTTAACAGGTAAAGTGCCAACAGCATTGTACGTAAAGGCGAAACAACCTGTGCGCACAGGGCATATTCCACAAGCCGGTTTTTTGGGTTTGCACAGCATGGCGCCAAATTCCATCATGGCCTGGTTGTGCAGGCCGGGATTGTCGTGGTTTAATAGTTCATTGGCCAGTTGCTGGAACTTCTTTTTGCCCTGCGTGCTATTTATGGGGTCATCAATCCCAAAATATCGCGCCAGCACACGGTAAACATTACCATCAACAACTGCCTTCGCCTCGTTTGCCGAAAATGACGAGATAGCCGCTGCCGTGTATTCGCCTATGCCTTTTAGTTTGATAAGCTCGTCATACCGTTGAGGGAACTTTCCGCCATGCAGTTCGTTAACCAGTTGGGCGGTTTTAAGCATGTTGCGGCCACGCGAATAATAGCCCAGGCCCTGCCATAGTTTTAATATTTCATCTTCGGGGGCGGCGGCAAAAAGGCTTACATTGGGGTATTTTTCAACAAAACGATAGAAATAAGGCATACCCTGTTCAACCCGGGTTTGCTGCAAAATAATTTCAGACAACCATATAACATAGGCGTCGGTAGTATGGCGCCAGGGCAGGTCGCGCTTATTATGTATGTACCACAGTACAAGCTCATCAGCAAAATTCATGTGCCCAAATGTACTACCATAAGCCGCTTTTTAGTTGGATAAGTGTAACTTTTACAGTCAGTTTTAGGGGCGCTCAAAAAAAACCTCGCAAATATTTCAATCTTTGTTTATAAAACGATACTTTTGCAACCCCAAATCAGTTAAGTAATTATATAAATAAATAAAAGAAAATCAGATATGACTAAGGCAGAAATTATAACTGAAATCTCAACCAAAACAGGAATAGAGAAAGTTGATGTACAGGAAACCGTTGAGGCATTTTTCAAAGTTGTGAAAAGTTCGATGGTAGGCGGCGAAAATGTTTATGTTAGAGGTTTTGGAAGTTTTGTAGTAAAGAAAAGAGCTAAAAAGACCGCACGTAACATTTCAAAAAATACTGCCATTATTATCCCCGAGCACTTTGTGCCAAGCTTTAAACCGGCTAAAACTTTTGTTGAAAAAGTACGCAGCGGTAACAAGACAAGCAAATAATTTAGTATGAATAAAAAGCAAATAACCGTAATTGTAGCAGTTGTTGCTGTTATAGGTTATTTGTATTGGCTACCTATTAGCAAAGGCTCAACCGAGTCGGCAGTAAAAAAAGGAACGGGCAGTGTAGCCCGGGCCGAGAAGCCGGCGGCCAACGTTACAGTTAATACTGTATCGACATCGGCCAAATCATTGGTTGGCGATAGCTTATCGGCTAAGATTAGCACACTTGAAGAACAATTGAAAAACGCTTCGGCTGATGCTGATAAACTAAGCCTGCAAAAATCATTGGCAACAATTTGGGACAACGCGAATCAACCGGCGCCGGCGGCCTTTTATTACCAGGATATTGCAAAAGCTGAAAACACAGCCGCAAGCTGGATAGCAGCAGGTAACCATTTTAACGATGCCTTTAAGCAGGCACAGGATACCACAGCGCAGCCGGTTTATGATGCAAACGCAGTTGAGGCCTTTCAAAAAGCCACAACACTGGCACCTGATAACCTCGATGCGCAGGCGGGCCTGGGTATTGCTTATGTGAACGGCGGCGGCCCGCCAATGCAGGGTATTGGTTTACTGCTGGGTGTTGTAGCTAAAGACCCGAATAACCGTAACGCGGTGTTGAACCTTGGCTTATTCGCCATGAAATCGGGGCAGTTTGATAAGGCGGTTGACAGGTTTAAATCACTAATAGTGATAGAACAAAAAAATAAGCTGTTGAAAACAGATGTAGAACCTTATTTTTACCTGGCTGAAAGTTATAAACAGCTGGGTATGAAGAAGGAAGCGATTGACACTTATGAAAAATGCAAGGAAATGATGCCTGATCCAACATTTGATCAGAAAATCGACGAGTATATAAAGGAATTAAAGAATTAAACAACATTTAAATTATTATTATTATGCCAAGCGGTAAAAAACGTAAGAGACACAAAATGGCTACCCATAAACGTAAAAAACGATTAAGAAAAAATAGACATAAGAAAAAATAGGCTTTACAAGGCTTATTGATAACCTGCTTTTTAAAGCAGGTTATTTTAATTAGTGTTTTTTACCCTCTTATAAACATACGGCCTTACGGCTGTTATTAAGAAATGGAGTAGCATTGATAAAAGAACTAATTATCGATTCAACCCCCAACGGGGCTACTATTGCATTATTACAGGATAAACAACTTGTAGAACTACACAAAGAGCAGATCAGCAACAATTATACTGTTGGTGACATTTATTTGGGCCGCATTAAAAAAATTATGCCCAGCCTGAATGCTGCTTTTGTTGATGTAGGTTATGAGAAGGATGCCTTTTTGCATTATCTTGACCTTGGCCCGCAGGTACAAAGCCTGCTGAAACTGGCCAAGCAAGTACGTAGCGGGGGTTATCAGTCAAAGCTTTTAGATAACTTTAAGCTTGAGGTTGATATAAACAAGGGTGGTAAAATATCCGAAGTTTTAACCAAGAATCAGCTTATACCTGTACAGATAGCCAAGGAGCCTATTTCAACCAAAGGGCCCCGCTTAAGCGCCGACTTATCCATAGCCGGGCGTTACGTGGTATTGGTGCCTTTTTCGGAAGTGATTTCCATCTCCAAAAAAATAAAAAGCAACACCGAGCGTAACCGCCTTCGTAAGATAGTGGAAAGCATAAAGCCAAAGCATTTTGGGGTTATCATCCGCACTGTATCTGAAGACAAGGGCGTTGTTGAATTGCAAAAGGATCTGTTGGACCTGATATCGAAATGGGAAACATTTGTTACCCGTTTGCCGGCGGTTGAACCATCGAAAAAGATATTGGGCGAAATAGGCCGCACATCAACCATTTTGCGCGACTTGCTGAATGCCGATTTCCAGAGCATTACAGTGAACGATAACAGTATGTATGAGGAAGTAAAATCATACATACATGAAATATCGCCCGACCTGGAGAACATCGTGCGCCTGCATAAACATAAGGACCCATTATTTGAGCACCTGGGTGTTGACAAACAGATAAAAGGTGCATTTGGCAAAACAGTGAACCTGGCCGGTGGTGCTTACCTGGTAATTGAGCATACCGAGGCCTTGCACGTTATTGACGTAAACAGCGGTAACCGCACAGCCAGTAAGGAGAACCAGGAAGAGAACGCATACCAGGTAAATAAGGAAGCTGCTAAAGAAATTGCACGTCAGCTAAGGCTGCGCGATATGGGTGGTATTGTGGTGATCGATTTTATTGATATGCACAAGCCGCAGAACCGCAAGGAACTGTTTGATTACCTGCGCGCGGAAATGTCGCACGACAGGGCCAAGCATACCATTTTGCCGCCAAGCAAATTTGGGCTGGTGCAAATTACCCGCCAGCGTGTGCGCCCCGAAATGAATATTGTTACCAGCGAGGTTTGCCCAACCTGCGGCGGTACCGGCACCATACGCCCAACTATTTTGCTGATAGATGATATTGAAAACAATTTCAACTTCATTTTGAACGAGCAGAACGAAAAAAATATTACGCTTACTGTACACCCATACATTGAGGCTTACCTAAAACAAGGTTTAGTTACCCGCCAATGGAAATGGTACTTTAAGTACGGCCAGTGGATAAAAGTGAAAAGCAACCCCGCTTACCAGATAACGGAATTCCACTTTTTCTCAAGCAAGGACGAAGAGATAAAGTTATAAATGTGCGAATGTGCAGATACGGAGATGTGCAGATGTTGAGGAAACGTCTGCACATTTTTTGTTTGTTGGCGGAGGTGTGTGTCCTTTGTGCTTCATTAACACACCCCTACAGCCGCACTTTGCTACGCGCCCCCTCTCAAGGGGAACTTTTAGCGCAAAAACAAATCTTCCGAACTAATGTGGGGACAACACCAACAAAGTCAGATATAATATTTACTTTTCAGCCGCTGCCTCGTTTTTCTTACGTTGCTGCTGGTTCCAATATTCCTGCGGGTTTTCTATCCTTAACAGGTCTTCTTTATTGACACCCATTTTTGCTGCGATCAGCGTAAAAACAGCATATTGTTTTTCCTGTAATTTCACAATTTTATCAATTCGGAATATCCAACGTGTTATAAAGACACCGATAATAAAGAAGATAATTGTGAAAATTAAGTACGGAAGTACAACATTTGCAAAGTCGTTCATGATGGTTAAGGTTTATTTATAATTTAAGTTCGATTGTTGAAACAAATATATTTTATACTAATAAAAAATCCTAATATTTTTAGCAATAAATTTTTGTGTTGCATAATTTATCCGCACATTTGCACACCCGCATATCTGCACATCAAACAACATGGCTAAAACCAAGATCGCGTATTTCTGTCAAAGCTGCGGCTTTGAGGCTGCTAAATGGCTGGGCAAATGCCCGAGCTGCCAGGAGTGGAATACTTTTGTGGAGGAGATAATTGAAAAGCCCAACGGCGCTATCCCCGATTGGAAAGCTACTAACTCGACCAGTACCCAACGCTCGAACAAACCTATCCAGATACCCGATATTACCTTTTCCGAGGAACAGCGCATGCTTACACCCGACAAGGAGTTTAACCGCGTGTTGGGCGGCGGCATTGTGGCAGGTTCGTTGGTACTAATAGGCGGTGAGCCGGGCATCGGTAAATCGACCCTGATGCTACAGCTGGCATTGAGTATGCCAAATATTAAGGTGCTGTATATATCAGGCGAGGAAAGTGAGCGGCAGATAAAGATGAGGGCGGAACGGTTAGCTACAGCCCCCCAACCCCCTAAAGGGGGAGTTTTTGGAACGGATTGTTATATACTTACCGAGACATCGACCCAAAATATATTTAAGCAGATAGAACAGCTGCAGCCTGACTTGGTGGTGGTGGATTCGATACAGACGTTGCATTCGTCGCACATTGAATCAACGCCGGGGAGTGTGTCGCAGGTGCGGGAATGTACTGCGGAATTGTTGCGTTTTGCCAAGGAAAGCTCGACACCGGTATTTTTAATTGGCCATATCACCAAAGACGGCATGATTGCAGGCCCTAAAATACTAGAGCATATGGTTGATACCGTTTTGCAGTTTGAAGGCGACAGACACCATGTTTACCGCATTTTACGGGCAGTAAAGAATCGCTTTGGTTCGGCATCGGAACTGGGTATATACGAAATGCTGGGCGAGGGCTTGCGCGAGGTATCGAACCCGTCCGAAATATTATTATCACAGCGCGATGAAGCTTTAAGCGGCATCACCATATCGGCTACGCTGGAAGGTATGCGGCCTATGCTGATCGAGACGCAGGCGCTGGTAAGCGTTTCGCCGTATGGCACTCCACAACGTACAGCTACCGGTTTTGATACCAAACGAATGAGCATGCTATTGGCCGTATTGGAAAAACGCTGTGGGTTTAAATTAGGTATAAAGGATGTGTTTTTGAATATCACAGGTGGCATACGGGTTGAAGACCCGGCTATTGACCTGGGATTGGCTGCGGCTATCATATCATCAAACGAAGACATACCTATTCCTTTTAAAACCTGTTTTGCAGGTGAGATAGGCCTTTCGGGCGAGATACGTGCCGTTAACAGGGTGGAACAGCGTATTGCCGAAGCCGAAAAACTTGGTTTTGAACAAATATTCATTTCTAAATATAACTTGCCATCCGGTGGCAAGGATAAAAAGCGTATTGACCTGTCGCGCTATAAAATTGAGGTAAAAACAGTCGGGAATATTGAGGAAGTGTTTGGGTTACTGTTTGGGTAAAACATACGTAGGTGATGGGTGTTATGATCAGTACATAACATCATCACCATGAAAAAGATATTGTTTTTGGCTGCATGCCTTTTTACGGCGACTGCCTTTGCACAACATACTCCACTGCCCCGCGGCACAGTTTATGGCACCCATCCTGAAGGTGCGGGAATAGTATTTGCCGACAACCTGGCAAAGTCAATGGATCAAAGGATAACTATTGTAACTTCCATAAAAGGGAAAGTTTTAAAGGTAACTAAACGAAAAGGCGGCTGGTTTACAATTGATGGCGGCCATGGAACAGTAATTTACGCGCATTTTAAAGATTACAGGGTAACTATCCCCGCCGATCTTGCCGGTCATATTATATTAGCCGACGGTGTAGCTACTAAACAGTTTGTGGCCGATGATAGTCAACACCTGGCCGGGACTAAAGGGAAAGAATCAAAGGATAATCCTAAGCAAAGCTTGAAATTTGAGGTGAGTGGGTTGATGGTGCAGTAATGTCAAAATAATCACCCTAAACAAAAAAAGTCCAAAACGTTACCGCTTTGGACTTTCTGCTTTAAGCTTTCGGCCTAAACCTATTTACTCAAATACATTGATTTCTCTTTATACAAGTGCCTGAAGTATGGATCCTGCAGATTGGGTATGAAGCGGATGGCTTCACCTGTGGATTTCATTTCAGGGCCGAGTTCCTTGTTCACTTCGGGGAATTTATCGAATGAGAACACCGGTTCTTTAATGGCATAGCCCCATAGTTTGCGTTCAATGGTAAAGTCCTTCAGTTTGTTTACTTCCAGCATTACCTTGGCGGCAATGTTGATGTAAGGTACATCGTAAGCTTTAGCTATGAAAGGCACCGTACGTGATGCACGCGGGTTGGCCTCGATAACATAAACCTTATCATTTTTTATGGCGAATTGTATGTTCAGCAAGCCGCGTACGTTTAATGCCTTGGCTATTTTAACGGTGTATTCTTCCATTTGGCTGATCACGTTGTCGGACAAGTCGAACGGCGGCAGTACAGCATATGAATCACCTGAGTGGATACCTGCGGGTTCAATGTGCTCCATCATACCGATGATGTGTACATCGTCGCCATCACTTATCGAGTCGGATTCAGCCTCGGCAGCACGGTCAAGGAAGTGGTCGATCAGGACACGGTTGCCGGGCAGATTTTTCAGCAGGCTAACTACCGCTTTTTCCAGGTCTTCATCGTTAATTACAATGCTCATGCCCTGGCCGCCTAATACATAACTTGGGCGAACCAGTACCGGGTAACCAACCTGTTGGGCAACTTCCAGCGCTTCTTCGGCGCTTTCGGCCACACCGTATAATGGGTATGGGATGTCAAGGTCGCGTAGCAGGTCCGAGAAACGGCCACGGTCCTCGGCAATATCCATGTTATCGAAGGATGTACCTATTATCTTAATACCATGCTGGTGCATTTTTTCAGCCATCTTCAGAGCCGTTTGACCGCCAAGCTGTACGATAACACCGTATGGTTTTTCAAGATCGATGATCTCGCGTACATGCTCCCAGTAAACCGGCTCGAAGTATAGCTTATCGGCCATATTAAAGTCGGTCGATACTGTTTCAGGGTTACAGTTGATCATGATAGCTTCAAAGCCTGATTCCTTTGCGGCAAGTAAACCATGCACGCAGCTGTAATCAAACTCGATACCCTGGCCTATACGGTTAGGGCCTGAGCCTAATACGATGATCTTCTTTTTGTCGGATGGGATGGATTCATTTTCACCCTCGTAGGTTGAATAGTAGTATGGTGTTTTTGCGGCAAATTCAGCAGCGCAGGTGTCCACCATTTTGTAAACCCGGTTTATGCCCAGCACTTTGCGGCGCTGGTAAACATCTTCCTCGGTTACGTTGCCTAATATGTAGGCTATTTGTGTATCCGAAAATCCCTTTTGCTTCATGGTGAAGAAAAAATCTTCCGGGATATTGTTCAGCGAATAACGACGCAGTTCGGTTTCCATGTTCACTACATCCATTATCTGGTTAAGGAACCAGCGGTCGATCTTGGTGGCTTTCCGTACAGATTCTATTGGCACGCCTAAGCTCAACGCGTCATATATATGGAACAGCCTGTCCCAGCTTGGATGCTCCAGGCTGTGCATTATTTCTTCCAAATTGCGACTTTGGCGACCGTCGGCACCTAAACCTGCACGGTTTATTTCTAAACTCTGGCAGGCTTTCTGCAAAGCTTCGATAAAGCTGCGGCCAATGCCCATTACTTCACCTACCGACTTCATTTGCAGGCCCAGCTCGCGGTTGGCGCCTTTAAATTTGTCGAAGTTCCAGCGTGGTATTTTAACGATCACATAATCCAAAGTCGGTTCAAAGTAAGCCGATGTGGTTTTTGTTATCTGGTTCTCTATTTCGTCAAGGTTATAACCTATGGCCAGTTTGGCAGCTATTTTTGCAATTGGGTAACCGGTAGCTTTTGATGCCAGTGCGGATGAGCGCGAAACACGCGGGTTAATTTCAATGGCGATGATAGCTTCGTCGGCCGGGTTAACCGAGAACTGTACGTTACAGCCCCCTGCGAAATTACCTATAGCGCGCATCATTTTGATGGCCTGGTTACGCATTTCCTGGTAGCAGCGGTCGCTCAAAGTCATGGCCGGGGCCACAGTTATTGAGTCGCCGGTATGGATACCCATCGGATCAAAGTTCTCGATAGAGCAGATGATGATCACGTTATCATTACTATCGCGCAGCAGTTCCAGTTCGTATTCTTTCCAGCCCAATACAGCTTGCTCCACCAAAACCTCATGGGTTGGCGATGCCTGCAGGCCACGGCTCAGGGCTGCGTCAAAATCTTCTTTTTTATGTACGAAGCCTGCGCCTTTACCACCAAGTGTATAGCTCGGGCGGATAACAAGCGGGAAACCTATTTGCTGTGCTGCTTCCTTACCTTCCAAAAACGAGTTTGCTATTTTTGATGTGGCTACTCCCACGCCTATATCCACCATTAGCTGGCGGAAAGCTTCGCGGTTTTCGGTTTTTTCAATGGCGGCTAAATCAACGCCAACAATCTTAACGCCATATTTTTCCCATATACCGCGTTCAGCAACAGCTATACAAAGGTTAAGCGCTGTTTGGCCGCCCATGGTAGGCAGTACCGCATCAATCTGTTGTTCCTGCAGTATCTTCTCGATACTTTCAGGTTCAAGCGGCAGCAGGTACACGTGGTCGGCGATAACCTTATCGGTCATGATGGTTGCAGGGTTGCTGTTGATGATGGATACAGTGATGCCTTCATCTTTCAATGAAAGGGCTGCCTGCGATCCGGCGTAATCAAACTCACAAGCCTGGCCAATAATAATAGGGCCTGAACCGATGATCAAAATGTGTTTAATGGAGGTGTCTTTGGGCATAGTTTTATTAGTCTTGAGTCTTAAGTCCTAAGTTCTTAGTCGGCTTTTGCGACCTTAGTTAGAACCCGAAATTCTATGCGCTGAGAAGGAAAATCCCGACTTCAGCATCGGGATGCAAAGATAGAAAAATAGAACCATTTGAGACTTAATTTTTCAAAAATTATATTAGCCTGAAAATACTCTTTTAAAAGTGTTAAATTTAGGGTATTATTGATTTCTAGTAGTTGATATTTACTAACCGATTATTTTTTGTGCGTGATGATTAGAAAGCTATTTCCTTTTTCGATTGCTTTAATGGTGAGTTTTAGCGGTTGCGGTATGTTTGAGTCTATCGTTAAATCAACTTTCCCTTATACTACTACTTTAACTATACCTGCATCATCAAAACCGGGTGTTGAATGCACGGCTATAAGTATGGCCACCAGCTACGACCAGGATTTTACCAAGGATGGAAATAACGCCAACCATATAGAAGATGTGCGGGTAGTTTCGGCAAAGCTGCGTTCGGCTGATCCTACCGACTTTAATATAGGCAACCTGGTTTGGGTAAGGTTCTATATGTCGACACATGATGGTAAGGACGAGGTTTTGGTGGCATCGCGTACTGATATTACGCAGGGTGTTGGCAACGTGATGGTTTTGGATATTGACAATTCGAACTTTTTAGACCACCTGATACGCCAGCCCGATGTACGGATACGAATGGTTTATAAATTACGCAACGGCATAACAAGCGATGCTAATTTACGCCTGGTGCTGGGCCTGGGCTCATATCCCCAATAATAATTAATTAGTTAAAGAAAAATTTGTTGATATAGTGAAGCTTACACGCACCGGCCTGCCGTATTCATAGCCGGGTATCCAGTTGCCCGATGAAGATAATACCCGTAATGCTTCCTTATCAATATTGTAACTAACATTTTTGATGACCTTTACGTCTGATACTTTGCCATCTTTTTCAACTATAAATGACAATTTGACCGTTCCCTGTATATTGTTGGCGCGTTCATAATCGGGATATTGGATATTATTTGCCAGGAAATTATTAAAAGCTTTAGGGCCGCCTTTATACTGTGGTTCAACATCTCTGGCTTTATACTTTACCGTATCATTATGCTCACCAATAGATATGCCACCAATAAATTTTCCATTATCATACGTTTCGATAAATCGAATGTGCCACCCTTCATCCATACCTTTCCATTGCCCATCGTGCCTTCCGTTCTTTATATTTCCTTCTTCTACTACATTCTTAAACTTTTCATCGTACCCCTTATAATAGCCGTTACTATCAGCTACCAAAGCGTTTCCTAATGAATCGTATTCTGAAAGTATGTATTCATAATTCTTAACACCGATTACAGTTGCATCGGGATGTTTTTTTGTCGTATATATTTTACCGTTCGGGTAATAAAGATATTCAATACCAACCCGTTTACCCGCCTTATAGTTTGAAACACCACTTTTTTTACCGTTAGCAAAATACCGGATGCACGAACCTTCTAATGTTTCCGATTCAATTGTTGTCGACTTACTTAATAACTTGGGTTTTCCGTTAGGATAAAATTCAAAAACATTATATAATGTGGCCCCCGAATCGGGTTCGCTGATTACACATATGTAGTCGGCACTATCGCGCTGCTGCACGTACATGCCGTTATTTTTCAGGAAATAGACATTTTGCCGCTGTGCAAAACAAGCGGCAGTAATAAACAGGAAAACTATAGTGATAAGTGGCTTCATTCAGCCACAAAATAGAAATTTATTTTATCAGTTTGTTATCTACATCAGGAAAAATGGCTATCGGCTCATAAGCACGTGCCTCATCCATTTCCATATAGGCGTATGACATAATGATAACTATATCGCCAACCTGTGCCAGCCGGGCGGTGGCACCATTAAGGCAAATTGTTCCGCTGCCGCGTTCGCCTTTTATTACATAGGTTTCAAAGCGGGCGCCGTTGTTGTTATTTACAATCTGCACCTTCTCGTTGGCAATAATATTTGCCGCATCCATCAAGTCCTCATCAATCGTAATACTGCCTACATAATTCAGTTCGGCCTGGGTTACGCGTACACGATGAAGCTTTGATTTTAATACCTCAATTATCATGGCGCAAAGTTAATACAATATAATTTATAGTTCATAGCACATAATTCATGCCATTGTAAACTATATAGCCCCACCCAAACCCTCCCCGGAAGGGAGGGCTTTTTAAAAAAATCAATGTTAAAGTCTCCCCTACCGGGGGAGATTTAGAGGGGGCTAATAATTATCTAATTATAACATTGTCTATCAGGCGTGTATTGCCAACCCGGGCTGCTACAAGGGCCACTATGTTTTGGGTGTCTTTATCAGCCTCATGCAGGGTATTGCCGTCAACAATCTCAAAATATTCTAATTGTACACCGGGCTCATGGGTTATCATCTGTATGGCATACTCCTGTATCTTTTCAATATAGTTGCTATCGAAATTTTCCTTGGTAATATTCAGGGCTTTTGAAAGTACCAGGGCATGTTTCCTGTCATCGGCAGAGAGGTGAATGTTCCTTGAGCTCATGGCCAGGCCGTCGGGCTCGCGCTCAATAGGGCACATTACCAAGGTAACAGGCATATTAAGCAGTTCGACCATTTTGCGCACCACCAATACCTGCTGGTAATCTTTCTGGCCAAAATAGGCCCTATCAGGCATTATTATATTAAACATCTTATATACCACCTGGGTAACCCCCTGGTAATGCCCGGGCCTGAATTTTCCTTCCAGTAAATACTCCAGTTCGCCTATGTTTAAATGCCATTGCTCATTATCAGCATACATTTGGTTAACGGGCGGATTAAACAAAATATCGCAGCCCGCGCCTTCCAGTTTTTGAATATCATCGGCTATAGGGCGGGGATATTTTTCAAGATCGGCGGCATCGGTAAACTGGGTGGGGTTAACAAAAATGCTGCATATCGCTACGTCATTGCCTTCGCGTGCCTGTTTTATGAGTGATAAATGCCCCGGGTGCAAAGCCCCCATAGTAGGTACAAATCCTGTGGTTTTCCCCAAAATGCGCAATTCTTTAAGATATTGCTGCATTTCCTTAGCGGTTGTAAATATTTTCAATTAGTTAAATTCTAAAAACTGGGCGAAAATGGGCATTTGCTTAAAAATAACCAAAAGTAACTTGCATAATACGTTGATAGTTCATATAATATTGATTATATTTGCAAACTCAAATTTTTTTGACTGCTTACATATTTTAATACTGATTTAGAGATGGGTAAATCTAAGCTTTTGTTTATAACTCATGAAATGTCACCCTTTCTGGAACTCTCAAAAATTTCTGAAATCACGCGCCAGCTTCCGCAGGCAATGCAGGAGAAAGGTTACGAAATTCGTATCCTAATGCCGCGTTTTGGAAATATTAATGAGCGCAGAAACCGCCTTCATGAAGTTATTCGTTTATCGGGAATGAATATCATTATTAATGACAATGATAATCCACTAATCATTAAAGTTGCCTCCATTCCGGCAGCACGCATGCAGGTATATTTTTTAGATAATGAAGAATATTTTCAGCGCAAGCATGTATTTAATGACAAAGACGGGAAGTTTTATGCAGACAATGACGAAAGGATGATCTTCTTTTGCAAAGGTGCATTGGAAACCGTTAAAAAATTAGGCTGGGCACCTGACGTTATCCATTGCCACGGCTGGATGAGCGCATTGGTACCTGCTTATTTAAAAACAACTTATAAAGACGATCCGACTTTTAAAAACTCGAAAATAGTTTACTCTATTTACGAAAATGATTTTAAAGAAAGTATGGGCGCGGATTTTGCAAACAAGGCTATAATGAATGATATGACCGAAAAACATATCGATGCATATAAGCCGGGCACAAACTCAGCATTGTATGCCGGTGCTATCCAATATTCAGACGGGATAGTTTTGGGTAGCGATAATATAGATGAAGATGTGTTAAATAATGTTAAAAACAGCCATAAATCGGTTCTGGACTTTAATTCCACATCAGATTTGGAAAATTATTACAATTTTTACGACGAAATAGCTAATGAGGAATTAGCACACGTTGTATAAAGCTTTGAGATCATATATGAAATTTTTCCGGATAGACTTATTAACGCTGTTGATAAGTCTTTTTATTTTCAATAGTTGTAAAAACCAGGATACTATCGGGCTTAAGCCGGGTAGTGCGGGGGCATTGGGTGGTTCGTTGGTAGATACAGCGACAATTTTTACGAATACTGTTCTTGAGGATTCGGTAGCAACGGGCAGCATGACAAAGGTTCCTATAGGATTATTGAATGACCCTATTTTTGGGCAAACTGAGTCAGACCTGATCACCGATCTGAATTTACCCTCATCAAGTGCTTATACTCTCCCTTCGGGATCTATCCTAATCGACTCAGTGAGGCTTTTATTAAATTATGCAGATGGCTTTTACGGCGACTCAACATCGAACTATACTGTTAATGTGTACCAGTTAACGCAAAGGCAGTATACTGGGGTGTCATACTATGATACTAAAAAGTGGGGGTATAATTCTAATGTTTTGCTTGGCAGCAAAACGTTCCAGCCACGACAAAAAGACAGTATAAAAGTTGACAGTATTATAGCCGGTAAACCTGATACTATTATAAAAATCGGTCCGCAGTTGCGTATCCCGATCGATCCCAATTTTATTAACCAAAATTTGTTTAAGGCAAGTACAGCAACCCTTGCTTCAAACCTTATTTTCAAAAATAACGTTAAGGGGCTTTTTATCACTATGGATAAAAACCAAACCACCGGCGTTGGGGGCACTATAATGATGAAAGCCCCAGGCTCTTCTTCACTGGCTGTTTATATCCGCTCTTCAAGCGGTTCGGTTATCGATACTTCAGTGGTATATCTTGATATATCACAGCATGCAACTCAAATAAGCCATACTTACTCGCAACAAGTACAAAACGCATTAAACCTTACTGCGCAAAACGCTCAAAACAAAACTAATATATCCGACAGCGCAATGTATTTGCAAGGCACTGCCGGCCTAAAGGCCAAAATCAGTTTCCCATATATAAGCAGTTTGTTTAAATCGCTTGGCAGTAGCAATGTTATAATAAACAGGGCCGAAATAGTAGTAACGCCTGTACCGGGGACGGATATACCGCAATACCTGGTACCCCAGCCCAAGCTAACGCTGTACAGGTATGATATTGCACATACGCCTATAGCCATTGAAGATGCGAACTCATCAAGCGGCGCTTATTTTGGAGTTGGGGAGTTTGGCGGGTATCTTCAAAAAGCAACGCTACACTCGCCCAGTGCCTACCATTTCCTGGTTACCGGCTATCTTGAGGAACTAATAAGCAATAGGACCGTGGATTACGGAACTTATATAGCCACCGTTGATACCACCAACACATCCAGTGTTGATATTGCCCCAACCGCACAAACAGCGGGCCGTGTGCTTGCAGGCGGCAATAATAAAAAACAGGCCTATGGTATAAAATTAAATGTGATATATACCAAGGTGGCCAAATAACAATAAATAGCTTACAACGTTCTGATAAAACCGGGTAGATACTTACATTTACCCGGTTTTTATATATAAATACATTTTTTTATGTGCGGCATAGTAGGATATATAGGTTATAGGGATGCTTATCCCATTATTATAAAAGGATTACACCGTTTGGAATACCGCGGATATGATAGTGCGGGCATAGCATTAATTAATGAAGGCTTAAAGGTTTATAAAAAAGCTGGTAAGGTAAGCGACCTGGAAGATTTTGTTAAAGATATAAACCCACATGGCAGTGTTGGCATGGGCCATACCCGCTGGGCAACACATGGCGCACGCATCTGTCCGTCGCGCTCATAGTTATTCACTGCGAACGGGCAGCGGTTAACAGGTATCTGCTCGTAATTGCCGCCCAGGCGGTGCCTGTGCGCATCGGGGTAGGATAAAATGCGGCCCTGCAGCATCTTATCGGGCGAATAACCTACACCATCTACCACATGTGCAGGTGCGAATGCTGATTGTTCGACATGTGCAAAATAATTATCCGGGTTCTCGTTGAGTTCCAGTACACCTACATCTATCAACGGGTAATCGGAATGCGGCCATACTTTGGTAAGATCAAACGGATTAAGATGATAAGTTTTGGCATCTGCCTCGGGCATTACCTGTATTTTAAGGTTCCATTTCGGGAAATCACCATTATCAATTGAAGTCAACAGATCATGCTGAGCAAAATCAGGCGCTTTGCCGCGCATTAAAGCAGCTTCTTCATCGGTAAAGTTTTTAATGCCCTGCTGGGTTTTGAAGTGAAACTTCACCCAAAAACGTTCGTTTTTGTCATTGATCATGGAGAAGGTGTGGCTGCCGAAGCCATCCATATGGCGGTAGCCGTACGGCGTACCCCTATCACTCATTAATATAGTTACCTGGTGCAGGCTTTCGGGGTTTAAAGACCAAAAATCCCACATCATGGTGGCGCTTTTACTGTTAGTATAAGGGTCGCGCTTTTGTGTATGGATAAAATCGCCGAATTTCTTTGGGTCCTTTATAAAAAATACCGGGGTGTTGTTACCAACCAGGTCCCAGTTGCCTTCTTCGGTATAAAATTTTATTGCGAAACCGCGCGGGTCACGTTCAGTATCAGCCGAACCCTTCTCGCCGCCGACGGTTGAAAAACGCAGAAATACTTTAGTTGCCTTTCCAATAGTATCAAAAACCTTGGCGCGGGTATATTTCGATATGTCATGCGTAACTGTAAATGTACCATACGCACCCGAACCTTTTGCGTGTACAACCCTTTCGGGTATGCGTTCACGGTTAAAGTGGGCCATTTTTTCGTGCAGGATGAAATCCTGTAATAATATGGGGCCGCGGGGGCCGAGGGTCATGGAGTTTTCGTTTTCTGCATAGGGTATGCCCGATGCCGTGGTCAGCTTTTTTTTATTGTTTTCCATAATTTGCCGGTTTTAAGTATTAACTCAAACTTCATTATAATATTTCAATAGAAAAAATCAATAATTACTATATTTGTATAGATAATATCTATATGACCATAGTACAGCTTGAATATATTGTTGCCGTTGATACTTACCGCAGTTTTGTATTGGCCGCCGAGAAGTGTTTTGTTACCCAACCCACCCTTAGCATGCAGGTACAAAAGCTTGAAGATACGCTTGGCGTAAAGCTTTTCGACCGCAGCAAACAGCCTGTGAGCCCTACTGAAATAGGAATCGAGATCATTGCCCAGGCACGTACATTGCTAGCAGAAAGCGAAAAGATAAAAGAGATTATCACCGACAGGCAAAAAGACTTGTCGGGCGAATTGAAAGTGGCTATTATCCCCACTGTATCTCCTTATATTCTACCTAAAATATTGCACGGCTTTGTGCTGAAATACCCACAGGTAAAACTAATAGTTTGGGAACAAACCACCGAAAACATTATACAGCAATTAAAAAACGGCACTATTGATTGCGGCATATTGTCAACCCCGTTGCACGAAACTAATTTAAAGGAGATACCGGTTTTTTACGAGAATTTTGTGGCCTACGTATCCAAGAATAGCAAGCTCTCGAAAAAGAAAAGCATCATCCCCGAAGATATTGATATGGAAGAGATTTGGGTGCTGAATGAGGGGCATTGCATGCGCGAACAGGTATTGAATATTTGCCAACGACGAAAATCGACCAAAGGGTTCCAGCATTTTGAATATAACACCGGCAGCGTTGAAACTTTAAAGCGCATGGTCGACCAAAATAGCGGCGCTACCATATTGCCTGAACTGGCGCTGACCGACCTTACCGATAAGCAACTAGACAAGGTGCGTTACTTTAAATCGCCTGAGCCGGCACGCGAGGTAAGCATTGTGGTGCAAAACAATTTTTTAAAACGTCGCATGATCGAAGCCCTGAAAAACGAGATACTGGAGCTGGTGCCTAAGCGCATGCGAAGCAAAAAGAAGAAAGAAGTTATACAGATTTAACATAAACATGAAGGTTTACGTATAGCCATTGTGCAAAAAATACTATTTTTGTATATTATTTACGGTAAGTGACACAGTATGGAGCCCATTAATATCATCCACAATAAAGATATCGGCACAAAACAAAAAGCGCTTGCCATTAATCTCGACCCTAAGATATACGGTTCATTTGCCGAAATTGGTGCAGGGCAGGATGTAGCAGCAAACTTTTTTAAAGCCGGTGCGTCATCGGGCACTATAGCCAAAACCATGTCGGCTTATGACATGACGTTTTCCGATGCTATTTACGGTGTGCAACAAGTGCGCCGTTATGTAAGCGAGCAAAGGCTCTTTTCTATGCTCGACCATGAATACGGCCTGCTAATAGAGCGCCTTGCCGAGCAGCGCGGCGATTCCACCACATTTTTTGCTTTCTCTGATACCGTATCCGCACTTAATTATACCAAAACAAATGAAGGCCACGGCTGGATGGGTGTCCGCTTTCAGCTTGAGCCTAACGGGGCATATAATGATGTGGTGCTTCACGTAAAGTTGCTGGATAACGACAATAACCTACAGCAGCAAGCCGTAGGCATATTGGGCGTAAACCTGATATATGCCTGCTTTTATTATCACGAGATCGCGCCTGTTTTTTTGCTTTCGCTGATGGATAACCTGTCGAAAGATAGCGTGCAGATAGACATGATACGCTTTGAAGGGCCTGATTTTAGCAAGGTAGATAACAGGCTGATGAGCTTGTACCTGGTGAAATATGGTTTTTCAGATGCTGCTGTGTTTAGCCCGGATGGGAAGAATCAGCAACCATCGGAAGTATTATATAAAAAGCACATTGTGGTAATACGCGGGCGTTTCAGGCCTATTATTAATGTGCATTTGGACATGCTGAGCACCGGCGTAAAACAATTTATGCAAGAACCGGATGTGGACCCAAATAACGTTGTAGTAATAACAGAACTTACGTTACAGGCATTAAAGGAACGCGATGCCGATGAGAATGCGGAGATAGACGAAAAAGACTTCCTCGACCGCGTGGATATACTTTGTTCGCTCGGGCAAACGGTGCTGATATCCAATTTCCACGAATATTATAAACTGGTAGCCTACCTTTCAAAGATCACTAAACTAAAAATGGGCGTGGTTTTGGGCTATCCGAATTTGGAATATATTTTCTCGGAGGAGCATTATAAAGATCTTCCGGGTGGTATTTTGGAATCCTTCGCTACTTTGTTCAGCCGTAAGGTAAAACTATTCATATACCCTACCCTGCGCGATGGCGTGATATATAATTGCCTTAAATTTTACCCGCCGCCGCATTTGATCGACCTTTACCGTTACCTGATAGCCAACAATAAGATCGAGGATATCAGGCATTATAACGAGAACAACCTGCACGTACAAACCGACATTGTACTGCAACTGATAAAACAAGGTGTAGAAGGCTGGGAGCAATATGTACCTGCCGAAGTGGCTACCATGATAAAGGAACGCCACCTGTTTGGTTATACAATCGAAACCAAAGTTGATAAGCAAATTATGGAAACGGCAGATGAAGATTCTGCCAAGAATTCGAAGGCGGTTTAACGTAGAGATGTAACGCTTTGAGCCAACTATTAGAAATTATTTAAACGAATTCCAGTGCTTCGTCCAATAATGCTTTAAATCAAAATCGATATGCGGCCCGGTAGTAACTGGCGTATCACCATTAATACGCACACGCCATTTTTTTAAAAAAGTCTTCTTTTTGCCATTGATCTTATAAAAAGAAAGCCCATAACCATCGCTATACTTAATATAGCCGGTATTAATAATTTTTGAGTCAGAAATATAAAATAGGTTACTGCTCCAGTCACGCCCCATGCAACAGTCTTCATAGGAATAGTAATATCTTGTTTTTGCTATTTTCTCAGCATTTGAACAATTTCCCGCAAGCTTAAATTTCTTTGATTTAGGGTCATAAATAATAAGATCTTGCTGACCCGAATCTACACCTCGTAGCTCCACTACAATATCCTTGTAACCATCACCATTAAAATCTGTTAATTTAAAATCCAAAACTCCTCCATATGCATATGTGTAAACGATTTTATCACTTGCATCTTTTATATAGAATTTATTATTCCCCGAAGTGTCATTAAAGGCGAGAATATTTATAGCGGTATATATTTTGCGGTCTATAACCACTGTCTTTTGTTGTATAACGGAATCTTTTAGGGGGATGTGGAGATTTAAGATAGGCTTGGTCCCTACACAAAATGATTGATGTGCAGTGCTGTAAAATAAAATGATGAGTAATGTTTTATAAAAAGGGCTCATTCACTAAAAATAAGCTTAAATATATCCAAATCAACTCCCAATCTAATATAGGATGTTATTTCTTCGTTGGGTCTATGCAATGGTTGAATCTTTCCCAGGCACAAATGGATTTATCATCATCGCAATAACGATCACCAAAATACAGCCAATAGCATTGAACCATAAATAAG
The DNA here is from genome assembly GCA_903915155.1 of uncultured Mucilaginibacter sp. Lineage (GTDB taxonomy): Bacteria > Bacteroidota > Bacteroidia > Sphingobacteriales > Sphingobacteriaceae > Mucilaginibacter. Next base: position 25,778 of record CAIWRU010000101.1, read on the forward strand.
CCACCGCGTTATAATAACCCAGTACGCAAATGATGGCTTCGGCAATAAAACCTGCTATAAAAACCGATGTGCCCCTTATTTTTTTAAGGTAGAAAGCGACTACGAAAACGCCTAAAATGGTACCATATATATAGGAGCCCAGCTCATTCACAGCCTCGAGCAAATTGCCCATTTTGCCGGCAAAAAGCGCCATGCCGATACACACTATCCCCCAAAAAATTGTTGCCAGCCTTGAGGCTGCCAGGTAGTTAGCATCGGATGCGCCGGGGTTGATGATACGTTTATAAATATCAACCGTACTGGTTGATGCCAGCGAATTGAGCGCACTGGCTGTCGACCCCATTGAAGCTAAAAACACAATGGCAATGAGCAGCCCTATCAACCCCCTTGGCAAATAATGTGTTACAAAATTCAGGAATACATAGTTGGTATCATCCAGCTCGGCTTTGGGATCGTTCTTTTTCATCAGGCCGATGGCTTTTTGCCTGATGTCGGTCGATTGCTGATCGGCCAGTTTCAGGTCGGCCTGCGCCTGGTTTATTTGGGTTTCGTTTTTAGTATCAAAGGCCTTGATAAGGTTATCAGCCTTAATTTTTCTTTGTTCAAATACTGCGGTATATTGGTTTTCCAGCGCGGTATATTGGGGGGCATAGGTACTGCTCTTTACCTGCTTCACCGCGTATTGATTGAAAAACATCGGCGGTTTATTAAACTGGTAAAAGGCGAATACCAGCACCCCTATCAGCAATATTAAAAACTGCATGGGTATTTTTACCAGTCCGTTCATGATCAAACCCAGCCGACTTTGCCCTACCGAACTCCCCGTTAAATAACGCCCAACCTGGCTTTGGTCGGTACCGAAATAGGACAGTTGCAAAAAGAAACCACCGATCAGCCCGCTCCACACATTATACTTATTATTAGGGTCGAACTTCCAGTCGATAACGTTCATCCGCCCCAATTTGCCCGATAGTTTCAGCGCGTTACCAAACCCGATACCCGAAGGCAACAAGTTTACCACAACCACCCCTGCTAAAAACATCCCTAAAAATATAATGCTCATTTGCAGCAGCTGGGTGTACGATACCGCTTTGGTGCCGCCGTAAACCGTATAAAATATCACCAGCCCGCCAATAAACAGCGTGGTGTAAACGGTATTGATATTCAATATGGTTGATAAAATAATAGATGGCGCGTAAATAGTGATACCTGTCGACAGTCCCCTCTGCACCAGGAACAGGAACGAGGTAAGCGCCCGTGTTTTCAAATCGAAGCGCTGCTCCAAAAACTCGTAAGCAGTATAAACCTTCAATCGGTGGAATATTGGCACAAAGGTGATGCAAAGCACGATCATAGCCAGCGGCAGGCCAAAATAGAACTGCACAAACCGCATCCCATCGGAATAAGCCTGGCCGGGGGCCGATAAAAATGTGATGGCGCTGGCCTGCGTAGCCATTACCGAAAGGCCTACGCTGTACCAGGGCAATGAGCGGCCGCCCATTAAAAACTGGTCGATGTTTTTGTTGCTGCCGCTTTTCCAAACGCCGTAGCCTACAACGGCAAGCAGCGTGGCGGCGAGGACTATCCAGTCGGTTAAGCTCATTTAAGCGATATGGTGATGAGCCAGAATATAAAAACTAAAAAAACCAGCCATACGATAACAATGCCGTAAAACTGGTTCCAGTTATTTATGAATGATGGCAGGTCGGGATCAGATGTCCTTTTCACGGCCCTTAACCAATACTTGAAGGAAAAGCGCGGCTGATAACAAACCTAAAACACCACCCACTAATGCCCATTCCAGTCCTACGTTCAATATTGCCCCGGTAAATACGCCGGTAAACAAACCAAATACATAATAAAGGAAATCGTAGCTTTTTTCTTCTTCCTGTTCGTGCTGATGTTTCATAATGCGTAATTATAAGAATGCAAATTTATATTATTAAAGCATTGATGCCTAATGCAATGTTTATTTTTTTGGTTTGTGGGGTAAATTAATACAAAATCGGAGTTTATTATGTAGTCGCAGACTACATGCATAGTCGTCCGAAGTCGAGACTTCGGGCAGTGGGATTGTCGCCCAATACGTATATAGTCAAAGTTAAAGGCTGGACGATTCGGAAGTTGCAAAAATTAGAATAGTAATAATTTTTTTGTTAATGTTATATCTGTTGACATGTATTCGTTATTTTGATTGCCGAATCAATAAAGCAATCTCGACATGACAGATAATCAATTTATGAATGAGCGAGGTGAATTTCGTGTCTATACTCATCTTACAATTTCAGCGAAAGCTAAAGTACCCGCAAAAAAATTTCTCAATAGCATTAGAAGAAAACTACCCCAAAACTGGCATATAGTTCGGTCAGATTATGTTGATGAGCATACCTTTAAATTAGTAGACAATCCGACTGGTTTTCAAATGCCAGAATTTGTCGACACAACAGACAACAAACATTGTCGCATTGAGATGTGGTTTGGTGTAATTAATGAATGTATTTCATTGTTAAAAATTTATTGCTGGAAAGATGGTAAGATAGAGAAGAATATTGAAGCGCAAGGTTATGCCATTTGGAAGTTTTACGAGAATGTCTTGATACCATCTGCTTATTTCAAGGATTTTGACTTTGAGTTCCGGTATGGTGGCAGATCAGACGCACATTGGATTGTCGAAGATATTCGAGAAAAACGACCAATTGCATTGTTCAGTTTAAAAGAAAAGCAAACAATGATTTTGTCACAAAACTCAAAAGCAAGTCTAGATTCGTTTGAAATAAACTTTACAGATTATAACAATATTGCATTATGTCTTAGCACGGCAAAAAAAAGTTATTTACGAGCGTTAAATATTCTAAAAAAATTAAATAAAGATCCTATTATTTCTTCTAAACCAACGAAAAATAATACAGCTATGATATATGATTTTCTTGAAGAAATGCAGAGCTCGGTAATATTTTCTTACACCGCAGTAGAAGCTTTCGTGAATGTATCAATACCAAACGATTTTGAGTATACGCGCTTTAACGAAAAAGGAATTAAAGAGATATGGAACAAAAATCAAATAGAAAGATGGATATCTACCTCCGATAAAATAACAGAGATATTACCATTAGTTTTTGATTGCGGCAACATAAAGGATCAGGTTTTTTGGACTGGCTTTAAAGACCTAGAAAAATTGAGGAACCAATTAATTCATCAGAAGTCCCAAATTAAAGACGAAACTTCAATTACAGATTCTCTTTTTTCAGCTCGATGTAAATCACTTATTGAAGCAGCTACCAAGCTTATAGACTTTTTTTATAGTTTTAAAGAGGAACACCATTATTATCCTTTGGGAATAGGCATCGCTAGTTATCAGACCATTGAGATTGAAAGTTTTAAAAAACATTTCAAGGTAATTGAAAAATAGTTTTTGTCCTTATCAGTATTGTTACTAAAACCCTAATTCTTCGCCTTTGTTGGTGTTGTCACCAACAAACATTGGTGGCCCCATAATCTCGCGTTATCAAAGATAGCCACGTTACTTGTTGATGACAACACCAACAAGGGCAAAGATGATTGCAATAACTTAATCCAAATAGCCTTTTAACGCCCAACTGCGGGAGTTGGTGCGCAACCTGGCGAGGGCTTTATCCTTGATCTGCCTTACGCGCTCACGGGTGAGCTCATATTTTTCGCCGATCTCTTCCAGGCTATGCGGCTGTCCGTCACCCAGGCCAAAAAATAGGGTTAAAACGTCCCTTTCTTTTTCGCCCAACACGCGCAGGCTTTCAGCCACCTCGATGGACAAAGATTCCGCTATCAACCCTTTATCTGTCCCCGGGTCAGAACTCTGCAGCACATCCAGTAAAGTATTATCTTCTTCAGCGGAAAATGGCGAATCATACGAAATATGTTTGCCCGAATGACCAAGCACATCACTCACCTTTTCAGCCGTAATTTCCAGGCTTTCCGCTAATTCTTCGGGCGTGGGCTGCCGTTCATACTGCTGTTCCAGCTGCGATGCCGCTTTGGCAATTTTTGACAGATCACCAACTTTGTTCAAGGGCAGCCGGATCATTCTTCCTTGCTCATTGATGGCCGAGAGGATGGACTGCCGAATCCACCAAACTGCGTAGGAGATGAATTTGAAGCCTTTGGTTTCATCAAAGCGTTTGGCTGCTTTAACCAAACCCACATTGCCTTCATTGATCAGGTCGCCCAGGGTCATCCCTGAACTTTGGTATTGTTTCGCGACCGAAACCACAAATCTTAAGTTCGCAGTGGTTAAGCGCTCTAAAGCGGCCTGGTCGCCCTCACGAATTTTTTGCGTTAGGGTCACCTCTTCCTGCGGGGTAACCATCGGAATCCTGGCAATATCTGACAAATATTGGTTCAACGATGCGCTTTCACGATTGGTGATCGACTCACTAATTTTAAGTTGCCTCATTTATAAAAATCTTTTTAATGTGAATGCTAAAGATCCGGTGTCTTATCGGGCGCGAAAAGCTTGTTGCTTAAGATTGGCTGATGCCAGCGAAGGAAAGAATGCTTGAAAACTTTAACGTACAAATATAAGCATAAAATGAAAAAATTGTGTTGACTGAAAGTCAAGAAGATATA
>CAIWRU010000102.1 GCA_903915155.1 uncultured Mucilaginibacter sp.
ATCCAGTAAAGGCCGATGTGCTCGGAGGTGCGCATGAAAGTGTGGAATTCAAATTTCTACACTCCTTCAATGAAGTTTTGTCTATAGTTTAATAAATTTACCCGTCCAGGTTCAGATTGGTCCCTGCTGCTGAGGAGCACAGGCTGAAGGCATTATGTATCTATTGCTTTAAAAATCAAACCAGGCACTGCCCCTTATCCCATACCGCGAAACATTGGGGTTATTCAAATAATTAAAGCGTTCCACAAAATCAATGCGGAATATCTTAAAGATGTTGCCTATGCCTATGCCGCCTTCCAGGTATGGCTGTTTGGTGAGCGTAAACGTTTCTGGCTTGCCATTTTGATCGAGCGGGAATTGCAGCAATTGCGGGTTTAACGCGGGATTATTCTCATCGCGCAGGCCGCCGTAGAGCACTTTAAAGGAAATGATCTCGCGCCATTTTAACTTTTTTATCAGCGGGATCTTGTTAAACAAGAAGCCGTTTAAGTTATAATCTACTTTCACATCAGCATAATGGTCGCTCACAAATTCTAAGAAGTTCATCAGGTTGTACGAATTCAGGTCGAAAGCAAGCGTTTGGTTAGCGTTGTGTATATCTAAAAGCGGGAATGGTACCTGCCCAAATAAGTAACTGCCTTCAACCGTCACGTCGGCATAGCCTATCTGCGAGAGATAAAACCGTTTATCAAATCGTAAGTAAGCATTTTGATAACTATACTGCCCCCCAAATAAACCTTTTACATCCTGCTGGTAGTTGAAGGTAAGCACCGGGTATTTGCCGGGTATAATAATACGGTAAAGCTTGCCCTGCACTATCTGTTCGTTAGGGGCGTAACGCAGCCCTATCGAAAACTCTGATGTAGTGATATCGGGCACGGTATTCGGTACTCCGTTCAATTGATCGGTAAAAGAAAGCGAGCCTGCGGGGGTCTGTTTCCAATTCTTAAATTCGAACGAGTAAGAGAAGTGGTTCTCAAACTCATTCACATAATCGAACTTGTAATAATTGTTATACAGGAACTTGTTATTAACGCCGCGGGTAAACGAAGTATATACCTGGTCGGATTGTTCAAAAGCAAGTTCCTCGCCGGGTATTTTAATGTCGCGCTGGGTAGATATTTTGATGTAATCGTTCGGAAATTTATAGATCGATTTATTATTGAGGGAATATGCTGCACTTAGCAAATATTTGAATTGTTTATCGCCGGTGCCATATGCGCCATAAGTTTCCAGGTAGTATCGCGTGCTAAAAGTATCCGTCGTGCGAATGGCAAATTTTACCCTTGAACGCTCCACAGGGTTATAACTATAGAAAGTACCGACAGGGCCAATTTCAACAGCGCCTGCTTGTACAAATCCTACAGCAAACAGGTTAATGGTTGCCATTGTGCGTTTAAACGAGGGAATAGTCTGCAGGCTCTGAAATTCTTTCCTGATGAATACACAACAGCACTTGGATACAATACCTCACCATTCACTCTTACAGTTTGTTGCTGTTTAGGTATTAAAAGGACGTCGCCATTTTCAAGGATCAGATCAGAAGCACTGCCCGGTTTTTCTATTATTTTTCTAAGGTCTATGCCAACATAGTTATTGCGGTACATTCCCGTGTCTATTTTAGTAGAATCGCGGTTTGAACGCTGCAAACGTTTTAAT
>CAIWRU010000103.1 GCA_903915155.1 uncultured Mucilaginibacter sp.
AATTATAAGTGTTCGAAAGTTTTTTAGGGCGACTTGTTCATTTTTGTAGGATCCCCTCCACACATGACAACGATTTCTTTCACTAGTTCTTCCTCTAACTCAAGTGCAAAGCGCAGTTTCATAATTTTGTAACCTTTCAGACTATTTAGTTCTTTATATGCTATAAGTAGCATTGCGGCTATCAATGTAGCATATAGTGTTACCTCCAATCCATTGACTGTGCGAACAAGGATATGATCCAGGTTCAGTTCCTGCTTTAAAAATTTGAAGAACACTTCTATATCCCAACGCCTCTTATAAATATCTGCAATCTGATATGCATCCATATCAGCAATATTGGTTACAAACAATATTGGCTCTCCGTTTTTATGCATTCGCGCTTTGATGATGCGGAAAGAATGCGCAACAACTTTATTTTTGGAAAACAGATAACCATTACAATCCTCGTCAACAGTTAGTGTATGTTTTAAAGGGGCTGCTACTAAGGCGTTTGAGCTTATCAGTTCTATACGAGCCCCTACATTAAGACGACCTACAAATAATATGGCATTATCACTGATCTTGCAAAAACTGGTTCTTTTTTGAACTCCTCTATCAAATACTACTATATCACCAGGCTCATGTACATCTTGCAATATTAATTGGGCCAGTGTCCTGTCTTCACTCGTATGTTCCCGCGCTGAAAACAATTTAGCAGAACGTGGTAAAAGCCCATCAAAGCCAATGCTGAATTTAATTTGCTTCTTAGTGGTTTTGCTACCTACTTTAAAGCCAATATCAAGTAATTGGGCGCTGATAGCAACCATCGTACTATCGTAGCGCAATATGTGGCCGTTAGCATTTTGCAATTGCTTTGAAAACCGTTCCGTACAAACATCAAACAACTTCTTAAAATAATCTGGGCGAATAGTTGCGATTCTATCCCGTATCGAATTATAACGGGTATGTACATCTCCATCTAAGCCAACGGCTGCTTTAAATTTGTAACTATTAAAAACAGACTCAAGGACACGTAAGCTTGCTTGACGATTAGTAAGAAGACTGTATATCAGAAGCTTGAAAATGACTGACCCATTTAGCTTGTGAACTTTATGGTCAACCTTGGTTTGGACGGACAGGAAATCCAACATTTCATTGGGTATCATATCCATTATCTCTTTCGCACTTACATGTTGATTCTTCAAGTATGCAGGAAATGGTTATGCAAAGCTAAAAAACTTTCGAACACTTATAATTGCAAATCGGCTCTATTTATAGTACCGGATGCCCTTCGGAACATCCGGCACAACGGGGGAGGTTTAATTGACGAGGGGGTACCAGATGTACTTAAGCCGGTAATAAGTGCAGATACAGGTTCAAAGATTGCTAGAAAAGCTGTAAACGGTGTGTATAAAAACACTTTTGAAGAAATTAGCGAGAGGATACTTAAACCTGTTCATAGAAATGCAAAAACTCCTTCACCTATTTTCAATCAGAGAACTGATAGTGACAAAAGTAGTTATCACATATTTGTTCCTTTCGGCAATAGTCCGCCGGCGTAAATAAATACAATCAAAAGATAAGCGGTTTTATTTGTATATTCTACCATAATAATAAACTTAACCATGCTAAAAAAAATAATATATATTTTCTGTTTCAATATGTTTTTTTATGTCTATTGTGCTTTTTTACCAAAGCATACTAAAATTTTTAGCATATGAATATGGGCATGTTGTCAAATGCGTAATATACAAAAAGGACGACCATGATATTTATTATTATTATGATGGAAAGCTTCGTTCATATTATAGTGATTATATGATTGATGAAAAAATAGGTGATTCTCTTATGTTTTATCATTGGGATAAAATTCCGGAAAGTTTTCTAAATAAAAATGAAGGTATTATATCCGTTAGTTTTTTTTGTTTATTTTTTTTATTTTTATTCCTTTCATGTGTTTACGCTATATTCTATATCTATAAAAAATGGCATGATGCTACTTATTGGATGAAGTAATATATATGGTCAATCGATAGCAGCATGGTACTCAACTACTTTACGGGCGACTTAAACGGTACAGACTCACCGTTCAACAGCATAGGCAGCGAATGAACATAACACCCACCTCTCCTCCGGGGCCTTGCGGCGGCGACATGTTCAACTGTAACGAATTATATTTTGATATTATCCGTTGTGCCTGATGTTCCGCTTCAGCGGCATCCAGTACAACGGTAAAATATATTTCATGTTTTAGTTCTAAAATCTACTTAACTATATTATATCTTTTCAACTCCAATATTCTATTAACGCTATCTTGGGGATGATTAAATACGATTTTCGTAAAACCTACTGCGTTATTGATATAAAAGACATCATTGTACAGAAGTAGTGGTACGGCATCTGCGTAATTGCTATGAGTTGATATAACAGTAGTATCACTAAATAATATACCATCTATTGTAAAATTGTTATTTATACTTACTACATTTCCATGATCTATACCAATTCTATCAATTGTAGAAACCGAATATGGATAATTAAATAAATCAATATAAATCTGCGACTCTATAACATCTTTAGGCCTTGAGAATGCGCACGATAGGGTGTTTTTAATGAAATATAAAAATAAATATTCTGTATCATTTGCAGTACCTATTCTTCCTAATGTAACATCCATTTCGTCATACGAATTGCCACTTGGATCCGTTGAAGTGTATATATTACTGCTTTGCAAATAAAAACTGTCAATAACCCCTGACAATGAATCCTGATATACCCAATAACTACCTTTTTTATAGTAAAAATTTTTTTGCAATACTGGGTTTAGATTAGCATGAGTATTCTTCGTTTTTGAGCAGCTAACTCCAGAAATTAACAATAAAAACATTAAGTAGCGCATAATTTTACATTTATTTATTATACATTTTATTCTCAAGCTCTGTTATTTTTTTCTCCTGTGCAATAACGTACAAAGTAAGTTCTTCAATTTTTTGTAGCAGTTTTGCATCCCTACTGCCTACATCTACACCGTCTTTTACTACTTCATCTGCCGAAGGCACATCAGGCAAATGCTAATTTGCTTTTACATATTCTTCCCCACACAATGTAAGTACAATAGTTTAAATATCAATAAAACCAAACAACCAATAGATTTTTCGTCTTGGCTCGTATCCCTTTATAAGCGACCTTTGTGCCATTCTTTGCCCGCCATAGCTTTTTTTAGCGAAGGAGGGAAAGCATGTTTTACCCCTTTTTGCGATCTTAGCGAAACCTTTGTGGCCTTTGTGTTGAAAAGAAATTGCACAAATCAAACGTATACCCCTTTCAGTACAAGACAGTAGCTCACTCGCTCCACTTTAAGGTTTTCACTTTTTTGACTTTTCACTTCTTACCCGTGTGACATCCAATCGGACATTTGAAAAATTAAATACGGCCACAACACTTGCCCACTCTCACTTACATAAATAATCATAATCAGAATTACCAACAAAAAAAGTTTTCAGCGCATAGGACATTTGACCAGGCAATGAGTTAACTCCCCGCCTGCAAAGGGGACTGATATAGCAAAAGGGCGCAAGACTCTTTTGCTATATCAGGATTGGTTACACTCGTGCTCGTCACACATTACGTACGTTCCTGCAATTTTCCATTTTATGCGGGGTGGCACAGTTTTTAAACCCTATAGGGAAAAACAACCACTATGAAACGAGTAATGAATACGATCGTCTGCCTCAGTTTAGCATCGCTATGCCTTTCCTCTTGCGTATCGAAGCGCAAGTATGTATCTGCAAGAGCGCGAGCAACACAGGAGTATAATGATAACCAATTGCTGAATGCCCGTATCACAAGGCTGGAAGACACCATCAGCCAGATGCATGGCCGCTTAGGCGCAATGGGCAATGCCAACGAAAATGCCAATGACCAGCTCAACCGCACCAACAGCGAGTTGAATATGACGAAAGAACAGGTAATGGCACAGCGGGCTCGGTTGCAACAGATGCAAAACTTTCTGGATCAACAGCGTGCATCGGTTCAGGCGCTTAAAGATAAAATTACTGCTGCGCTTACCGGCTTTAACAGCAACGACCTGACCATCGAAATGAAGAATGGCAAGGTATACATCAACCTGCAGGAAGGCCTGCTGTTCCCATCAGGTAGTGCAGTAGTAAATGCACGTGGTAAGGATGCGCTGTCTAAAGTAGCAGGTGTACTCAATACCAATACAGATCTGTCTATAGACATAGAGGGCCATACCGATAACAAACCGATACACAGCAAAGAATACCCTGATAACTGGTCGCTGAGTACTGCGCGTGCCACATCTATTGCACATGTATTGATAGACGAATATTCAGTGCAGCCCGCCAAGCTGGTAGCCAGCGGCCGCAGCCAGTATGACCCTATCGCTTCTAACGACACTCCCGAAGGCCGCGCGCAAAACCGCCGCACCGAAATAATACTGGAACCCAAGCTCGATGAGCTGATGCAACTGATGAACGCGCCTGCAACCACAGCCGGAAAGTAATTTTGGTAATTACTGAGGATTGATGCGCACAGGCAATCATCTTAATTTATCCCCGCTATGGGGATAAATTATTTTAGGGCAGTTGCAGTTTTTTAGGGCATGAGTTGGGGAATAATGACTAAATTTAATGACTTTAAAAATGCCGCTATGAGATCTAAAATAGGCCCGATCGTTTACTTTTTTGCGGGCGCTGCTTTGTGTGCTTTGGTCATTATGGGCGTGGCCCTTAAAAAGATAGACAGCCGCACTACAGCGGTAGAGTTGGCGCCCGATGGCCGCCCCGAATATAAATGGTACGCACCCGTAGTGCCTGCTAAATTGGACTTTGCAGGAGAGAATGTTCCTCTTGACCGGCCCGATGTACATGAAAAGCTGGACCGGGAATTGATAACTAATGCTTACCTGCATGGCACACAGTTATATACATTAAAACTTGCGGGGCGTTATTTTCCCATAATTGAAGAACGGCTGAAAGCTAATGGCGTGCCGGAAGACTTTAAGTATGTGTGCGTGGCCGAAAGCTCGTTGCAACAGAATGCGCTATCGGCGGTAGGCGCTGCCAGCTTCTGGCAATTTATGAAAGATACCGGCCCTCGTTACGGATTGGAAATTAGTGATGAGGTAGATGAACGTTTTAATGCTGCGAAAGCCACAGATGCAGCGTGCCAGTACTTTAAAGATGCCTATGCCAAATTTGGCTCATGGACGGCCGCCGCCGCATCTTACAATTGCGGACAGGCTGGTTTCAGCAACCAGTCTGATTTTCAGCAGGAGAAAAATTATTACGACCTCATCTTCCCCGATGAAAC
>CAIWRU010000104.1 GCA_903915155.1 uncultured Mucilaginibacter sp.
GAATAGGAAACCCAAAGCCAGTTCGGCATCATTACCCGGTGTGCGCATGGTAACAGAAATATTTTGCACTGAACGATTTTCTGCTGGGCCAAATTCAAGCCTTATTTCTAAGGGTTCTTCAATTGCAAGCGCATCAGAAACACCGGTACTTGTATTACCACTTACTTTGGTTATCTGCAGGTTTGTAATTGAAGCGTTAGTCATATTCAAATATACAAATCATCATGGGCTATTGTTCTGCAATTTTGGGCTGAATTATAGGTTAATTTACTTATTTACGTTTGATTGTTACCTATATTTGATGAATAATTTAACACGGCCCGCGACGGGTTTGCCATCAAAACATAAAAGGGAATTACAATGAAGATAAAAGTGCTGGCATTCGGAATAGCAAAAGATATATTCGGCAATTCATCGGTTAACATGGAATTGGCTAATGACGCTTTGGTTTGCAATTTAAAATATACATTAGAACAGCAATATCCGCGGTTAAAGCAACTATCGTCGTACATGGTAGCTGTTAACAACGAATACGCGCTTGCTGAAGATACTATACACGCTACTGATGAGATAGCCATAATACCCCCGGTAAGTGGCGGTTGATTGTTTAAATAATTCTCAAAGAACGCCCTAAACCGCAACATCACGTAACAGGTTTAGGGATAATGCAAGTTACGGGTTATGGCCGGAAGAGGTGGTGACGCTGTTTTGTCAGTTAGAGCTAAGCACCTATATATCAATCCTATAATTTAACACCCATTGCAAACCGAAATAAAAATATCCTCAGAAACCCTTAATATACAAGCCTGTATTGATTGGGTGATGTTACCCGAATCGGGCGGGATAGATGTTTTTATTGGCACAGTGCGCAATGCTACCAAAGGCAAGGCAGTATTGCGGTTGGAATTTGAGGCCTATGAGAAGATGGCATTAGCTGAAATGGAAAAGATAGCCGCACAGGCTCTTGAGAAATGGCCCGTACAAAAGTTGCTGATACATCACCGTACCGGGGTTTTAGCGGTTGGTGAAGTGCCTGTAATTATAGCGGTATCTGCTGCGCACCGGGATGCGGCGTTTGAGGCTTGCCGTTATGTGATAGATACATTGAAACAAACCGTGCCTATCTGGAAGAAAGAGATATTTGAGGATGGCGAAGTTTGGGTGGCGGCGCATCCTTGATTATTGAGTGAATGAGTGATTTAGCGAATTACTGAATTATTGAATTATTGATTGAACCAGGCACCAAGACCGCCTTCCATAGAGAACACTTTTGCATTAGGAAACTTTTGTTTGATCATCTTAACCGCTTCCCCGCTTCTTTTGCCTGATGAGCAGTAGAGGACTTTGGTTGTACCATTGTTAATGTAATCCCAGTTATCTTCAAGTTCATCGGATTCAATGTGTTCGCCGCCGATGTCGATCGTGTCGCGTTCCTGATCGGTGCGGATGTCCAATAGTTCCAGCGTTTTATTTTTCAGCCCTTCTTTTACTTCGGCTACCGTTATCGTGGGGATATCGGAAGTGGGAACCAAAGCGGTGATATTGGTTTTAGTAATGGCACCTATTTTTATCACACGGCTTTGCATAGTTTGGGAGTCGAATATTAAAACTTTGCCTGCTAGCACGTCACCGGTTTGTGTTAGGTACTTTATTACCTCGTTAGCCTGCATACAGCCTATTATACCGGCGAGTGTAGGGATAACACCACCTTCGGCACAGTCGGGTATGTGCGTGGCGTTTACCTGCGGGAAAAGGTCTCGGTAATTGGGTGATGGTTTGCCATTTGGATTTTTTACGTTCCATACAGCCACCTGCCCTTCAAACTGGTAAATAGCGCCGTAAACCAGTGGTATACCGCTTAGTACACAAGCATCATTCAACAGGTAACGTGTTTCAAAATTGTCTGTACAGTCAACTACGATATCATACTGACCAACTAAAGCCATTACGTTAGTTGAAGTTACCCGCTGATCATGTGCAATGATCTTAATGCCGGGGTTTTGCTGATTTAACCTTTCGACGGCTACTACGGCTTTTTTCTGCCCGGCATCAGCTGGCCCGAATAATACCTGGCGGTGTAAATTGCTTGTTGAAACAACATCATTATCGGCAATGCTTAAAGTACCTATGCCCGCGGCTGCGAGGTATTGCGCGGCGGGGCACCCCAAGCCTCCTGCGCCTACAATCAGTACTTTAGCGTTGTTTAATTGCTGTTGTGCCGCTTCGCCAAAACCGGGGAGCGCCATTTGGCAACTATATCTTGAGAGATCAAGTGACATCAGGCTGTAGTTCTTTCTAACAACTTTTTTATTTTTTCCAAATCTTCAGGGGTATTAACATTGGTAAGCGCATTTTTATCGTGGGCCTTGATTAATTTACTATTGCTGTTTATCAATACTTTACGCGGGCAGCTGTAGCCCTGCGCTAAAAACGACAACAATACCGGGTAGCTTTTCGGCTCCCATATGGTGATCAATGGTTCAGGCAAGCCCTCAAAACCATTACCAAACGCGGTGGCTATGGATGAACAGTCGCGGTTATCGACCAGATAGCGCAAGGTTTCCGCATCCAGTAAAGGCAGGTCGCAGGCAATTACCAGCCAGGCGCTTTCGGGTTTTTCGCGGAAGGCTGATAGTATCGCCCCATAAGGGCCAAGGCCTGTAAATGTGTCGGTTAACGCCGGATATGTACTGTCGACAACTTGCGAATCAGAGCTGCATGATATATATACTTCGTTGCAAAACGTTTTTAACATATCGGCCATGTGATAGCGTTGCTCGCGGCCGTTCCATGCTGCTTTGCTTTTGTCGAAACCCATGCGCGTGCTTTTGCCGCCCGCTAATACCAGCCCATTTAATACGGGCTTTGCCTGCTGCATTTTCACTTCAAAAAAGCCTGTTATCTTTTCAATTTCATCTATCCTGCAAGTTGGGATCTGCTGCCAATGCGGGATAGCTTCTTTTATAAAATCAAATACTTCGTCGGCATTATCAGTTAAAATAAACAGTTGCACGGTAGTTAGTTGCGCTATCCTTTTTCGTAGCGACGCTTCTTTACTCCAGTCAATAATTACCACCTGTGCTTTAGCGGCGTGGTGATTACCGTTAACTAATATTAAATCGGCACCGGCAAACAAATGCCGTTGCCCAAAAGCTGTAAATTCCGTAGCATAATTAAATTGCTGATAATTTACCTGGTCGGTATATTCCATATCAGCGCCAGCGGCCAGTCGGCCCGGTGGGGCAGCGAGTTCGTCGGTATGCGTGGCATCGACATAAGCGCATTTATATTGTGATGATAGCGCGCCAATAACCTGGTCGGCCAATACTTTTATTGATGTGCAAAAGCCACCGAGTATCGCCCATTCATTGCGCCCATAGTTGCCCAACGCGGGGCGGGTAATTGCGGTATGTTTTTTATGCCCTTTCGAAATCATGCTTCCCTCCTGTCTTTTTTATCAGCCTGGTTTCTTTTATCACTATGTCATGGCTTAGGGCCTTGCACATATCGTAGATGGTAAGTGCTGCTAATGATGCGCCTACTAACGCTTCCATCTCAACCCCTGTTTTAGCAGTGATGCTGGCTGTGCAATCAATAATAACCTCATCGTTATCCAGGCTGATGTTGATGTTACAATTCTCTAACGCCAAAGGATGGCAAAGCGGTATCAGCTCGCCAGTTTTTTTAGCGGCCATTATGCCTGCTATTATCGCCACCTGGAATACTGAACCCTTTTTGGTTTGAATATCACCATCAACTAGCTGCGACAGTACCTCATTTGGCAAAATAACAATACTGCGGGCAGTGGCTGTGCGTTGGGTGACCTGTTTTTCACTTACATCAACCATTGTGGCTTTACCATTATCGTCGAGATGACTTAGCACTTTATCGCTCATATTAATTGTTTGAATGACCAAATTGGATATGCCTCACCTTTTTTAAATTTACTTTTCTCTAAAGGCAACTCCATAAAAGCATCGGTATTTGCTAAGTTAGCAAAATCGCCTGAACCGTTGCCCTCAATTGGCGTGGCCATTAACCGGCCCTCGGCATTTAAATTCAGGTCGACCTGTAAGAAATATTTTAACTCGGGATGAAAGGTGACATCGCTATCTAAAACCGCATAAGCTGTGGGCTTTATTTTAAAATCGAGCGTTGACCGCAGCCATGTTAAAAAATAGCGGTGCAGGCACATGAACGTGGCTACCGGATTGCCGGGAAATGCAAATACGACCGCGCCATTATCATGTTTGCCAAACCAAAATGGCTTGCCGGGCCTTTGCTTTACTTTATGAAAAAGCTGCGTTACCTGTAATTCTTCGAGTGCTTTAGGTATGTAGTCAAATTTACCCATTGATACGCCGCCGCTTAGCAACAGTACATCATAATTTTGCAGGCATTGTTGTATTGTTTTTTGAGTTATATCGGCATCATCGGGGATATGCACCATTGCAGCTTCGATATTGTGCTGCTGTAATACGGCTTTAATGGTGTAGTTATTTGATTTCCGTATTTGGTATATCAATGGCGTTTGCTTCACCTCAACCAACTCATCGCCCGAGGAAATGATAACTACACGCGGTAATTTCTTTACCCGCAATTCCGTTTCGCCTACTGATGCTACCAGGCTTATGATGGTGGGCGTTATCAACTGGCCCGTGGTAGCAACTATATCATTCTTTTTTTTGTCGCGGCCCTTCAGGTGGATGTTCTGGCCTTTTTTTATGGTGTTGTTGTTTACCACAAGGCTCGCCAGGTCGCCGCGTATCTCGAGGTCTTCATATCGAATAATCGTGTCGAGCGAGGCTGGCAACGCAGCACCTGTCATTATCTCGATGCAATGGTCGGTGTCTGTAACTTCAACCGGGAAATCACCCGCTGCCTGAACCGCTTTTATGTGGAACGAGCATTGACCACTTTCAATGGCGGCATAATTTACTGCTATGCCATCCATGGTTACACGGTTAAAAGGCGGCAGGTCGCGGTCGGCTTTTATGTTCTCGGCTAATACCCTGCCTAAAGTGAGTTCAAAAGGCATTATCTCTACACCATAATCTCTAAGCTCTGCCTGTATTATTTTTTCGGCTTCTTCTACAGTTATCATGTGCCCGTAAGGTTAAATTTCAACTATCAGCCGCCTATAGCAGCCATTGACTCATGCATACCGGTATGTTGAACCAGCTTCTCTGCCACCCATCCGTCTTTCACCCTGTTATTAAACGCAGTTAACAGGTAATCTTTTATAGTATCATCATTTTTACCCAAACGCATCAACTCCTTTATATTCAACACACCATCGTCATACAAACAATTTTTTAATGTACCCTGTGGCGTTATACGTATGCGGTTACAAGTGCCGCAAAATGTACGCGAGTAAGCAGCTATAATACCTACACTACCCTTATGCCCCGGAATATGATAATTGTAAGAAGTAGAATATTCCGGGTCGGTTAATTTTTGTATTTGGGGATAGGCATTTTCTATCTCATTTAAAATACTGACGTGATCCCAGGATAGCCTTGTTTCATGAATTTGGCCATCGCCATTGAACGGCATTTCTTCAATAAAACGTACGCTAACAGGCATATCCTTGGTCAACTGAACCAACGGGATAATATCCTGTGTGTTTTTCCCGTCCATCACTACTGCGTTTATTTTAACTGCAATATCATGCTTTAACAATTCATCGAGCGTGTGCATTACGACGCCAAATTCATCGCGGCGGGTGATCGCGAAAAAACGGCCTGCATCCAGGGTATCCAAGCTCAAGTTTACAGATCGTACACCAATTTGTTTTAACTGTTTAACATAAGGGGCGGTTAAAACCCCATTAGTTGTGATACTTAATTCATCCAGCCCCTCTAACTTTGACAGGGCCGTTAAAAATTTCATTATATCCTTGCGCACAAATGGCTCGCCCCCTGTAATGCGTATCTTTTTGATGCCCATATTTACCAGCAAGGTACAAGCACGCAGGATTTCTTCATAGCTCATCAGTTCCTTTCTCGATAGCCAATTAAGGCCATCCTCGGGCATGCAATAAAAGCAACGCAGGTTGCACCTGTCGGTTACGGCAAGGCGCAGGTAATTTATGGGTCGTCCGTGGTTATCTATTAGCAAGGTAAAAACGCTTTATGATCAAATTAACAACCATTACACTGTTAAGTTGATATGTAGTCGTAAAATTAGGTATTACATTACACAGGAATGCTTTTTAAATGTCTTTTTTATCAAACAAAAAATCCTGCCGGTTTAAGTCGGCAGGATTTCCTTTCTATATATGAAGGATGGTTATTTAACCACGCTAAATTTATATTCGGTTGATGTTTTATAAACCTGCCCCGGTTTTAACACCGTTGAGGGGAAATTCGGCTGATTGGGCGAATCGGGGAAATGCTGTGTTTCCAGGGCAAATGCTGTGCGGAAATCGTCTTTGCCGTACTTCATAGTATTTGTGCCCTGCATAAAATTGCCACTATAGAACTGGATGCCGGGTTCTTCGGTATATATATCCATTTCGATACCGCTTTTATCGCCAACAACTTTTACCACAGCGGTAGTATCGGCATGTTTGTTGAATACGAAATTATGGTCGTAACCTTTACCGTTTTTCAGTTGCTCGTTAGCATCGCCAATGCGCGAACCGATGGTTGCAGGCTTGGTATAATCAAAAGGCGTGCCTTTAACAGGTTCAATTTTACCGGTTGGTATTAAGGTTGAGTCGACGGGTGTGTAGTTATCCGCAAGTATTTGTAACGAATGGTTCAATATAGTGCCGCTGCCTGCGCCGTTAAGGTTATAATAGGCATGGTTGGTAAGGTTTACAACCGTAGTTTTATCGGTAGTTGCTTCATAGCTGATATTTAAACCATTATCATCGCCTAAATGATATATAACCTTGATAGTCAAATTACCGGGGAAACCTTCTTCCATATCCTTTGATAAATAGGTAAGCTGCAGGGTTGTTGAATCAATTTGTTTTGCATCCCAAACTACCTCGTCGTAGCCAACTTTTCCACCGTGCAACGTATTAGGGCCATTATTCTTAAACAGGGTGTACTCTTTACCTTCCAACGTAAACTTTCCTTTAGCTATGCGGTTACCATAGCGACCGATAAGTGCGCCAAAATACGAGCTGCCTGCTTTTTTGTATCCATCAATGCTGCTTAAACCTTGAACCACATCAACTATTTTACCATTTTTATCGGGCACCAATAAACTAACCAGGCGGCCGCCGAAGTTTGTTATAGCGGCTTCAACCCCGTTTTTATTTTTTAACGTGTATAGGTGCGTTTGTTTACCGTCGATATTTTTTTCAAATCCTGATGAGTCCGGAATTTTAGCTTGTTGAGATGTAGAATCGGTCATTTTTTGTTGGTTAGATTTTGATGCCTGGTTACAGGCGCCCAAAGATAATATGGCGGCTGATAACACTGCAGCGTTTTTGATTGATTTGTACATATTAAAATAGATTTATAGGTTAGTTGGTTTATAACAATTCGCGGTACTATGCCATGTCTTATGGAAACATAACATAGGTTAATCCAAAAATGATAAAAAAAATGTAAATCTTACAGTTAAAAAGAAAAAATAAATCAGAACCCTAACCCGCTATCATCAATTACAGCCGTTTCGCAAATGTAAGTGGGTGCTATACCTGTGGCTATTATGCGGTTATCGACATCTTTGACCTGGGTATTGCCGGTTAAAACCAGTACGGTATCGAGACCGAATTTATTGCCGCCCAAAATATCGGTATTCAGGGTATCTCCCACCATTACAATTTCGCTCTTGTTTATGGGCATTTTCGCGCGAACGAGATCGTAAGCGAACATAAACATTTGTGAATCGGGCTTACCAAACCTGATGAACTGTTTGCCCACAACGCTTTCGACCATTGCTGCTATACCTCCAATTGCTATCGACACATCGCTAACGGTAAGGGGGTATGCGCGGTCGGTATTGGCTACAATTACGGGTATAGTGCGTTTGCGTATCAGGTTTACGGTTTTGTTAAGATCGCTGGCCCAGTCGAAGCCTTCATCATCCAAAAATATCAAGGCGTTCACCTTATCAATATTACTATTATCTATCTGGCTTACAGGCAATGTTTGCAGGCCCGACCGTTCAATATAATGGGCCGAATTTGTGGTACCGAGGTAAGCCACTATGCCATCCTTTACCTTCAGGTCAAGATATTCCTTAGTGAGCATGCCCGACGATACGATCTTATCGGCACGTATAATATCAAGGCCACCGCGGTGGTAACTTTCGGCCAATTGTGCGGGGCCCCGCGAGGCATCATTGGTTACGATGTAGTAATCTTTGCCCTGTGCTTCGAGGTAGTTGAAGGTTTTTTCAATGCCAGGTAATATGCCCTCGTAATTTTTAAGTACGCCAAATGCGTCGAAGAAAACAACCTTGTATTTATCGATTATGGATTTAAAGTTTTCTATGCGCTGCATTGGCTATAATATCTATTTAAGTTTTAAGGCTGCTATAATTTTATCTGCGTCAAAATCCCTGTCGACCGACGGCAGGTAAATATCAAATGCCTCGGCCTGTAATTTTTTGGCGTATTGTTCATTAAAAAAGTACTTACCGTCTTTGATCACATAATTTAGTATAAAAAAACGGTAGCTCTCTTTTAAAAACCGTATCTCATCGGCCGTAAGCGGGTTTACTTTATGATATTCTTGTAAAAATATAATAAAGCGGTCTTCCATCAAAGTGTTTATGCCATAGCTAAATACTGTGCGGTCGCCAACATCAGATACTACCCTGCTCAGGAAGTAAAAGTCTAACATGCGGTAACTCATCCTGAACCAATCGTAGTCCCAACGCGAATAAAGTTCAAGATTTGGCCCTACTGAGAAATTGCCGATATTCCAGTCGATAAAAACAGGGATGATCTCGAACGATTTCATATTGTAGTTCGATCGGTTTTTAAGGAACAGGTCGCAGTGGTATTTTAGAAAATCGACCTGCATTGGCGAACCGAATTTCTTTTCGTTTGCTTCCAGTTGCTGTTGTAGTGAATAAATATCGGTTCGTAGCGTTTTGGACGATTTTGGCAACACATTTTTTATACGCGAACAAGCTTTGTGGAACTTACCTATTTGCTGCCCCAATTTACGGATATGATGCTCATCCAAACGGCGGGGCATGCGGTCCATAATACGGGTGGGGTTATAAAATACTACCCAAACATCGGTTTTTGCGTGTTTATGGCGATAGATATAAACGCGGTTGTTTTTTAACAGCGATTTTGCCAGAAGGTTCTCGAACGGATATAGCAGGTTGTTTGACAGGCTGTGGATTATGCGATGATCCTCTTTAAAATGTTCGTACTTGCCAAAGGTTGATAGCTTGGCTATAATGATGTCATCGTCATCAAAAGTTATGCGGTATACATGGTTGGTTGAAACCATGGCGCTGATATCTTCAATACTTTTTATTGTTTTTGAAGCATCGTAACAAGCCCAGGCTTTTTTTATAACCTCGTCATAACCCTTTAAATTACTTTTTATAATATTGCCCGGTAGCGAGTGGATACTTGCTTCAGGGGCAGTTAGTTCAACAATGCTCATAAATTATATTATCTCAAAATATCTCTTCAACTCCCAATCAGTAACGCTTTTTGCAAACTGTTTATGCTCCCATAAACGTGTTTGGGTGTAATGCTCGACAAAAGCTTCGCCAAATAATTCTTTTGCTATTGGCGAATTTTTCATCAGCATAGCCGCATTGTGCAGGTTTGACGATAGTACGCCATTCTTTTTATCCTGGTAACCATTGCCCTGTGTGGGCGGTATGTTTAATGCCAGTTTATGTTTTATGCCGTATAACCCCGAAGCCAGCGCTGCGGACATTGCCAGGTATGGGTTGGTATCAGAGCCCGGGATGCGGGTTTCGAGCCTGGTATACGCAGCAGATTCATTCAGTACGCGTAATGCTGTAGTGCGGTTATCTAATCCCCAGGTAACAGTGGTGGGCGCCCAGGCACCTTCAACCAAACGTTTGTAGCTGTTAACTGTCGGCGCGTACATGGGTAAAATATAGGGTAAACAATGTAGTTGGCCCGCAAGGTAATGCTTTAACAGGTCGCTCATATTATGTTCATCGTCAGTATTATAAAACAGGTTTTCTGTCTGGCTTTTGTTCCATAAACTTTGGTGGATATGGCCACTGCAACCAGGCAGCGTTTCGGTCCATTTAGCCATGAACGATGCCATGATACCGTGCTTGTAAGCAATTTCCTTTACCGCGGTTTTAAACAGTACTGCTTTATCGGCAGCCGCTATCACATGATCGTGCAATATTGCGGCCTCATAAACGCCAGGGCCTGTTTCAGTGTGCAGGCCTTCAAGCGGCACATTAAATTGCATTAGCAGGTTAAACAGGTCGTAGTAAAAATCGCTTTGCTGCGATGTGCGTAAAACCGAGTAACCAAACATACCCGGTGTAAGGGTTTGCAGGTTGGTAAAACTTTTATCGGCGAGTGTTTGTGGGGTTTCCCTAAAATTGAACCACTCAAATTCCTGCGAAAACTCAGGGTGATAGCCCATTGCCTCGCAATCCTTTGCTATACGTTTTAACAGGCTGCGCGTATCAACGGCAAGATCATTACCATCTGCTTTGCTAAAATCGGCTAAAAAGAAAGGTATATTGTCTTCCCAGGGTACAGTACGAAATGTAGATAGGTCGATACGGCATTGTTGATCGGGATAACCTGTGTGCCAGCCTGTTATTTCCACATTATCGTAAGTACCATCGCTGCTGTCCCAACCAAAAACCACATCGCAAAAGCCATAGCCATTGCGCATACCATCAATAAATTTTTTATGATGAATAACCTTTCCGCGCAAAATGCCATCAGTATCAGCAAAGGCGAATTTTATTTTCTGAATGTTGTTTTCCTTTATATAGGTTATGATCTGGTCTTCATTCATAGGGCTGGTATAATTTCGGCGGCAAGTTAAGCATCTTAAATTTACGGATAAAGCATATACCGATGCAAAATATTGGGATTTTATCTTTGGTGTCTATACGCTTGGCAAGGTATCTTTGTTCTAATGGCAATCAATAATTATCTATTTGTTTACGGCACACTGCTTAATGCTGAGAATGAATTTGCCATTTATATAAAAAATAATTGCATCTTTTATGCCAACGGCAAATTTAAAGGCAGGCTTTATGATATTGGCGAATACCCCGGAGCAATTGCCGATAACCAATATGAGGGTTACGTTTATGGCGATATTTTTATGATGACCGATGCTGTTCCGGCACTAAAACTCATTGACGATTATGAAGGGTTTGGCCCGGAACAGGAACAACCGAATTTATTTGTGAGGGAAACTATTGAGGTTGAAAGCGAGCGAGGAATTATTAACTGCTGGTGCTATTTGTATAATTTGCCTGTGGATGGATTGAAGTTGATTGAATCGGGGGATTATGGGAGTTATAAAAAGACCTCCTCCTAATACATTGAACGTAAATGCCGCCCACATGCTTCGAGAGCTTCAGCGTGACACCCATTTTCGATATTTTCTCTTGAAACGAAAAAAGCCCTACAGGAAAACCTATAGGGCTTAGCATTTAAACTAATTTGGGTATTAAAGTTTTGCTGTTTTTACAGTTTTGATAATAACTGCAGCCACTTTATATGGATCGGCAGCTGAGTTAGGGCGGCGATCTTCAAGATAACCACTCCAGTTATGATCAACTGTATATAATGGGATGCGGATAGAAGCACCACGGTCAGATACACCATAGCTGAAATCGTTTATTGAAGCAGTTTCGTGCTTACCGGTTAAACGCTGATCATTATCAGCACCATAAACGGCCACACACTCAGCAACTGCAGGGCGGAAAGATTCGCAAATAGCTTCGAATACTGCTTTGCTGTTTGCGGTACGTAAAGTAGTATTTGAGAAGTTAGCGTGCATACCTGAACCATTCCAGTCAAGCTGACCTAGTGGTTTGCAATGCCAGTTGATAGCAACATCATAGCTTTCGCCAATTCTTTCTAATAAATAACGTGCAACCCAAATCTGGTCACCAGCTTCTTTAGCGCCTTTCGCGAATATCTGGAATTCCCACTGGCCTGCTGCAACTTCAGCGTTGATACCTTCAACGTTAAGGCCTGCTTCTAAACAGGCATCAAGGTGTTCTTCAACAATATCGCGGCCGTAAGCGTTTTTAGCACCTACTGAACAATAATAAGGGCCTTGAGGGGCTGGGTAGCCACCTGCCGGGAAGCCAAGCGGTTTGTTTGTTTCAGTATCCCAAAGGAAATACTCCTGCTCAAAACCAAACCAAAAATCGTTGTCATCGTCCTGTATCAAAGCACGACCGTTTGACTCGTGTGGAGCCCCTTTTGAATCAAGTACTTCGCACATTACCAGGTAACCATCTTTTCTTTGAGGGTCAACACAAATAAACACCGGCTTTAAAACACAATCCGATGAACCACCCGGTGCCTGCTCGGTTGAAGAACCGTCAAAGCTCCATAAAGGGCAATCTTCTAATTTTCCGCTAAAATCCTTTTCAATTTTTGTTTTGCTACGCAGGCTTTGTGTTGGTTTGTACCCGTCCAGCCAGATGTACTCTAATTTTGCTGCCATTGTTTAATTATTTTTGTAATGTTTGGTTCAAAAAATTGATATTGCAAGTTTAAATTCAATTATGAGTGCGAATTTA
>CAIWRU010000105.1 GCA_903915155.1 uncultured Mucilaginibacter sp.
TTAAGTAAGAATTTTTCATTGGAACTATTTGTTTTTTAATGGTAATGAAGCTATCATGAGCTATATTTATTTGGTTTTTTGAGCTGTAGCTCATGATGGTTTCATTGTATTGGTTTTTAAAAATTTGGTTGAAAACTTGGGGTAATATTTTGTGATAATGTTAACAGCAACATATATAGCTGCTATTTATCACCGAGTAGCGATACTGGATGTAGCGTAAATGGTGATGGCTTTTTTTTAAGTTCATGTTAGATATTCTATTTAATCTGCTAGTTCTATAATTCCCATTAATTTAATAGGGTAAAAGTACATGATTAATTCAAATCGACAATATTTTTTATAAAATAATTAAATAAGGGGTGTATTTATTGTGTATTATTTAAAGCAGATTGCTTAACACATAAATTATTGCAATATTATAATATTTATATTAACGATAGTTTAAAATATTGATTTATACTGTAGCCCTGGTGTTTTGTTTAGTTAAACTGTGTGCAAGCCACATTCCTTTTTTGATTGATCTTCCCACCACCAGCGGCCACTGCGAAAATCCTCGCCAGGGGTAACTGCACGGGTACATGGCGCACAGCCTATACTTGGAAATCCCTTGTCATGTAGTACGTTATACGGAATGTTGTTCTTTTTAATATATTCTTTTATCTCATCAAGAGTCCAGTTAAACACCGGATGGAATTTTATTAGTTTGTTATGGTCATCCCATTCTACGTCGTCCATAAAATGGCGATTGACCGATTGTTCGGCGCGTATGCCGGTTATCCAGCAATCATTGCCGTTCAGTGCGCGTCTTAAAGGTTCAACCTTTCGTATGGCGCAGCATTCCTTTCGGTCTTCGACAGAATTATAGAAACTATTAGGGCCTTTTTTATTCACCATTGCCTCAACAAGCTGATGCTGTGGGTAGTATGCGTGTATGGGCTGCCCGTATATTTCCATGGTACGGTTCCATGTATAGTAGGTTTCGGGGAAAAGGCGACCAGTTTCTAATGTGAATATTTTTATGGGAATATTATTTGAAAATATCATATGAGTAATCACCTGGTCTTCCCAACCAAAGCTTGTGGAAAATACAATTTTACCAGGGAAGGATTTTCCTAATAATGCCAGCGCACTAACCGGATCGAGGCCAAATAATCTGTGTTTTATATTTTCTGCTAGTTCGTTCATTTCAAAAATATTCTCCGAGAAATCTTTGCTGTTTAATATTTGCTTTTCCACTTTAGTTGCTCTTTTCTACCAATACTGCTGTTACTTCGTTCAGCTTCTTAACCTTGCTTGCAAAATCGCCGCTAAGTGTTTTTCTTAGTTCGGCTATTTGCTGCAGTGTAGTATCAATTTCGGCAGGAATGCTTTCATTTAATACTTCCTTCAGCCTTTTTGCTACAGTTGGCGATTTGCCGTTGGTTGATATGGCCAGCTTCAGATCGCCTTTTTGTACTATCGAACCTAAATAGAAATCGCATAGCGCCGGTTTATCAGCAATATTAACCAACAAGTTGCGCTTGTGCGCCGCTTGTACAATAAGTTCATTCAGTTCGTTATCGTTGGTTGCTGCAATTACCAGGTTTGTATTGTCAAGGTCAGCTTCTTCAAATGATTTATTTACAATATTTATGCCCTTATATTCAGATGCAAGTAAATGTACCTCAGGTAGAAAGGTGCGGGCAATAACAGTAACAGTTGACAGCGGACTATTATTAACAATGGCGGTTAATTTTTCCAAACCAATATTACCGGCGCCTATCAGGACTGTATGCAATTGGTTCAGCTTTAAAAAAACCGGGAATAGCTGGTTGCCCCCCGTTTCATTAGCATCAGCTATCACTGATTCGTTATTCTTCGGCAACAATGTCATAAAATTCTTTAATAGGTTGGAATGATGGATGCAACGATACAACCTCGCCAATTACTATAAGGGCAGGGGATGCTATTTGCTTTTCTTCAACCAGTTCAACAATTGTATCAATAATGCCAACGGCAACTTTTTCATTTTCGGTCGAACCGCTTTGTATTACTGCTACCGGCAGGCGGTTCTTGCCTTCGTTTTTAAATATTTGGGTTATTTCGGCAAGTTTATGCAAGCCCATAAGTACCACAATGGTGGCATTGGTGCGGGCTGCTTCAAACAGGTCTTTTGATACTTTACCATCCGAGGTGGTGCCGGTAACTACCCAAAAACTTTCGCTTAAACCGCGGTGTGTAACGGGTATTTGCTGCAAACCGGGAACTGAGATAGCGCTCGATATACCCGGAATAACTGTTGCGGGGATGCTGTATGATGCTGCAAAATCCAATTCCTCATAACCACGTCCGAACACAAACGGGTCGCCACCTTTTAAGCGTACTACATGGCCATAATTAATCGCATAGTCAATCATCAGCTTATTTATATTGCCCTGCGAAAAAGAATGATCGCCAGAGCGCTTGCCTACATACACTTTAACAGCATGTTCGGGCGCAAACTCTAACAATTCTTCATTCACAAGGGCATCGTATAAAACCACATCGGCAGTTTTGAGGGCCTTAATGCCTTTTATAGTAATTAGGTCCGCATCGCCCGGGCCTGCACCTACAAGGGTGATACGGGGTTCTTTAACCTTATTTTTTAATTCAATTTGTATCATGATTATACCAATGCCCCTCTTTTTATTTTACTTGCCTTTAAAAACTGGTTAGCGGCTTCCCTGTATTTGGCTGCGAATTCCTCCGATGGCTCATTTTGATTGATCTGCAATACCATGTCGTTAAATGTTCCGTCTAAATTAAATTCGCCTTTATCAACATATTGCGCATCAAATTCGCGTATTATGCCCGCCTGTGTGCTGCTGTTTACACCTTTATCTAACAATAAAGCTTTTGCCGAACTGATAAATACATTGTATGAATGATATATAGCATCGGCCCACGAACCTTTTTCGAATGATTGATTTGCCCAGCCCATTTTTTCTTCCGATTCGTATAACAGGGTAGCCACAAGGTCTATTACCACGCCTGCGCACTCGCCCACACCAATTGCAGTAGCAAAGGTTTCTTCATGCCCCCAGTCTACAAACTCATCTTCGGTTAATGTTTCCAAATTAGCCAGTGGTTTTAATAACTGGTAAAAGTAATCCTTGCCCTGCCTGTCATAATAATTATGGAAGGTTTCGCCGTCGACAGAATTTGCTTTGTAATTATCCAAAACAGCCCTTAAAACGTGTGTGGCCCTTTTTGCGGGAACTTTAATTACTTTTTCAGCAGCACGACCAACGCCGTCGCCGACCGTACCACCCCCTAACAATACCTGTACCGACGGTAATACTTTTGTGCCGGCCTTTAGCGAGCTGCCATGAAAACCGATATGTGCCAAACCATGCTGACCGCATGAATTCATACAACCACTGATCTTAATTTTAATCTCACGGTTATAAATAAAATCTTCGTATTCGTTATAAATAACATCCTCAAGCACCTTTGATAAGGTCATACTGTTGGATATACCCAGGTTACAGGTATCAGTACCGGGGCATGTAGTAACATCGGCTACGCTATCAAACCCAGGTGCTGAAAGATCAAGTTCAGTTAAACAGTTGTATAGCGCGGGTAATGCTTCTTTGGTTACATATTTTAACAACAAGCCCTGGTTTTGGGTGACGCGTATCTCATCACCAACCAATGGTGTGAGCACTTTAACCAGTTTGCGGGCAGTGTCGGATGATATATCGCCAACCGGCACTTTAATATACACGCCGTAAAAGCCCTTTTGCTTTTGCTCAAACACATTAGTTAGTAGCCATTGCTCGTAACGTAACGGATTGCTGATAATAGCATCGGGATAGCTTGTGGTTTGCGGCAGGGCCGGGGCTTCAACCGAATCGCGGTTAATAGGGTAAGATTGTACTTTGTTAGCAGTACGTTCAATTTTAGCCAGGCGCAATACTTCATCAAGCCCAATTTTTTGTATCAGGTATTTTAAACGCGCTTTGTTGCGGTTGTTGCGTTCGCCGTAACGGTCGAACACACGGATAATAGCTTCAATGTATGGTATAAGCTGATCTTCTGGTAAAAAATCCTCAACAATACTTGCCAATAGGGGCTGCGCGCCAAGGCCACCGCCTAGTAATACCTTGAAGCCACGTTCGCCATTTTCTTTTAACTTCGGGATAACGCCAATATCATGTATGTATGAAAATGCGGTATCCTCATCACTTGATGAAAATGATATTTTGAATTTACGGCCCATATCCTGGCAGATAGGGTTGCGCAGGAAATATTCGAATGTTGCATGGGCATAAGGTGATACATCAAAAGGCTCAAGCGGATCAATACCTGCAGTAGGTGAGGCTGTAACATTTCTTACTGTATTACCGCAGGCTTCTCGCAGGGTAATGTCATCGCGTTCCAGTTCGGCCCAAAGCTGTGGGGTACGGTCAAGGCTTACGTAATGTATTTGTATATCCTGGCGAGTTGTTAAATGCAGGTTGCTGCTCGCATATTCATCAGAAACATCGGCAATACGCAATAACTGATTAAAGGTAATCTTGCCAAAAGGAAGTTTTATACGCACCATTTGCACGCCGGGCTGGCGCTGGCCATATACACCACGGGCCAAACGCAGGCTCCTGAATTTTTCGTCATGTATCTTTCCTTCGCGAAAAGCCCTGATCTTTTTCTCAAGGTCGATTATATCTTGTTCAACTACGGGGTTTTCCAGCTCTGTTCTGAAACTTTGCATATTGTTATTCGTTTTTTTGCATAAAAAAAGCCTCTTTGGCTTGTAGGCTAAAGAGGCTTTTCTATTTTTAATTTTATCTAGTATCTACTATAACCACAAGCCGTTGACGTTTGTACAGCAATACATCATGGTCATACAACATTTATTAATATTTTTTATGTTTTGTATCATAATTAATCCCAAATATACGGAGACTGAGGGAAATTATATCATTTTTCGGTAAAAACAATAATTTTTGCGAAAAATGTAAATTAATTGTTAAAAATCAGCACTTTTTCACGATTTATAATATCGGATATGCTTGTTTCCGATAAAATTTTCAATGCAGCATTGTGCAAATCAACAAACACATCGCGGATACCGCAAGTGGTTTCCTGTTTGCATTCATCGCACTTATGGTAAAATTTGTGGCTGGCACATGGCACCAGTGCAATAGGGCCATCGGTAATGCGCAGTATATCAACCAAAAAAATCTCGTTTGGGTCTTTATTTAAGCTGTAACCGCCACCCGCACCCTTTTTACTATACAGGTAACCTGCATTGCGCAGGTCGAGCAATATTTGTTCAAGAAATTTTTTGGGGATACGCTCTTCTTCGGCAATTTTCGAGATCTGCATTGGTGGCAGATCCTTGTTTTTACCCAGGATAACTAATGCCTTTATAGCGTACTTGGTTTTTTTTGAAAGCATTTTATTGGTATATACAAACTCAAAGGTACGTAAAAGTATCTTTTTAGGCGCATATACAGCATCCCGGCAAAGAATAATATAAGCTGGGGAACAATGGAAAATATTTGGAGATTTCCCGTTCCCGGATTAATGTATTATATCTTTTTCTGCTAATTCAA
>CAIWRU010000106.1 GCA_903915155.1 uncultured Mucilaginibacter sp.
AAGAAGATTGAGGCATTAGGTGCAGGAAAATAGGGCTTAAGATTTTGAAAGGGCTTTTGAGTAAGCCCTTTCTTTATTTATTTTTATTTAACATAATGTTAATTATGTGAATTATAATATCGCATCAGTATAAGGTAATCTGAAGCATTATTCCCCTTCAAATATCAACACATAAAAAAAGCACAAGTATAATTTATACTTGTGCTTTTTGAAACGATAAAAAAGAATTACATCTTTTTAGTGGTATCTTTTTTAGTAGTGTCCTTTTTAACAGTATCTATAACTTTTGTTGTGTCCGTAACTTTCGTTGTATCTTTTACGGTAGTGCTATCCGAACTATCGGTTTTTTTAGACGAACTGCAACTTGATGCCATTGCACCAAACATGGCCACAACAAGGGCTAAGCTTAAAATGTGTTTTTTCATGGGTAATTTATTAAATATATGTTTTACTATTGTTCTTAATCATTTCTACAACCAGCTATTAAAAGTATTGTTTGCCCTGTATTTTAATATTTTTTAGTCGATTTGAATTAACGCCGTTCTTAAGCTATGTTACTGTACCTTAATGTATGTTAACACTTCGTGGTATAAGACACAATCCCATTTACATTTGGCTAATCAATTAACTATAACCATGAAGAAGAAACTCAACATACTTTTTATACTTGTTAGCCTGTCGTTATTAGGCATTATTGTTTTCCAGGTTTACTGGTCGATAAGCGCTTATAAAGTAAACAAAACTAAGTTTGATACGGATGTGGATGTTGCCATGCAAAAAGCAATGGACGACTGCAAAAAGGATTATTTTGATTCTATCCGCATGGTTATGGTAAGGCGATTGTCGGATACTGGCACCAAAATAAAGGTTGATACGATTAAAATCGACGAAAAATCGAGCGTTTCATCACCTAAAAGCGGTACTGGGTTAAAGGTTAATGTAAGCACAAAAAGTACTACCACCGAATTAGAAATAACTGTAGCTGATAAATATACAGGCCTACAGCCATATAAAATATCTGTTACCGATTTTGATGCTTATCGCGCTAAAATTTCGCACAAAAATGCAACGGTGGCCGAAGTACTTGTGGAAACATCATTCTACACACCCCTGTTACTCGAAAATTTGAAGATCCTGTTTGGTATGCATGATTTCGCTACGCATGTGCTTACTTTTAAGCAAAGCGTTACAAAGGATAAAAAAGGTATGCCGGTCTTGTCCAGCAAGATGAACGAGTTCGGCATTTTTCAGTCGCCTACAAATTTTCGCCAGGCCGATAGTTTAAGATTGAGCAGCCATCTTAAAGCCGAGCTTGATAAAATGCATATCCCCTCTCCTTTCAGTTTAAAAGTATCAGATAGCGCCTCGAAGCCGCAAAAATTGAATTTGCATTACAGCGAAACCGGCGAATACAGTTATAAGTATCATGGATTTGTGTTTTTACATATGGTGGGCGCCGAGTTTTTTATGCGGGCGGTTTTCCATAATCCGCAATATGCCATCCTCAAAAGTATGGTGATAACGCTATTACTATCGGCTTTGCTCATTGCGCTTACTATATACTCCTTTTACTATATCATCAGGCTGGTTATCCACCAAAAAAAGCTGGCCGAGTTAAAGGATGACTTTATTAATAACATGACCCATGAATTGAAGACCCCAATTGCCACCATAACTGTAGCTGTTGAAGGCCTGCAAAAATTTAATGCATTAAATGATGCTGAAAAAACGCAACGTTACCTGCAAACCGCACGCACAGAACTATCGCGGTTAGATAGCCTGGTAACCAAAGTGCTTAATGTTGCCGCTTTTGAAAGCAAAGACATTGTATTGGAGAAGGAAAAAATAAATGTCGACGATCTGATCAATGAGATCATATCAACCGAAAGAACAAAATCTGACAAAAAGCTGAATATTACCTATACCAATAATGATATTAAAACCATTTATGCCGATAAGCTTCATTTTAGGAACGTATTGGTGAATATTGTAGATAATGCCATTAAGTATAGTAATGAGCCGTTTAATATTGCCATAAACTGCTTTAAACAGGCCGGTAACGCTGTATTCGCGATAACAGACAATGGGATTGGTATACCGGAAGCACACATTAGCCTGGTGTTTGACAAATTTCACCGGGTGCCCACCGGCAACGTGCATAATGTAAAAGGAACAGGTTTGGGCTTAAGTTATGCGAAGTATATTGTTACGGCACACGGTGGTGATATTACTGTAAAAAGTGAAATTAATAAAGGCAGCGAATTCATAGTTTCAATACCTTTAAGCAATGGATAAAATAAAGATCTTATTGGCCGAGGACGAAACTTCGCTGGCGCATATAATACGCGAGAGCCTTGAGGAGCGCAACTTTAGCGTAATATTATGTGCTAACGGTGAACAGGCGATCGAGCAATACAACAAACAAAAACCCGATATATTGGCCCTTGATGTAATGATGCCAAAAACCGATGGTTTTGAAGTGGCAAAAAGAGTAAGGGAAAAGGATAGCACCACTCCCATAATTTTTATTACTGCCAGGTCGCAGGTTAAGGACGTTGTGGCGGGCTTTGAACTTGGCGCTAATGATTACTTGAAAAAGCCCTTTAGTGTTGAGGAACTCATAGTGAGGATTAAATCACTATTGCGGCATAAACAAACTACAATTGCAAGCACAAAAAAACCGGAGCAGCAACTGGTGAACATAGGCACAATTGTTTTTAATCCTACAAAAAATGTAATACAGCATAATGAAACTGTAATTCATTTAACAGCTCGCGAAAGTGAATTACTGCACCAGTTATGCCAGCCAAATATGGAATCGGTATCGCGCAAAACATTGCTCCAGAAAATTTGGGGCAACGATAACATTTTTAATGCCCGCAGTTTGGATGTATTTATAACCCGGCTGCGCCGCCACCTGGCCGCCGACCCGAATATACAACTCATTAATATTCGCGGCATTGGTTATAAGTTGGTGTGGTAAGCGTACTTTTTAAGTAAAAATCCGCCCCCTATCCTATCATATTAGGATAAATTTTCTGATATTTAAGGCTTATGAGGGTGTCAGAAAATTTACTGAAATGGGCTATACGTTTTTACCCTCCCCTATTTTTCCAGCGCGTTTGGGTTGTAAAATTTGATAAAGGCTTTCGCGGCGTTGAAGTTAAAATACGCAAAAGTTTCTGGAACCGTAATTACAATAATTCCATTTTCGGGGGGACTATCTTTGCTGCAGCCGACGCTTTTTACCCGGTACTTTTTTATAAAGCATTATCGCTCAGGGGATACAATCTACGCGCCTGGTCAAAGTCGGTTAATATAAAATATAACAAGCCATCGTTCACCGATCTTTCTTATAAGATATATATTGATGATGCCGAACTTGCCGAAGCTGAGGAAATATTGAACACCATCGGTAAGTACGTTAAGATGCACACTATTGAAATTTATGATAAAAATGGCGTAAACGTTGCCTCCGCAATAAATGAGGTATACGTACGTAATTTAGATTTTATTGATACTACCAATGCAAACAATAATGAATGATGAGTCCTTTGCAAAGAAAGGATTCGCAATATCTACTGACAAAGACTTACTCGATCTGGAAATGATATACAACTACCTGGGTAAAGAATCATACTGGTCGAAAGGGATTGCTGTTGAGCGTGTGCATACCTCAATTGCCAACTCCATGTGTTTTGGTGTTTATGCCGATGGAAAACAGGTTGGGTTTGCACGAGTAGTTACAGATAAGGCCATTTTTGCTTATTTGTGCGATGTGTTTGTGCTGGATAGTCATAAGGGATTAGGGTTGTCGAAATGGTTGTTGCAGACCATACGGAACCACCCTGAATTACAGGGATTGAAACGCTGGATGCTGGCTACTGCCGATGCACATGGGCTGTACAAGCAGTTTGGTTTCGGCCCACTGGGTAAACCCGACAATTGGATGGATATTTATACACCTTTTAAAACTGATTGAGGAGAAAGCGGGAAATGAATATAAAGAAACAGATATTTGAGGGTGAAGGTGTATCGCTCGACTTTAAGAAAACCATATCGAGCTGCGAGAAGATAGCGCGTACTATGGTGTCGTTTGCCAATAATAAAGGTGGGCGGTTATTGATTGGCGTTGCTGATGATGGCAGCATAAAGGGTGTAAAATCGGAAGATGAGGAGCGCTATATGATAACGAGGGCGGCACACCTGTTTTCAAGGCCCGCGCTGGAACCTGTTTTTGAAGAGGTATATGTTGATGATAAATTAGTGTTGGTAGTGGACATACCCGAAAGCACCACCAAACCGCATTATGCCCTGGCTGAAGACGGCAAATGGTGGGTGTATGTACGTGTAAAAGACAAAAGTGTACTGGCCAGTAAAATTGTGGTTGACGTGCTGAAACGCTCGAC
This sequence comes from uncultured Mucilaginibacter sp., assembly GCA_903915155.1. Lineage (GTDB taxonomy): Bacteria > Bacteroidota > Bacteroidia > Sphingobacteriales > Sphingobacteriaceae > Mucilaginibacter. The sequence goes on from CAIWRU010000106.1 coordinate 4,410, forward strand.
CGGGGATACGGGGGTGATGCTTGCTTATTCGTCAAATGAAAAAACTTTGTTGGAATACCTACAGACAAGTGAACGCATTACCGTGCTTGAATTTTGTAAGCTGCTTAATTTAACCCGCCGTCGGGCGCAGGCTATATTGGTTGATTTGATATTATCGGGCGTGGTGCGGATACATACTACGGAGAAAGAGGAGTATTATACGGCGGTTTGAGGGATGCTTACACAGAGCCCGGGGGTTAACCGGCGCGGTCTCGCACAAAATTCGGTTTTAATTATCTTTCCTTAACTTGCGTATCTGTTCTAATGCAGACACATCTATTTGATCTTTTGGTCTGTTAACCACTTTCTTGTTTTCAATTAATTGGCTGATATGCAGAAATGGTATTTTGACATTCTCAATATCCGCTATTGATGCCATTTGCAAGCATTCATCAAAAGTATAGCCCTCAAGTCCTTTCATATCAACAAGAATATCTAAACGTAAGCCGTTGTTAAGATGAAATTCTGTCCATCCCGGTATAAATTGCATATATTCAATCATTGGATAATCACCCATATTACAATCATTAAAGGCGCTGCGTAAAGACTGCCTGTTTCCTAATGTGTCCTTGATCCAAATATCCATATCACCGGTGAATCTCTGATAGCCATGCAGGTTAGTGGCATAACCGCCAACCATAATGTACTGCACGTTATATTGTTGAAGTGCCCTCCAAAAATTTAGTATTTCTTCATCAAAAATATCCACTTTTATTTTTTAATGAGGGGTTTATGGAGTATGGTGGCCTTATTCATGGTTTGTTGTATTTTGTATAAACGGGTGGCCATTTCAAAACGCTCTTTGTAGGTGCGTTTCAAAGCATCTTTCAGAAGTTCCAATTCGGCTTCGTCAAATGTTTTAACTTCTTTTTGTAAGGACATTTTAGTTAATGATCTTATCAAATTTATATAAAATGTTTGCTATATACAAACTGACCTTCGTTCCATGATGCATATTTAACAAAACTGACAGTTTCATATCAGATGTGGTTATTTACCCCATTCTTGAGAAATAATTTAGGTGGCCACGATATTTCATACTACTTTTGGCTGTAGCCAATGAAAGCCCTGTATCATAAATATAAACACCATTACAATGCCAATTTAAAGCTGGCTACGCCTATCATTGTGTCACAACTTGGGCATACGCTGGTGCAGTTTTCGGATAGCGTAATTGTAGGTCACTTTGCAGGTACTGTTTGTTTAGCAGCGGTATCATTGGTGAACAGCATATTTGTGATACCGATGGTAATCGGGCTGGGTATCTCCTATGGATTAACGCCCCTCATCGCTCAAAATAATAGTCGTAAAAATTATTTGGCCTGCGGGCGGTTGCTTTCAAACAGTTTGGTTATAAATCTTGCGACGGGGTTTATTTTATTCTTATCGTTGTTCTTTGGGTCGATATATGTATTGAACCATTTGCATCAATCGCCCAAGGTTGTGGAGCAGGCTAAGCCTTTCTTAACGTTGATGGGATTGTCCATTATCCCAATGCTGATATTTAATACCTTTAAGCAATTTGCTGAGGGGTTGGGATTTACCATGCAGGCTATGGTGATTTCGATAGCCGGGAACGTGCTTAACGTTTTAGTGGGTATAATTTTAGTGAAAGGTATGTTTGGTATCCACCCGATGGGCATTCGCGGAGTTGGTTACAGTACGTTGATTGATCGCTGCCTAATGGCCGTTGTAATGAGCGCTTACGTATTCCGTTCTGCTAACTTTAGGAAATACCTGAAGAGCTTTGCGCTTAAACAGATCAGTTACCTGCGCAGCATACAGATCATCCGGATAGGCACCCCTATCGCCCTGCAATATACTTTTGAGCTGAGCGCGTTTAGCGGCGCAGCGATATTGATCGGAACTATAGGGGTAGATCAGCAGGCGGCGCACCAAATAGCTATTAACCTTGCTGCTATGACCTATATGGTATCTAGTGGTATTGCGGGCGCGGCCACCATTAAGTCGGGGAATTATTTTGGAATAAATGACCAGCAGAATTTACGCGCGTCGGCAATATCGAACTATCATGTGGTAATAGTTTTTATGTGTTGTACCGCCTTGCTATTTAGTTTAGGGAACCACATTCTTCCTTACATGTACACTACAGATAAAGCCGTTATAAACATTGCAGCACAACTACTTATAATTGCAGCTATATTCCAGTTGTTTGACGGAACGCAGGTAGTTGGATTGGGGATACTGCGAGGTATGGGTGATGTTAACGTGCCTACTATTGCAACGTTTTTGGCTTATTGGGTAGTTGGTATACCGGTTGGTTATTACCTTGGCATCTATCTTGGATTGGGAGTTACCGGCGTTTGGTACGGCTTGGTTTTGGGGCTGATGGTATCATCGGGACTAATGTTTTTGCGGTTTCAGTATATCAGCAAAAAGCATCAGCATAAAATAGCCTGATCAAAAATAAAGCTGGTTGGCAATGCGATAAGTATTACAATGTGCCTCGACAATATCCCTCACTTGCGGCGAATAACCGCCACCCATACTAACCTGTACAGGTATTTTGTTACTTAAACACTGTTCAAAAACAAACTGGTCGCGCATTTTGCAGTCTTCTCGGGTTAGTTTAAGCTTGCCCAATTTGTCGGTGGCCAAGACATCAACTCCTGCCTGGAAGAAAATAAAATCAGGCTTTTGTTGGGCGATAAGTTTAGGCAAGGTGTCGTACAAAATATCTAAATACTCCTTGCCGCTTATACCATCGGGCAATGGTATGTCAAGGTCTGAAGTTTCTTTTCGGAACGGGAAATTATTGGCGGCGTGCATGGAGAAAGTGAATACCCGTGGCTCATTTTCGAATATCTGGGCGGTGCCGTTGCCTTGGTGTACATCTAAATCAATTATTAATATAGATGATGCTAATTTTTTATTGAATAAATAGTTAGCCGCGACACCCTGATCGTTCAACAAACAAAAACCTTCGCCCCAGTTTGTGCCGGCATGATGGGTGCCGCCTGCCGCGTTGAACGCTATGCCATATTCAAAAGCATAATGGCAAGCAGTGACAGTGCCTTGGGAAATGCGCCTGCTACGCTCGATCAATCGTGCTGATAATGGAAAGCCGATGCGTCTTATCTCTTTTGCCGGTAATGTCAAATCGCGCAATTGATGCCAATAATCTTTATCGTGCGTCCATAATATGACTTCCTCATTTACCTGGTCGGGATAAAACAAGTTCTCTTCGGTAATGAGGCCTTCGTGCAGCAATTGTTCGGGTATGAGCTCATATTTCACCATCGGGAAACGGTGGCCTTCCGGCAAAGGATGAGCGAATGACTTGGCAAAAGCTATTTTCAGCATGAAATTAAGCGCTATAAAGCATTTTCTCCGACCCAACGAACAAGTATTCGCCCGGCCTGGAAAACGTCTTTAAATGAATTATAAAGCGGAACGGGACTTAAGCGGATTACGTTTGGTTCGCGCCAGTCGCCTATTACTCCGTTTTGGGTAAGGTAATTGAAGATTTGCTTCGCGTTATGCCTGCAAATAACCGAGAGCTGGCAACCACGTTCGTCTTTGTTTTTCGGGGTGATAATGCTGAACAGTTCCCGCCCGGCTTCGATGTTTATTTCCTGTATCAAATATTCGAAATAGCCGGTCATGAGTTCGCTTTTAGCACGTAATGGAGCTAATCCCCCGGCCTGCTCAAAAATGTCAAGCGAGGCTTTGTGCAGGGCCATCAGCATTATGGGTGGGGTGCTTACCTGCCAGCCATCTGCACCTGCCGCGGCATCAAAACCCGGTGCCATCAGGAAGCGTTTATCCTGCCTGTAGCCCCACCAACCTGCAAAGCGATTGAGTGCCTTATCGGCAAAATGTTTTTCGTTCACAAAAATACCGCTTATACCACCCGGCCCCGAGTTCATGTATTTGTATGAACACCAACAGGCGAAATCCGCATTCCAATCATGCAACTTCAGAGGCACATTCCCGGCAGCATGCGCCAGGTCGAACCCCGCCATCGCCCCTGCTTCATGCGCGGCTTTGGTTATGGCTTCTATATTGAAAAATTGACCGGTGTAATAATTTATGCCGCTGAACAGCACCAATGCGAGTTCGCTTGCATTATCGGCGATGGCATTAAGAATGTCTTCAGTTCTTAATAACTCTTCACCATCTCGCGGAGCTACCTCTATAATGGCATCTTTAGGGTCATAACCATGAAACTTTACCTGGCTTTCGATAGCGTACTGATCGGATGGAAAAGCGCCTGCTTCCATCAGTATTTTATACTTATTACCATTTGGTTTATAAAAGCTTACCATCAATAAGTGAAGATTTACTGTAAGTGAGTTCATTACCGTAACCTCTTCCTTTTTTGCCCCTACAATGCCCGCAAGCGTACCCGTAAGCCGTGTGTGATAATCTATCCATGGTTCATCGGCATCGAACCAACCTTCAACACCGTGCTGCTGCCAGGCGGTTAGTTGAACGCTTAGATATTGATTTGCTGAGGCAGGCTGCAGGCCTAATGAATTGCCGCATAAATAGATGGCATCGTATCCATTGTGCTGTGGTATCAAAAATTTACTACGGTAGTCCTTTAACGGATCCTGCTCATCAAGTTGCAGGGCAAAATCTAATGTGTTCTGGTAATTCATCAGGTCAATATTACAAAAAAGGACTTATTTATTGGGTTTACTCACATACACATTGCCTTTTACGTAAAAACGATACGGCAAAAGGGCATCATCACCCGCATAATCAATGCCTATGCGCGGGGCGGCGGCGATAACTTCATCGGGGAAAGTTAAGCCCCTATCCTCTATCCATAAGGTGTCGCCTTGCAGGCTGATGGCGTTCATGGCACGTGAAATGCCTAACGCCTTGGCAACAGAGCCCGGCCCGCGTGTGATGGTTGGCTTCATTATTTCCATTTTTCGGCGCTGCATCATGGCTTCGATCCCTTCGGTTGGTTCAATCGCACGGATCAATATGGCGCGCGGCACCCCCTCCGGCGACGTTACGATATTGAACATTTCATGGATACCATAACACAAGTAAACATAGGCTATACCACCCCGCAGATACATGGTTTTGGTACGCGGTGTATTGCGATCGCCGTAGGCATGTGATGCCCGGTCGATAATGCCATTATATGCTTCTGTTTCAACAATATATCCACCTGTAGGTACACCATCAATACAAGTAAATAAATACTTGCCAATGAGGCTTTTACTTAATTGTACCACATCATTATCCAGGTAAAATGATTCGGGAAGTTTTATTTTTTGAGCAGCGGTTTCAGCCATTTGTTTACCTGTTTAGCTTTATCAAATATCATGATATGGGTGCCGCCTTTAACAATTGTGGCATCTTTTATTCTTTTACTTGGTAGCACATTGTCTTTATCGCCGTGAATGTGATAAACGTTCGGTGGGATGGTGGTATTATCCCATTTTAATACTGCTCCCATGGCCCATTTTATAAATGACGGGGAGTTTTTATGCAGCATATCTTTAAAAAGCCACAGGTCGACATCGTTCATTTTGCCGAAAGCGAGTTTTATTAGTGAACCGGATGCGTTGATTAAACTGCCTGGTATTAGTTTGTAAACCGGGATAGTTTGAAATATTTTATAATAGGCCGGAGCCTCATTAATTGTCTTAATACTGGATATCAATATCACTTTCTTGAGCCTGATCTTTTTAGCTATCTCAATAGCCAGCATCCCTCCCATTGAATTCCCGATAACTATATCATTTGGCTTTATATCATAATGATATATAAGCTTTTGTGCATAGGTTTATAAAGTATCAGTTTTATGATGTGCTATCCAATCAGCTGGTACAATATCGTAGCTTTCAGGCAGTTCAATGTTGTTATATATACGAGTATCAGCCCCCATACCGGCTAACAGGAATATCTTAGTCATTGAAGTTTAAAAGTTTAATTATCTGCTCCAGGTACAGCGCATCCGTTTCATCAAAATACGCCAATAGTTCGCTGTCGACATCAAATACGCCTATTACCTCATTATTATTGAATATAGGCAGCACTATCTCCGAGCGGGATAACGAACTGCAGGCGATGTGACCTGGGAAAGCATCAACATCTGGAACTATTAGTGTTTCGGCCTGTTGCCATGCAGCGCCGCAAACACCTTTTCCTTTAAAAATACGTGTACAAGCTACCGGCCCCTGGAACGGGCCCAGCACCAATTGATCATTCTTTACCATGTAAAACCCAACCCAAAACCAATTGAATTGTTCCTTTAACGCCGCGCAGACGTTGGCCATATTAGCGACCAGGTCGTCCTCCCCTGTTATTAATGCCTCTATCTGAGGTATAAGGGACTGATATTGTGCCTTTTTATCAGCTGATTTGGTTATTACAAGATCTTCTGCCATAGTACAAAAGTAAGGATGAAGTATTACAATTAAATAAGACAAATCTCATATTTAATGTTTTAATTAGTCGGAATGATCGTAAGCCTGACTATAATCCGCTACCGCAAAGCCATGGTACCTTTTGCTTTGTTGGCTATGGCCATACACAGGCTACCACTTTGGCTCCAAAAGGATTGTACCTTCTGGAAATTACTGGGTAGCGGGCGCAACGGCACTTTTGACCTTAACCCCGACTGGCAGCAATGGGGATTAATGGCCGTTTGGAATGACAGGGAAACATTTGATGAATTTGATAAAAGCGGGTTTGTGGCCAAGTGGTGGGATATGTTTGCGACCGAGCGATGGACGATTTTGCTTGAGCCTTTGCAGAGCCATGGCAAATGGGACGGTAAATCGCCTTTTGGCAGCCCGAACATTACCGGGCATACCGGCCTAGTTGCCGTGCTGACGCGCGCTACAATCCGCTTAAATAAATTGAAAGGGTTTTGGAGCAATGTTGGTGGCGTGGCAAATATAATGGCCTCAGCGCCGGGCTATATCACTTCATTTGGTATTGGCGAGGCACCGGTGTACAGGCAGGCAACCTTTTCGATATGGAAAAGCGTTGAGGATGTAAAGGCTTTTGCCTATGCATCGAAAGAACACGCGGATGTGATAAAGAAAACCCGGGACGAAAACTGGTACAGCGAAGAGCTTTTTGCAAGGTTTAAGCCGGTGGTAAGTTTTGGTACAATAAACGGTAAAAATCCCTTAGAAAATTTGATTTAAATAATTAATTATGAGAATAATAGCAGAGTTACCTCACCCTGAATTTAAAATATCTATATTGAACATGAATCAGAAATTTATTATCAAGATAGAACAAGGTACCCTGGAGCAGAGTTACAAAATACCGGAGATGGATTTAACTGATGGCGTGAACAGCGTATTTGAATTGCTGGATGAAGACTTTTTAAAGACAGTAGCCGCAAGATTTATCAGCATGAGGTTGGATTTTAAGGATACCTACTTCAGGTATAATTATTAGTGCAGGTAAACTCCTTATTAATTTGAATATAAAAAGTTTATAAATCATAAACATATCGAACAAAATTTTATTTGGCGCTGTTTTCACACACAAATTGTCTATTTAATTGCATATTTAAGCATCTCACCAAGCCATTCAAATAAACCATTATATGAAAAAGTATTTCAGATCACTCCTATCTTCAAGGTTATCGGTGTTCGCTTTAGCGACCACGCTGGTAAGTATTGTTTTGGTTATTTCGGCATTTAGTTGCGGACAAAAACACGAGGTAAAGCTGCCACATGCTGATCCTTCCGGAGACATGTCGGTTCAGCTGCCATTGTTAAATATAAAACTGCAACGGGTTGCATCTGGCTTACAGGCCCCGTTGTATGTGGCATTTCCCGGTAATGGCGATATACTGGCAGTTGAGCAAACCGGTGTTATTAAAGTGTTTAAAAACGGAACGGTTAGCCCTACTCCTTTTCTCGACATCCGCAGTAAACTGGTAAAACTAAGCAGCGATTATGATGAACGGGGGTTATTAGGGCTGGCGTTGTCACCTAACTTTAAAACTAACCATAAATTTTATGTTTATTACAGCGCCCCACCTACGGGTAGTTTTGACAATACAGGTACGTTGGCCGAATTTAAAACAGCCGCAAATGGTGAGGTAGCAGATCCAACCAGTGAACGTATATTACTTACCGTACAGCACCCGGAATCGAATCACAACGGCGGATGTTTGCAATTTGGACCGGATGGCTATTTGTATATTTCAGAAGGCGATGGCGGCGGTGCGGGCGATAAACACAATGGAACTATAGGTAACGGGCAAAATATGAATACGTTTTTGGGCAAGATATTACGTATTAATGTTAACAATGGCAGTACCTATACGGTGCCAACTGATAACCCGTTTGTTGGTAAGGCAAATATGAAACCCGAAATATGGGCCTATGGATTGCGTAATACCTGGCGCTATTCGTTTGATAAGGCTACGGGGCAATTATTTGCCGGTGATGTGGGCCAGGACACTTACGAGGAAGTCGACATTATAAATAAGGGCGGCAATTATGGTTGGCATATCACTGAGGCTACGCATTGTTTTTCGCCTGCTTCGGGCTGTAGCTTTAAGGGCATTACTATGCCAATTGCGGAGTACAGTCACCATGAAGGCGCCAGTATAACAGGCGGCTATGTTTACAATGGCAAGGCGTTAACAGGTTTCACCGGGAAATATATATTTGCCGATTGGACGGGCCCGATGTTTTACCTTCAAAAAAGCGGCGATACCTGGAAACGTGGTAAATTGGTAATAACAGGCGCCCACCCCGGCGATTTGAAGATCACCAGTTTTGGGGAAGACCCGTCGGGAGAATTGTATGTAGTTACCAACGAAGACACCGGGCCGGGGGCAGTTAAAGGAGCTGTATACAGGATTGTGAAGGATTGACCGCTGATTTAGACTGATTGTTTTGATTTCGCTGATTTTAAGACCTACAAAGTTTTTAAAACTTTGTAGGTCAATTTGCAGCTTTAACCGGTAACAAGTCGCAATACCAAAAGCCGTCCATTTGGCCAGGTGTATTGGTACAGCTATCGGCAGCATTTTTAGGTGCCTTATATTCTTTAAATACCATTTCACCTGTTTTGTAGGCAATAGGCTTTGAAAAGATGGGCCCTTTGAACGCGAAGGTGTGGAACTCGCCGTTTTCGCCGCAAACGTCAACATCGGTTGGCAACGCGGCTATTAGTTCAGGGCTTATCTCCTGCCCAGCCAGGTGGCCTAAATGCCCGCGGGTGCATGCGATAACAGTACCGAAGCCCAGATCCATGAATTCGTTTATAAGCTCATGGGTATCGCGTTTCCACAATGGGTAAATGCCTGTCATTCCTATTTCTGCCAGCCGGGCATCGCGGTAGGCTTTCAGATCTTCCAAAAAAATATCGCCAAAAATTGAATGTGTGATGCCTTCTGCGCGGAATTTTGTCAGGTGGTAACGCATTACTTCATCATATTCAGTCATGCCGGGCATTTCGGGCAGGCGGATCTGGTATAACGGGATGCCAATACTTTCAGCCTGTTTAATGAGTAATTCGGTGCGTACCCCGTGCATGGATATACGGTCGACTGCATCATTAATCGTAGTGACGAGATATTTTATATCTAATTCCGGGTTTTGCAGGCAATGGTATAAAGCGAGGGAGCTATCTTTTCCGCCACTCCAGTTGAAGATTGTCTGAACCATGATTCGCTTGATTTAAGGATTGCTTGATTAGTTTGTTGATAGTAATTCATCAACTAATTGAGGAATTCCCACAGTTGCTTTAGCTTCTATCATGGTTGTGTTGGTCATGTAAGCAATGGGTATTTTGGGGTCGACGATGTACTTTGGCACTTTGCGGGGTACGTAATTTATTAAGCCAGCGGCGGGATATACCGCCAGTGAGGTGCCGCTAAGGATAAAAATATCAGCATCATGGCAAATTTGGGCTGCTGGTTCAATCATGGGAACATCCTCGCCAAACCAAACTACATGGGTACGTAAGGGCGAGCCTAATTCGCAAACTTCGTCCATCCCCAAATACCAGCCGTTAATGGGGTAAGTGAGCTTAGGGTTTAAGCTTGATTGCGAACGGGTGATGATGCCATGCAAGTGTACCACATTGGTTGATCCTGCCCTTTCGTGCAGGTCGTCAATATTTTGAGTGATGATGGTTACCTTATATTTTTCCTCCAGTCGAGCTAAGGCATAATGTGCCGTGTTGGGGCTGGCTTCCAATACTGCTTTGCGGCGCTCGTTATAAAAATTCTGCACCAATTGCGGATTGCGCTGCCATGCTTGTGGGGTAGCTACGTCTTCAATGTTGTATCCTTCCCATAACCCATCACTATCCCTGAAGGTTTTTAGGCCACTCTCAGCGCTTATACCGGCGCCGGTAAGTATAACAATGTGTTTCATATTGCTTTATAAATAGCTAATGGTTACAAGGTTAACATAACTTAACATAATTTATGTATAAAATGATATTAATATATTGATTATCAATTATTTAACAAAAAATCATGTTAACCTTAATCGCCATGTATTTTAGTTAAAAAAATTAACCTTAACAATACATAATCCTTTCAGCTAATAGTAAGTTTTTCTTCTTAAACCGGTATTTAACAAAAAAAAGCGATGAACCAACCGGCCATCGCTTTTAATTATTTTACGTTTTAAATTAAACGGCTAACTTATTATTAGTACGCAAAACGCTGAATTTGCTTTTTGCCAGTTCGAAACCGCCAAAAAGCAATAAACCAAACACAACATCGCCCAACAGCATATTCCTTTGAAATGGTATTGCTGCAATTAATGATTGCTCATAACCCAATAACGTGTGCGGGTATAAAGCGCCGCCATATAACCATGGAAAATCAGTAAGCAACCAAAATATCACTACTGATAATACCGATGCCGCGCCAACTGATAAAAGGTTTACCTTTTTAATGCGTGTGCCAATAAATACTATTATCGCAAAGCTTAAATAAACCCAAATTGTAGCCGAATAATCAATTATTAAACGTGATGAGTATAAATAATTAAGGATCATATCGCTTACAAACAGCGTGCATAAAGGAACCAGGTATGCTTTCCATTTGTCGGTAAAATAAGTGCCGCCAAACAAAGCTACAGCGCCAACCGGCGTAAAGTTACTTAAGGCGATAGCGTTATTACTTAATAGGGTTACCTTATAGGTTACAAAACGCATGGCAACTGCTCCCAGTATCATTAAAATCAATACTGTGTTGCGCGTGTTTATTTTTTGAAGTGTCATAATTTAATTTGTGGAGTAAAATTACTCTTTTTATACTAAATTAAAATTACTTATTTACAAATACAATAGTTCCAGGATTAATCCCCACGGTAAGGCTGTATTCCTTTTTACCGGTTTTATCAAACGCATAAATTAATCCGTCGCTATTATAATCCTTCGCATCAGTAACAAAAACTTCTCCCGACAACGGATCGGTTGCTACAGCATAAGCCGCAGTTAAGGAAGTACCATCTGTAATAAAATTGGTATTGGTAGTTGCCAGCGTTTTAACGTTAAATATTTTCACTTTTCCGTCAATATCAATATAAAAAGCGTTATCGCCATTTATGGAGAACGGGCCGCCGGTAAAATCAGTACGTGATTTTACCGCATCTGTTTTACTATCAACAATAGTCAGGCTTGAGTTACTTGTTGGATAAACGCCGTAAGCAGTAACAAAAACATCGCCATAGCTATCCACACTTACTGCATAAGGATTTGGGCCTACATTTATGGTTTTGGTTACAGCTAAAGAGTTCAGATCAATAACGGATAATGTGCTATCAACATCAGGATAGCTTAAACCACCGCCATTAGCGACGTATAGTTTACCGTTGGCAACTGCTAATTGCTCGGGGTTACGGCCCACAGTTATGGTTTTAGATACTGTAAATGTTGATGTATCCATAACGTCTACTGTACCATTATATAATGAAATATATGCCTTGCCATTGTAAAAGGCAATATCCCGTGGCTCCTGTGATGTTTTGTTTAGATCGTTATTTAAGAAAAGTACCTGTTTAATCAACTTTGCTGTTTTAGCATTTACCACGTTAACCGTGCCGGATTTATCAACTACGAGGTACATTTTTGAGCCGTATATTTTTGCATCATTAGCGGTATTGCCTAATCCCTGGCCATTAACCGATAAAAAAATGTCGGGAATGAGGTTCTTTGTGGTGTAATCATAGTAAGTTGACGCGCTGTTAGGGCTTCCCAAATTACCCTGGTCAAGCACGTATAATCCGGCTCTTTCGGCTTTTGGGGTGCCTTGGTTGTTCACCATTTTATCTTTATGGCATGATGCCAACGAACCTGCTACCGCGATAGTTAATAATAAATAAGAAAGTTTAATGTGTTTCATAATGATTGTATATTAAATAGTAATTTGAAATGTAAATCTGAACGATCTGCCCGGCATTGGGTAGCTGTTTATGACAGAATAATTTTTGTTGAAGAT
>CAIWRU010000107.1 GCA_903915155.1 uncultured Mucilaginibacter sp.
CTGCAGGTGTGCAAAGAGCGAGGCCAAGAAGCGGTTCAGCTTCTCGTCCTTGAAGCGCCGCCCTTCACACCGCAGCAGCGAGCAGCGAGCTGCACGCGAGACCTCCACATCCGGCTCGGGCAGTCGCGCCAAGTTGAGACCTCTTCTCAAAGCTTTGCGCGGCTCTTCTGAAAATACGACAGCTCTGGCGAGCCTGCTGAACGCGGCAGACTGTGGCGGTGGCGGAAGCCGCTGGTAATCCATCTACCTATAAAATAATATATAAAAGTTGAACGCCGGGAGCAATATTCCGGCGTTCAACTTTGCTATTCCTATACTTATCACCTAATGTGTATATTTTGTTCGTATTAAACAAAATGTATATCTTGTTTTGCAATTTTTAGCATTGCCTTTAATTTGTATGAGATCAAGATGCTTGCTTTTTGCACTGTGCATGCTGCTTATATTTGCCGGCTGTAAAAAAGAAAGCAATACCCCTCCCCCGATAACTCCTCCGCCTTTAAATATAACTGGTACACTTTCTATTGCTAACGTATTGCAAAGCAATATGGTTGTACAACGCGACAAGCCTTTCCAAGTATGGGGTAAAGCCCCCGCGACTGCAAAAATTACCGTTACTGTAAGCTGGAACTCATCTGATTTTACTGCTGTAACCGACGGAACTGGTAAATGGTCGGTAACCATACCGGCTTCAGGTGCAAATGGCGATCCACAAACCATAACAGCTAAAGGCGAAAATACCAATTCCATCAAACTGGAAAACATTTTAATTGGTGATGTTTGGGTATGCTCGGGTCAGTCGAACATGGTTTACCAGGTCGACACTATACCTCCGTTTGGCGGTGTTACCAATTATCCGGCCGAGATTGCTGCTGCAAATTTTCCAATGATACGCGCATTAACTATTCAAACCGACCTGGAATCGAACCCGGTTGATAGCTTAATCTTCCCCGCTGCATGGACAGTTTGCTCGCCGCAAACTGTTGGCAAAATGAGTGCAGTAGCTTATTACTTTGCGAGGAAATTGTACACAAGTGTTAATGTACCAATAGGCATTATTGTTTCGGCAGTAAACGGCACATCATGCGAAGCATGGATAAATACCGCCGGGTTCCAGGCAAACCCATATCTTTCAAAATATTCGGGTATAAATAATGCAACCATGTATTATAACGGCATGATAAACCCACTCATCAACCTTCCCATAAAGGGTTTTACATGGTACCAGGGCGAAAACAATAAAAACAATAACCCGGTTAGCGATTATACCAGGTTAAATTCGGCGGTTATTGTAGCCTGGCGCCAGGCTTTCAACCTGGGCTCGTTGCCGTTTTATTTTGTACAGATGACCCCGTTCGATCAATATTATTACAGAACAAATCCTGTTGGCGGCTACCCTACATCTGATGATTATGCCAAATTCAGGGAAGCACAGGCAAATGTGCTTGCCGTACCTAATACCGGTATGGTTGTAACCATGGATGTTGGCGAGCCTGCAAACCAGCACCCGCACAATAAAAAACCTGTTGGCGAACGGCTGGCCCTGCTTGCGTTAAATAAAGATTACAACCAATCTGCACAATGTTATGGGCCGCAATATGCCTCCTATACAACCAGCGGCAATACCGTAACCATCAGCTTTAAACAGGGAACAGCGCAAGGGTTAAACACTATTAATAATTTACCGCTGAAACAATGCTTTTTTGTGGCCGGTACCGATCATAACTTCATGCAGGCCAACGCAGTAATAAGTGGCGATCAGATAACACTTACCGCTCCGGCAAATATCCCGTTACCTGTACAGGCGGTAAGGTATGCTTTTACGGTTGACCCGGTAACCAATTTGCAAAACAGCGCGGCCTTGCCTATGGAGCCTTTTCGCACCGATAATTGGAGCAACTGATATGCGCAGTAAAAGGCAACCATAACTGTGGCTTTTCGTATAAGCAATGTGCTATTGTATGGCAACGGTTATATAATTATATTTATGCATTGTATTAAGGCATTTGTAAGCCAACTACTTATGCCATAACTATGATTTTTTATAAGTATTTTAATACTTATGTTGCCCTTGATTAAAAAATACAGGTTGATTAAGTTATTGGTTTTTGTTTGCTTGATATGAACGTTGTAGCCGAAGAAAACAAACGACAGGTGATCTCGCTTTTGGACGAGGCATATGCCTGCCGTACCAATAATTTAAACCAAAGCTCACAGCTTGCCAAAAAGGCACTGGTATTAAGCCGCAGAATAAATGACCGTGCCCTTATAGGTAAAAGCCTGAGCGAACTTGCCCTTTTCTCGATGATAAAAGGCGAGCATGTGAATGTGCTAATAAACCGTAAAGCAAAGGACTTTGAATTTCATTGTATGTATTAACCTTTGGTTCTTCTAAATGACGTTTTACTTCAATCGAATTATTTATAAACTCTTTTATATGCTTAGCTTTTAACGTTACCTTACATTCAAACGCTGCGAGTACTCCGGCAGCCAAATAAAGTTTATTATTTAGTAATTGTTTCGGATACTCCGGTTGTAAAACGATCACATCGACTTGTGGACTTGCAATACCCTTTTCACTCAAAATCCTACCCTTAGTAACAACATGAAAAGTGTGTGGAAGCCACATTCTAAGAAGTTCCGCCCAGTTTTCTTCTCCCTGATCACCTGCCGTTCCAGGGTCTTCTAAGGCGCGTTTTTGAATTCTATTATAGTCATCTTCCATTTGCCGCGTGGCCGACTGCATGAAATCGTTTAAATCATTATTTGGCATATGATAAAGATAATAATATACTACAACCGATTTGAATATCTTTTCCCCGATGCCTCTGTCCCCATAGGCATCAACCATCTTAAACAGCCGCTTGTGGGACGTATACACAAAATAGCATTTAGCCTCTTAAGCAATTAATTCCCATTCATTCACCATATTTGTAGGCATGAACCGGATATGTTTGGTTGAAGACGAACAAAAAGTAGCCAGCTTTATTTGTAAAGGCCTGGAGGAACATGGCTTTGCAGTAAAAGTAGCCGCGACAGGTGCCGAAGCTCAAACATCTATCCAGGAGATAGATTTTGATGTATTCATACTGGATATTATGCTGCCCGACATTAATGGTATCGACCTTTGCCGTAAAATACGGTTAACCAATACACAAACCCCTATCCTGATGTTAAGTGCGCTCGACCAGGTGCATAATAAAGTGGAGGGACTACAGGCCGGTGCCGACGATTACCTGGTGAAGCCATTCCATTTTAACGAATTGCTTGCCCGTATCGAGGCCTTATTGCGCAGGCAGAATATTACTCCACAGCCAAATCATACGCTAATATTTGACGACCTTAAACTCGATACATGGAGCAATACCGCTGAACGGGCCGGCAAGCATATTGTGCTAACAGCCAAGGAATACACCCTACTTGAGCTATTTATGCGCAACCCTAACAAACTATTATCAAGGGAATATATTGCCGAACAGGTATGGGGCATCGGGTTTGATACAGGAACCAATTTTATTGATGTGTATGTTAACTACCTGCGCAAAAAAATTGAAAAGGACCATAAAAAGAAACTGATACATACGGTTATCGGTATGGGATATACTTTACGTAACGACAGGTAGCTAATGAAGATAAAAAACAAACTTTCACTGTATTTTACCATAACCAGCACCCTGGTATTGTTGATAGTGGAAGCTGTTCTTTTTTTGTCGTTCCGCTCATTTGTACGGTCTGAATTTTATGACCGCTTAATGGACAGGGCCACCGTTGCCGCCCAGGTTTACCTCCAGGCCGATGAAATTTCGGCCGATTCGCTGTCACACGTACGTGAGCGCTACCTTAAGCGCCTGCCCGACGAGGTGGTACGGTTTTATGATGATAAGGATGCCGCATCGTTTATAAAAGATAACAACAAGTATTGGACAAACGATGTAATTAACGCGGTCCGAAAGCGCAGGCAGTTACAATTTGCCGAAGGCGAGCGCCAAACCGTTGGGATATATTATAATGACAACCAGGGGAATTTTGTGATACTGGTTTCGGCGAATGATTATGAGGGCTATAAGCGATTGAACGACCTGATAACCAGCCTGGGCTTCTTGTTGCTATTTGTTATGGTAAGCCTGTTTACCATCAGCAGGTGGTTCGCCAAAAAAAGTTTGGAGCCCGTGGGTAGTATAATTGCCCAGATGCGGAATGTAAGCGCCGGTAACCTAAGCCTTCGGGTAGATGAAGGGAACGGAAAAGATGAACTAAGTGCATTAGCCGCAAATTTCAACCGGCTTTTAGAACACCTTGAAAATGCCTTTGAACTACAGCAAACATTCGTTATAAATGCCTCGCATGAACTGCGGACACCTATAACCAGTATTATTGGCGAAATTGAAATATCCATGCATAAGCAGCGATCGAACAGCGAGTATGAGCAAATACTGCAATCGGTATTGCATGATGCGGTACGTTTAAAAGAAACTGTAACCAGCCTGCTCGACCTCGCACATGCCGATATGAACTATACCCACCCCGAGTTTAAACCGGTGGCGATAGACGAACTGATATGGGAATTAAGCGACTACTGGAACTATAAAATAGGTAAGGGCCTGTTTGTGGTAAACATACTGCATTTGCCCGATGACCACGATAACCTGCTGCTGGCAGCAAACAAGCAGCTGCTCACCATCGCGTTCAATAATATCATCAGCAATGCCTTCAAATTTTCGGCAAACAAGCGTGTAGACTGCAATTTATATGCCGACAACAAATCCATTACCATCACCATTACCGACCTTGGCGTAGGCATCCCCGCCGACGAAATAGAAAAAGTTTTTGGCTCCTTTTACCGTGCCACCAATGTTAACGAGTTTATGGGCAATGGCGTTGGCCTGTATGTTACCAATAAAATAATAACACTTTTTAACGGCACCATTCACATCAATTCCGTGCCGGGGCAGGGTACGGCTATTATTATTGCGTTTAGTAAATAAAATTTTAAATAATAGCGGCGGAATTGTGCGATTCCCCTCTTGACAGTAATAGCCCATAAAAGACATTTATGGTGCATTACATACTATGGTTAACATAATTTCAAACTATTTTTTTAATAACATATTGATTGTCAATTACTTATCAAGTAAAATGAGTCAAATCGTGTAAACCATGTATTACGCCAAGTGCTTGCTTGGTTTCCGGCAATATTTTTCGATTCATCCCGGGAAATAGGCCCAGCACTTCAATTATGTCATATAATGGCTATTACTCTCTCAAGCGGGAAACTTTATCATCGTTATAAATTCTAATCCCATTCTAATCTCGCTTTAACCCCGCTCTAATATGGCCTTGTTACATTTGCGCTACAAATATCTATGTACGCAAAATTTATCGGCTCTTTATTATTTATACAGCTAATTGGCCTTACCTGTATAAACGCATCGCAGGCAGCACCCGCAAGCGACACCCTAAATATTACTGTAAAACAGGCGGAGGACAGGTTTATAAAAAACAACCTTAGCCTTATTGTTCAGCGGTATAACATTGACAATGCCAGCGCGCAGGTAATTACCGCCCGGCTATTCCAAAACCCCGATTTCAGCTTTGCTAATGGTATATATGCAAGCGGTGTACCTAACGCCTACAGCGAGCAAACTTATGGAATATCGCAGCTTTTTACCACCGCTGGCAAGCGCAACAAGAATATCCAGCTGGCAAAATTAGGGGTGGAACAGGCCAGGTATCAATTTTTTGATCTGCTGCGTACGCTGAAGTTCACCCTGCGTAATGATTTCTACACCATCTATTTCCAGGAACAATCGGCCAAAGTGTACGACCAGGAAATTAATTCGCTTAGCAAAACGTTGGGTATTTTTAAGGAGCAATACGCAAAGGGCAATATCGCCCAAAAAGAATTATTGCGCATACAGTCGCAGCTTTACTCGTTGCAGGTTGAATACAACTCGTTGCTGGCCGGTATAGATACTACGCAAAACGAATTTAAATTGCTCATAAAATCCAAGCCGGGCGTTTATATCATCCCACAGGTAACTATCGATACTACAACAAAAGCAGTAGTAGCGGGAGTTCCTTACCAGCGATTATTAGATTCGGCCTATGCCAACCGGTACGACCTGGCGCTCACCAAATCGCTTATTGAGTACAATACCGTCAACCTGAAATTACAGAAAGCTACTGCCATACCCGATCTGTCGCTCTCATTAAATTACGATAAATTGGGCGCTTACGGTCAAAACTTTTTAGGTGCGGGCATTGAATTTAACCTGCCATTCTTCGATCGCAACCAGGGCGGCATACAGCAGGCCCGCATAGCTATCGATCAAAGTAAAATAAAGTTCGAAAGTCAGCAGGACCAGGTGCAAAGCGATGTAGCGGGTAATTATAAAAATGCCCTGCGACTCGAAAACCTGTACAACAGTTTCGACCCCGGTTTTAAAGGTAGCTTTGAGCACCTGATAACCGAAGTGGTAAAGAACTATGAAAAAAGGAACATCAGCTTATTGGAGTTCCTTGATTTTTACGACTCCTACAAAACAAATACCATACAGTTAAACAACCTGCAGCTTAACCGCATCACCTCGCTGGAGCAATTGAACTACGTTACGGGTACCCCGTTTTTTAATCAATAATGTATATGACTAACACTTATAAAATATTTACGCTGATGGCCTGCTTTTGTATGGCCGCACTTGTGTTACCGGGCTGCCACCATGCCGATGATGCTCAGGATGATAAGGATACCAAATTTGAAGTTACCGACAGCCTGCTGAAAAGCCTGCTCATAGATACCGTTGAAGATGCCAGCGCGCGCACCGAAATAACATTAACAGGCAGCATTGCGCCCGATGAAAACAAAATGGTAAAAGTTTACCCGATGGTTAGCGGCGTGGCCGAAAACGTAAAGGTGCAACTGGGCGATGTGGTGCATAAGGGCCAAACCCTTGCCATAATGCGCAGCGCTGAAATGGCGGGCTTTGAAAAAGATTATACCTCGGCTACTGCCGACCTGCGCAATGCCAGGCGTAGTTATGAAACCACTCAGGACCTTTACAAAGGCGGCCTTGCCTCGCAAAAGGATTTGGAGCAGGCGCAAGGCGACTATCAAAAGGCCGTAGCCGAAAATAAAAGGGCCAGCGCGGTAATGCAGATAAACAAGAGCAACGGACAGGGATACGAAATAAAAGCGCCTATATCGGGCTATGTGGTTGAGAAGAATTTGAACAGCAATACACAGGTAAGGGCTGACAACAGCCAGAACCTGTTCACCATTGCCGATCTTTCGAGTGTTTATGTACTGGTGAACATTTATGAGTCGGATATTTCCAGTGTAAAAATTGGCGACCCGGTAAAGATCACCACGCTTTCATTCCCCGATAAAATTTTTAGTGGCCAGATAGACCGTATCGATAACATGCTCGACCCTGACACCAAGGTGGTGCATGCAAGGGTAAAAATTGACAATCCCGGCGTATTATTAAAGCCCGAAATGTTTGCCAGCGTAAAAATAAAGGCGCGTTCCGGTGAAGACCTTCCTGAAGTAAATACCCGCACGCTAATTTTCGACAACGATAAAAATTATGTTTTGGTGGTTGATGGCAAGGCGCATGTACGCATACAGCCGATAGTTATTGCAAAAAAGGTGGAAGACAGGGCCTATATCAGCAGCGGCATAAAAGCCGGCGACCGCATTGTGGCATCAAGGCAAGTGTACCTGTATGAATCATTAAAAGATAATTAAGCATGAACAAGTTTATAAATGCGGTGCTTTCCTTCGCACTAAAAAATAAGTTCTTTATCTTTTTTGTTACCGGCTTACTGGTGGTAGCAGGGTACATCAGCTTTAGGACGATAAGTATCGATGCTTTTCCCGACGTAACCAACACCAACGTCGTGATCATAACGCAATGGCCCGGGCGCAGTGCCGAAGAGGTGGAGAAATTTGTTACCCGCCCCATTGAAATAGCCATGAACCCGGCTGAGAAAAAGACGAATGTAAGGTCTTCCTCTCTTTTCGGGTTGTCGGTGGTAACCATAACATTTGATGATGATGTTGATTATGCTTTTGCGCGTACCCAAATAAACAACCATATAGGCGATGCCGACCTGCCCGACGGGGTTAACCCATCCATCGAGCCGCCATATGGCCCAACCGGCGAGATATTCAGGTTTACGCTTACCAGTAACCACAAATCGGTACGCGAGCTGAAAACCATTGAAGACTGGACGGTAGAGCGCGAAATACGTTCCGTACCGGGCGTAGCTGATGTTAACAGCTTTGGCGGCGAAGTGAAAACCTACCAAATCACCGTCGACCCTAAAAAAGCTGTACAATACGATGTTACCCCTTTGCAATTGTATGATGCCGTATCAAAAAGCAACGTTAACGTAGGCGGCGACGTGATTGAACAAAGCGGACAGGCTTATGTAGTACGTGGTATAGGGTTGCTGAATAACATAGACGAGATAAAGAACATTGTTATTAACAACATAAAGGGCACACCCATATTTGTTAAAACCATAGGCGAAGTAACCGAATCGGCGTTGCCACGCCTTGGCCAGGTGGGCTTGAATAAAGACCCCGATGTGGTTGAAGGTATAGTGGTAATGCGCAAGGGCGAAAACCCAAGCGAGGTAATTGCCGCCCTGAAAGAAAAAATAGGCGAGCTGAACCATACCATCCTGCCCGATGATGTGAAGATCAGAACGTTCTACGACCGCGAGACTTTGGTTGATTTTGCTACCAGCACTGTGCTCCATAACATGTTCGAAGGAATAATACTGGTAACGGTTATCGTATTCCTGTTCATGGCCGACTGGCGCACTACGCTGATAGTGTCACTCATTATCCCGCTTGCGCTGTTGTTTGCGTTCATCTGCCTAAAATTAAAGGGTATGTCGGCCAACCTGCTCTCAATGGGAGCAATCGACTTTGGTATTATTATAGACGGTGCGGTGGTGATGGTCGAGGGTATATTCGTAGTGCTTGATCACCGGCAGAAAGAAGTAGGCGAAGAAAATTACCAGCACCTGAGCAAGCTCGGCATGATAAAACGTGCCTGCCTGGTTAATGGCAAGGGGATATTTTTCGCCAAGCTGATCATCATAACTGGCTTGCTGCCTATTTTCAGCTTTCAAAAGGTTGAAGGTAAAATGTTCTCGCCCCTGGCTTGGACATTGGGCTTTGCGCTGCTGGGCGCATTGCTGCTCACCTTTACTTTTGTACCTGCGCTCGCCAGTATATTGCTCAACAAAAATGTAAAAGAAAAACACAACGCATTCCTTGCCTTTGTAACGCGCAATGCCATGCGGTTTTACAACGTATGTTTCAAAGGCAGGAAAATTGTTTTCCCCGTTGCCATAATTGCCCTGGTAATTAGTTTGGGCTGCTTTAGTTTTTTGGGGACGGAATTTTTACCCGAACTGAATGAGGGCGCTATCTATGTTCGCGCCACCGGTCCGCTTAGTATATCCCTTGATGAATCGGTTAAACTCGCAGAGCAAATGCGCAGTATCTTCCTCAGCTTCGATGAAGTAAAACAGGTAATGTCGCAAACCGGCCGGCCGAATGACGGTACCGATGCTACCGGTTTTTATAATATCGAGTTCAATGTGGACATTTATCCCGAAAGCCAGTGGAAACGAAAGGAGACGAAGGAACAGCTCATACGCCGCATGCAGGAAAAGTTAAAATATTTCCCCGGTATTGATATTAACTTCTCGCAGCCCATATCCGATAACGTGGAGGAAGCCGTATCGGGTGTAAAGGGTTCCATCGTAGTTAAAATGTTTGGCGATGATTACAAGTATATCGAGAACAAAGAAGATACCATTTAC
Organism: uncultured Mucilaginibacter sp.; assembly: GCA_903915155.1. Taxonomy (GTDB): domain Bacteria; phylum Bacteroidota; class Bacteroidia; order Sphingobacteriales; family Sphingobacteriaceae; genus Mucilaginibacter. Next base: position 9,844 of record CAIWRU010000107.1, read on the forward strand.
AACATATTAAAAACCGTAAAAGGCATTGAAGACCTCGGCGTGATACGCAACATGGGCCAACCCGAATTACAGATAGACCTCGACCAAACCAAAATGGCCCAGTACGGCGTAGTGGCAGCAGATGCTAATGCCGTTATTGAAATGGCCATTGGCGGCAAGGCCGTAACCCAGATATATGAAGGCGAACAAAAGTTCGATCTCCGTATCCGTTATCCCGAAGATTTCAGGAACAACGAGGTTTCCATCGGCGACCTGCGCGTACCTACTTTAGGCGGCAACAACGTGCCCCTGCGCGAGATTGCCAGCATTAAAAAAATAACCGGTGTAAGTATTATTTACCGCGACAAAAACAAACGCTACGGTGCTATTAAATTTTCCATCCGCGGGCGCGACATGGGCAGCACCATTAAAGAGGCTCAAAATAAAGTAGATGCGAAAATTAAGCTCCCGAAAGGCTACCACCTTGAATGGGCCGGCGATTTCGAGAACCAGCAACGGGCAACCCAGCGGCTTTCGCAGGTAGTGCCTATCAGTTTGCTCATCATATTTTTTATCCTGTTCATCCTGTTTGGCACCATTGCCGATTCATTACTGGTGCTTAACAATGTTCCGTTTGCCATTATGGGGGGAATATTGGCGCTGCTGGTAACAGGTATAAACTTCAATATATCGGCTGGTATAGGGTTCATCGCATTGTTTGGCATATGCGTACAAAACGGTGTGATACTGATAACCCGCTTCAAAAGTAACATTAAGGAACTGAAACACCACACCAAATGGAAGACCTTCCCCGATGCCCTCAGGGCCGGCGTTGAAGACCGCCTGCGGCCCATCTTGATGACGGCCATGATGGCTGCCATAGGGCTGTTGCCTGCAGCCATGTCGCACGGTATTGGCTCTGAGGCATCAAAACCACTGGCAATAGTGGTAATAGGCGGTTTGATCACCAATACCATCTTTAACCTTTTCGTATTCCCGATAGTATTCTACTGGTCGTACCGCAAAAGGGTTGAGCGTGGGGATGTAGGGAGGCTGTAGGGTACATAGAATATTTATAAAACGACAAACATCATTTACCCCTATATATAAACTGAGCCTCACTTATGTGAGGCCTTTTTATTACCGCACTTGTTGGTGTTATCACATCAAGCTCAATACGCTTAAATCCCAAACTTTTCTATTTTCCCGCAATCAATCGTATATTCGAATAAAATTAAATCGATTAGTATGTACAATTTCTTTCTTCAGCTGCATTCGGGTTTCAGGTTTATCGTAATGGTGCTGCTTTTGCTGGCTATCCTACAATCGCTGGCGGGCTGGTTCGGCAACCGACCATATACTAATACCAACCGAAAAATAAATTTGTTCACCTTAATATCGGCACATATCCAGTTGTTGATAGGCCTGGCGCTATATTTCCTGAGCCCCCTGGTACAGTTCAATCACGATACCATGAAAAACGATACCACCCGCTACTGGACGGTGGAGCACATCACTATGATGATATTTGCCATAGTGTTGATAACAATTGGCCACGCCCGCTCAAAACGCATACTGGCCCCGGCAGGCAAACATCGCACCATCGCTATATTTTATTCATTGGCGCTGTTAGTCATAGTTTTAGCAATAATTCAGAGTATGCGGCCCTTTTTTGGCATTAGTCATTAAAAAGTCATGAAAAAAAGTGAGAAAAAGTTTGGTAATTCAATTTTCTTTATAAATTTGCTCCCGCTATGATCAAAATTACCCATACTAACCAATGGTGGCACCAACAAAATTGGCTGCCGGATACTATTTGATCACTTAGATTAACCAATTGTAAACCTATTTGGAACCCGGCGAATATCATTCGACGGGTTTTTTTGTTTAAGGACTATCCACATAAAAAATGAAACGATTTAAAATAACAACCACACATAAAAAACTACTTGCCGACACCACCACACCGGTTAGCATTTACCTGCGCCTGCGCGACGTGTTCCCAAATTCGTTGTTGCTCGAAAGCTCCGACTACCACAGCCGCGAAAACAGCACCAGCTACATCTGCTGCGAACCGATAGCCGGCCTGTTGCTTAATGATGGCAGCCTGAAAAAGAAATATCCCGATGGCACCGAAGAGAACTTCAAAGCCGGGGAATTTGAATTACTGGCGCAGATAGATGATTTCATGGGCAGCTTTGAAACGGACGAGAACCAGCTAAAGGTAATATCAAACGGCTTGTTCGGCTATTTCACCCACGAGGCCGTGGAGCATTTCGAAACCATCAAACTAAAAAAGGTTGTTGACGACCCAAAAAAGATACCCGTTATGCAGTACAATATGTACCGCTACGTTATCGCCATCGACCACTTTAAAAACGAGCTATACATATCCTATAACCAGTTTGATGGGCAATCGGAAAGTAACGGTATCGAGAAAATTGAATACCTGATTAAGAATAAAAATTTCCCCGAATACACTTTCCAGAGCAAGGACGAAGAAAAATCAAACCTTACCAACGAAGGTTTTATGGCGATAGTGGAAAAAATGAAGCAGCACATTTATCGCGGCGACGTTTTCCAGATCGTACCATCGCGCGCTTTTTCAAAACAATTTTTGGGCGATGAATTTAACGTGTACCGGGCGTTACGCTCTATCAATCCATCGCCGTACCTGTTCTATTTTGATTATGGCGATTTCCGCATATTCGGTTCATCTCCCGAGGCGCAAATCACCATTAAAAACCGGGTAGCCAGTATATTCCCCATTGCCGGGACTTTTAAACGTACAGGCGATGACATAAAGGATGCCGAACTGGCCCAAAAGCTGATTGAAGACCCTAAAGAATCCGCCGAACACGTAATGCTGGTCGACCTCGCCCGTAACGACCTAAGCCGCCACTGCGGCGAGGTGGAAGTGAAGGCTTTTAAAGAAGTGCAGTACTATTCGCACCTTATCCACCTGGTATCGCACGTAAGCGGCAAATTGTTGCCCGGAACCTCATCATTCAAAGTAGTGGCCGATACTTTCCCGGCGGGCACCCTTAGCGGCGCGCCAAAATACCGTGCTATGGAGATCATTGACGAGAACGAGAAAACCAAACGCAGCTTTTACAGCGGTGCCATCGGCTTCCTCGGCTTCAACGGCGACTTTAACCACGCCATTATGATACGTTCGTTTTTAAGCAAGAACAATACGCTGCACTACCAGGCCGGTGCGGGCATAGTAGCTGGCTCGATAGCCGAAAGCGAATTAAAAGAAGTTGATAACAAAATTGCAGCACTAAGAAAAGCTATTGAATTAGCAGAGGAGCTTTAGCCCCCCAACCCCCTGAAGGGGGAGCATAAAAACATATTATTTAAATAACAGAAATGAATAACACTACTATAAATAAACACTCCCCCTTTAGGGGGCCGGGGGGCAAGGGCATCCTAATAATAGACAATTACGATTCCTTCACCTATAACCTGCTGCACCTGGTTAATGAAATTGGCCTGCAATGCGAAGTGTGGAGAAACGACCAGTTCAATATAGGCGATGTGGATGCCTTCGATAAGATCATCCTCTCACCCGGCCCTGGCATACCCTCTGAGGCAGGCCTGTTGCTGGAAGTGATAGAAAAGTATTCGCCTACTAAAAGTATATTCGGCGTATGTTTAGGCCAGCAGGCCATTGCCGAAGTTTTTGGCGGGAAATTGTATAACCTGAGTCAGCCAATGCATGGCATAGCCACGCCGATAAAAGTAACCGACAAAAACGAAAAACTGTTCAAGGGTCTGCCCGAAAGCTTTAAGGTTGGTCGTTACCATTCGTGGGTGGTTGATGAAAAAGTTATCCCTGATGCACTTACCGTTACAGCCATTGATGAAGCTGATAATTCGATCATGGCGTTAAGGCATAAGGATTACGATGTTCGTGGTGTGCAGTTTCACCCTGAATCGATACTAACTGAATATGGTAAGGAATTAATGGCAAACTGGATTAGCCCCCCAACCCCCTGAAGGGGGAGTATTTAAACGGGGTTAAATTTTAAATTAAGAATATGACAATCAAAGCAGCTAATCAAAAGCTCCCCCTTCAGGGGGCTGGGGGGTCGATTTTAGATAAGATAGTATTAAACAAACGCAAGGAAGTAGCAGCAGCTAAGAAAAGAACTTCCTATACCCAACTGGAAGAATCGGATTTTTTTAACAGGGAAACCTATTCATTCAGGGAGTTTCTTTTAGCACCCGACCGCACCGGCATTATCGCCGAATTCAAGCGCAAATCACCATCAAAAGGAATTATAAACGATAAAGTAAAAGTTGCCCCCGTAACCAATGCTTATGCCGAAGCGGGTGCATCGGCGTTATCAGTACTAACCGACAGGCAATTCTTCATGGGCAAAAAAGCCGACCTGGTAAAAGCCCGGCAGGTGAACACCATACCCGTGTTACGGAAGGATTTTATGATCGACGAATACCAGGTAATTGAGGCCAAAGCTTTAGGTGCGGATATTATCCTGCTGATTGCCGCTATCCTCACGCCTGCCGAGATACAAACCCTGGCATCGCTGGCAAAAAGTATTGGCCTGAATGTATTGCTGGAGGTGCACAACATGGAGGAGCTACAGCGCAGTATCAACCCAAACCTTGATGCCATTGGCGTAAACAACCGCAACCTGGCCGATTTTACTGTATCGGTTGATACCTCGTTTCAGTTAGGTGAACATATTCCGGCTGAGTTCCTTAAAATATCCGAAAGCGCAATTAGTAATACAGAAGTTATTAAGGAATTGAAAAATGCGGGCTTTAGCGGCTTCCTGATAGGTGAGAATTTTATGAAACAGGCTGACCCAGGGTTAGCGATGCGGGAATTTGTGAAGGGGTTGAGATAATTAACGCGAGATATTTTCTTTTTGGTGATGTATCGCCCTGATCTCTACTATGGTTTCGGTTAACATGTAATAGATATAGTAATCGTTCCATACTAGCAAAAAAATGTTTTCTCTGCTGGTATTCATTCCCATAAAAGGGAGCTTTTTGATCTTTTCTAATTCTTTAAACAGGGCTTTGACAAACTTTCGGGAATAGGTTGAAGATTGGTTTCTAAGATCGTTAAATTCAATGATTCTGTCTATATGCAGATAGGCCTCCCTTGAGATTACTAATCTTTTAACCACTTTTCGTATCTTTTTTCAAATTCTTCCAAAGTTATAAAATCACCTTTTTTAATATCTCGTCCTCCTTGTTCAATGCTCGCAAGATGTTCTTCAGGGATTTGAAAAACTTTTTCTTTGTTTGCAATCATAGTATTTACGAACTCCAGGAAATCTGGGTCGTTTAATTTATCAACTTTCTCATGAATCGATTTTTTTAGCTCTACCAGTGTCATAACATAAAGTTAAGAAGTTTTCCTTACATAGTTCAATCCAATTTCTTTATCCAGATATTCCTAACAGAAACTTTGGTAATTGATTCAATCTCAATTCCGATATAACCCGATTCGTTGTTTGAGGATGCCGGGTCGTCATCTATCATAACCGCCATTAATTGCCCGTTCAAAATATGAATAAAAACGCCTCCTCGGGCTATTACGGTATACTCGTTCCAATCGTTCTTTTTTACATATTTGGCCAGGTCCATAATATCGCCAATATTGCCCATAAGGCGTTTACTTTTTGTGCCATAACCCTCAACAACCTGCCCGCGCCAGGCAAGTATACGCATGGGTGTATTTTCAGAGTAAAACTGCCCCGTCCAGTACTGTGCCGAGGGCCAAAAGTCGGCCTGTGGGCCGGTCATCATCCAGTTTAAATTAACAGGTTGTAAGTTATCGGGGATCTGTGATAGCCAGGGCACACCCGTTTTACTCCGGTATTGCATGCCGCTGCCGCCATCGCCTTCTCCCTTAATTTCAAACTTTAGTGTAAAATCTTTAGCTTCCATCCCTTTGTAAGCAATGTAGCTGTTTCCGCTTGGGTTCGCAGGGGTCGATTCGCCAACTATTGCCCCATCTTCAACCCGCCAAAATTTGGGGTTACCATCCCAATTCTCCAGGTCTTTTCCATTAAATAAAGAAACATAGCCCACATGGTCATTAAAGTCCATAGGCGCAGGCTGCGTAAACCCAAATAAACTGGCCGGCATCTTTGTTTTGGGCGACTGGTCTTGAGCGGAAGCTATTGTCGACGCCATCAGCATACAGGTAGTAATTATTGTGCTACGCTTTTGCAGGTTGAAATATGAGGTTAAGACCATGTATATATTGTTTTTGTTTAGCATTCGCTTATAAGGAGAAACTGTTACTAAAAGTGGTTAAATATCTGGTTAGTATTATCCTAACAAAATTAACACACCGCTATTATAAACTGTCCTGCACTGGTATGGGATGAAAGTGTGATCTGCTAAAAAAAATAAGGCATCCTTACACTCGCTGTTCGGATGCCTAACCTAAACCTTATCACAATAAGTAAGTGAGATTCACTTACAGTTACATATGAAGCCACTAATATATGTAAAAGATTTCACCGTGCAACATTCTTGTTACATTTCCACTTTTTGTGTGTACTCCAACCTCCTGCACCCCGGTTTGGCGCTATATCCACCTATAGCAATACTAACGCAAGTCTATCGTTTATCCACTATACAAAAATGTTAAACTTATTAATTTAAAATCCCATATATTAAACTATAAGTTATTTATATTTGATTCCCTGCTAATTTAAAACAGCTTGACCCATGAAGAAAAAAGTACTCATTATTGAAAATGACGACGATATACGTAACATAGTCGACTTTATTTTGGCAGAAGTGGGTTTTAGCACCCTTAGCATTCCCGAACCACAAACGCTTGCCGAAATACTTCAGTTTGAACCCCATGTTATATTAGTGGATGAATATATAAACAGTAAGCCCGGGCACCGCTTGTGCCTTAAAATAAAACATGATGTTATGTTAAAGCATATACCTGTAATAGTACTTTCAACGGCAAATAACATTGAATTAATTGCGACCGAATGTAATGCCAATGACTACCTGAGCAAGCCTTTTGACGTACATGAAATGGTGGAAAAGGTGATAAGGGTTTTAGATAACCAGTCGCTGATTATTTAATTTGGCCTTTTATGCGTGAATTACAACTGAAAAAGTCTTTAACCTTTCGGCTAAAGACTTTTAAATTGAATGGTCGGGATGAGAAGATTCGAACTTCCGACCTCCAGCACCCCATGCTGGCGCGATACCGGGCTACGCTACATCCCGATGTGTAAAAATTTCCGGATTGCAAATATATGAGATGTAGCATTAAACTAAAAGTGTTCCATTCGGTTTTATTTAAGCGGATATCATCTTAAAACCATAGCCTCCCACGTGCTGCGATGGAAAAACATAACCAATTCAATTAGTTTATGGCAACCAGTGCGCATCCCCTTTCCATTGGTACTTTTAAGTTGATTTTATCGGCAAATTTTGTTGTTGTTAATACTTTCCAGGTATTCTCGCCTGGGTGCAGCACTTTTATTACCAGTTTCTTTTTCCCCAATGCAGCATAAGGTAATCTTAACGTAACCGGGATTGATCGAGCCTTTCCGCCAAACACTACCGGGATAATTAGTTTACCGTTTGCTTTAAAAACATTGGCCCTGGCAGTATTATCATCCACTTGCACCACATGCGGGGCAAGTACCCACTCTCGGCCTTTTATAGCTGTAAACAACATACCATAATCGGTATAATATCTTTCCGACGATGTATCGGGCGTTATACAATGATCATTGCCTGGGTAAGGTATAGTAAGAAACGCGCCCATATAAAGGTGGTGCTGAAAATACGCATCGGGATCGGGTTGCAGGTTCTCTTTGGAATAGGTCCAGGCTATAATTGGCTTAAAAAACGCCATTTGCGCACATAAATTAAGGCTGCGCGGCAAGTATCCAAATTCGTCATAAATACCATCAATATGCTGTAGCAGGTCTATCCGGCGGCAAAGCGGATTGCACAATATCACTTTATGGGCAGCGTGCATCATCTGCGCAATGGGTGCAATAATGCCGAACCATGATAGCAACATCGACCGTGTTTTTTGCTGCCCCACCATACTTATGCTATCATTACCATTGCTGTTGTAAAACCGCATCCAGTCGAGCCGGTCGATACAAATACCTGCTGAAGCGGGTACCTTTTGGATATACAGTTTCGCTTGTTCCAGTAATATCGAATGATATACCGAATCGGCAGGATCAACTACAATACAATCTTCCCAGTTTGAATAAAGCGGGCGTTCGTCCCAATCAGGTAATTCCCCCGCTGGTTTTAACATGGCTTTTTTAAGTTTCTGATAAAGAAAACTATTAGGATTTTCCCATTCTTCGCCAATGTTCTTTGCCGATTTATAAGGATAGATAATACCGTTGCCAAATTCGGCCACATTAAAATAGCCCACCGTATGAAATCCCATTTTATTAAGGTGTTGGGCATAATGATTTAACCTGCTGATGGTAGCATATCCATCGCCAATGGTTACGCCGGCTTGTTTATATTTTAACCACTTTTCATCTACGTTTTTTACAGGTGGAATAAATAAACCCATATAGGGGAAATCGAGCGATGCTTTCCAGTTAAGGCTAAATCCCATTTGGCGATATTTTGCCGTATCCAGATCGCCTTCGTACGATGAATAAGCACCGCCTCCCGCGATATTATTTATTTCAGGCTCTTCAGGTACAAAATAGTTTGGGTAATTATTTTTAAGCCATGCCATACCAGAGCGCCAATCGGCCTCATGAAAAACTAGCTGATGGCGTATATGAATGGTGTGCCGGGAGCCTATCCTGTAGTTATTATGCCGATAAGCTATAAGTCCATTTGATGTGGTATGCATCCCAAGGTCGAGTATAGTATCATCCAAAGCTTCGATAAAGCTTAGGCCAAGGTTTTCATCTTTAAAAAAGGTTGCAGCAATAGGAATAACAAAAGCATTGTGCGACAAATGACTTTCGCCGCCATACATCAATTTCAGGTCTTGAAATGGGGCAGGGGTAAATGGGTCCTGCCAATCGTCATTACCGGGGTTTAAATGATTATCAGACCAGGTTGTCCAAAATTGAAGTGAACCCGGCTCATCCCATTGTAGTGATGTTTCTATTGGGGCTGTCCAGTCGCTGTCTTTCCCGGTAATGTAAACGTCCCACTGCAGGCCGTAAGCAGTTTTTGTTACTTTACTGGTTATAAAGCAGCTGTAATCAAAGTACCTTATCTCCTTTTTTGTTACTATACCCGTACTGTCGGCAGAAAGTATTTGTGCTGTGCCTTTTACAGTAGATGGAACAATGGCATCAAGCGTAAATGTCCGTTGCCTGTTATTAATTGAAAAACTGGCGTTGATCCGTCCGTCTTCAAATTTTAATTGGATGGGCGGGGTTTGCCCGAAAATAAATAATGGATAAAACGCTACAAAGAACAGCAATATAAATTTACGGGGCATAGCACTTAATTAGATGTGAAATATAACCATATTGATACAGCCCGCAGAGATGGCCATTCATTTTTACAGGCAGCAAAAAGCATAATTATTCCATGCCTAAGTGGTCTGCTACACCGTATCGACAAATTTCTTCTCCACTTTGTTAAAGATGATAATGCCCAGCAGCGTAACAACGAGGGTTACACCCGCACAATAACCAAGGCTGCCCCAGCTAAAACTGCCCTTGCCCAAAAACCCATATCTAAAGGTTTCGATAATAGGCGTCATGGGGTTGTATTTGATTATCCAGGCGTACTTAGGATATTTAGTTAAAGCGGTTGATAGTGGGTAGATAACCGTTGTAGCATACATTAACAACTGCACGCCAAAAGTTACTAAAAAAGCCAGATCGCGGTATTTGGTGGTCATGGCCGAAATAATCATACCGAAGCCCAAGCCCAGGCAACCCATCAGCAACACGATCACCGGGAACAGCAACACGTACCAGTTGATGCCAAAATAACGGCCGCTTGCCCAGTAATAAACTATCATGGCCAAAAACAGCAGCATCTGCACACCAAAACGTATAAGGTTCGATGCCACAATACTCAGCGGCATTATCAGGCGCGGAAAATACACCTTGCCGAAAATATTGGCATTATCCTTAAACACGGTGCTGGTTTTATTAAGGCAATCTGAAAAATAATTCCAGGCGGTTATACCGGCTATATAAAAAAGTGGCTGTGGTAAACCATCGGTCGAAATTCCGGCCAGGTTGCCAAACACAAAAACAAATATGATGGTGGTAAAAATGGGCTGGATAAAAAACCACAGCGGCCCTAATATGGTTTGTTTGTAGAAACTGACAAAGTCGCGGCGTACCAGTAGCAGCAGCAGGTCGCGGTAGGCCCAAACATCCTTAAGATGCAGTTGGAACAAGCTGTTACTTGGTTTTATTTCCAAGTCCCAATGCTCATGGGGTATATCCGTTGAGGTTGTATCCATTGATTTTTTTGCCTTCCTACAATTATACTAAGATCATAACAAATAATAGACTTATAAATGGACCTTATTTTTAGTGATCTATAATTTAGGTGACAATTATTATTTGAGAATAATATGTTAAGCTATGATTAATAAATAAAGCCTCCTCGCACTCGCTGCTTGGAGGCTTAAACCTAAACCTTATCACAATGAGTAAGCGAGATTCGCTTACAATACATATGAAGCGACTAATATAATAATAAATATTTAATTAGTATGTCAATTTGTATAAACATAGAGCATTTTGGAGTATAAAAAATGGGTTCTTTTTTAAAAAACCCATCAAATGGCACTAAAAAGCCAAAAATAATATTTAAAAAAATTTATTTTAATTCA